>DUPM01000099.1 GCA_012838315.1 Clostridiaceae bacterium
CAGTGATGCGTATCGTACAGTTGCGAACGTTGCGCTGGATTGGGCGTGGTTTGGAGCGGATGCTCGATTCAAGACGATTGCAGCGAATCATCAACGATTTTTTTGCGAGACAGTCGCGGATCATCCATACGGTATCTATGCCATTGACGGTACGATTATCGAGGGAGAGGCGCTACACCCAGTCGCGATGATTGCTGTGAATGCGCAGGCGTCCCTGGCTTCAGAGAATCAGTATGCGCGCGAATGTGTGCAAAAGTTCTGGGACACGCCGCTACGAGAGGGAGACCGTCGATATTATGATAACTGTCTTTATCTGTTTGCGATGCTTGCATTAAGTGGGAACTATCGGATTTACTGAGATCCCATTCGTTTGTAGCGTGCGATATTATCCTCGTTGAGGAATTCATAAGCTTCACTAATCTCTTGAAAGCGTCGCGTGGCATCCGGCGCTTTATTCACGTCCGGATGATATTGCTTTGCCATTTTTCGATAGGCAAGCTTAATTCGACTGGGGTCAGTGGTTGTGACGATACCTAATGCCTTACAACTATTTTCGTATTTGTTCTTAAATTCTTCGTAGGGATTAGCGTAAGTTGAACCGGATGACTGACCGCCGTAACCCGAAGAATATCCGTATCCGCCCGAAAAGCCTTGCCACTGGCGGAAGCGTTCCTCCCACATGCGCTGTTGCGCATCTCTTCGTTCTTGCGCTCTTCTGGCTTGGTCGGCTTTCTCTTGTTGCCGCTTATTCTTGAAAAACTTATATTTCTGATACTGATGATGTTCCGGGTCTAGTAATGATGCAGAGAGGTTCTCAAGATAGGCGACACTGATGATTTTGTATTCGTTGAGATATGACACAGACACGGCACCGAGTATCGGAAAAATGACGATGAGAAAAAGGATGAGCAAAATAATCGGATGAGAGAAGAGTAGTTCACCCAAGGGCCCGAGTAATAGAATAAAAAACAAGCAGCCGCCGATGCCGAGAATAAAAAGGCATCCCTTGATGAAGCTTTTCGACAAGAGGACACCCGTTTCGATTATGTAAATCAGTCCGTCCAGAACGGCACGGTGGAATTTTGTGAAGGAACGTATGAACTTACCGAGTATTTTATTAATGAGTCGCATTTGTGTTTCCTATCGTTTGATGTATTGAATTATATGTTATTTTGGAAGACACCGCACAATAACGCAACGATAATCCTATAGTATTCACAAAAAATTGAATAGTCGCTTTTGATACGTGCATCCGATAACGGCAGTGCTTTATTGCAAATTCATCTGAACGAAAAAACCGAGCCTCGAAAAAATCGGTGCTCGGTCCTATGTGGCGGAGAGAGAGGGATTCGAACCCTCGGATGGGTATTAGCCATCACACGATTTCCAGTCGTGCGCCTTAGACCAGCTCAGCCATCTCTCCAAATTGCCTTACCGTAATGAGTCAAAGCATGACCCGCCATGCAATTGTACAGATTAAGGGGTATGTTGTCAATTGTTATGCGCGCGTTTTTTTTGCATTTTTTTTGCAAGACAGAGTCGAAAAAATCGAATTTGTTTCATCACCGCTCGTTGAATAATGGTGCTCGTAACTGATTAATGCACAGGGCAAGATTTATTGCTTGGGCAACTTGAACATATAGAGTAAAAAATGCCTGATTTTCGTCTTCGAATTTAAAAAAACTAGAAAATTTGTGTCTAAAAACGCCTGATTTCGTTGCATCATCGGGCTTTTATCGTTAAAATTTATCTAGTGGTCAAGAGGATTTGGCACGGGGCTGAATCAATCGGCTAAAAGAGTATCAGGGGGGACGTATGGCAGAACAAAATAATCTCATCATTGACATCAGAGAGAAGCCTGGCATCGGAAAGGGAGTCATTCTCAGTTTCCAACACGTTTTTGCAATGTTTGGTGCAACCGTATTGGTGCCGTTTTTAACCGGACTACCGGTCAACACGGCCTTGTTGGCATCCGGAATCGGCACGTTGATCTATATCTTATTCACAAAGGCACAGGTTCCTGTGTATCTCGGCAGCTCCTTTGCATACATTACGGCGATCGTTTCTGCGTTGGCTATTGAGACGACCAGCGGGCGGCCGAATTTCGCGGCTGCGGCTACGGGCTTGATGGGTATTGGCTTGGTATATATAGTGATTGCTATCATCGTCACTTTTGTTGGCAAGTCATGGCTGACCGTGATTCTGCCTCCCATCGTTGTCGGTCCGATGATTGCGGTTATTGGACTTGGACTTGCAGGGACTGCAGTCGGAATGGCCGGATTGGCGCCGTCGGAGGGCGGGATGAACCCGCAGCATGTGGTTGTTGCGCTCATTTCGATGCTATCGACCGCACTGATTGCGGTTCACGCTAAGAAATTTTTCAAAATTGTTCCCATCATCACAGGGATTGGTATTGGATTTGCCTCGGCGATTGTTATTGACTTAATATTCAACATGGGCGCCGGCGAGCAGACGATGGTCCTTGATAATTTGATTGCCATCGGAAAGGATATCTCCAAGGGACATATTTTCGAAGTCCCGAAAATCATGCTGCCGTTTGGTTCGACAGATGCCAAAGAGGTCGGTCCATTTACACTCTATGCGCTTGATTTTTCTGCAACGCTTGCTATATTGCCCATCGCGTTTGTGACCATTGCGGAGCACATCGGTGATCACACTGTCCTCGGTAAAATTTGCAATCGCGATTTTCTACAGAAGCCGGGTCTCAATCGCACGCTTTTGGGTGACGGTGTCGCGACGTTCTTCGCCGGTATGATTGGTGGTCCTGCCAATACGACATATGGTGAAAATACCGGCGTTGTCGGATTGACCAAGGTCGGATCGGTTTATGTTACAGGCGGTGCGGCGATCATCGCGATATTAATGTCTTTCCTTAAGCCGATTAAAGACCTCATTGCAGCGATTCCGCAACCGGTCATGGGCGGTATCAGCATTATTCTTTTTGGATTTATTGCTGCAAACGGTCTTCGTGTTATTGCAGAGGCCAAGATTGACTTTAATCAGACGCGTAATATTATCATTCCGGCGGTCATGTTGGTACTAGGACTCGGCGGCGCCGTTTTCCAAGTGACCGAGTTGACCGCAATCTCCGGAATGGCTCTCGCGGCCCTGTCCGGTATTATTTTGAATTTGATTTTGCCCGCACAGAAAGAAAAAGAGACACAGGATAAGAAAACAAAAGCATAAATATCTCTAAATCATAGGATTAAAGCGTCGGATAGTCTATATCCGACGCTTTTTGTATGAAATGTATCCGATGGTACAACTTATTCTCCAAAAGACTTATATTATAAATGTGTGCAAATACAATTCTACGATGAGGTGATATCAGTGAATGATAAAAGATATAAAATTTCCGGAATGACCTGTGCGGGATGTGCTGCGTATGTTGATAAGACTTGTAAGGCGTTGGAAGGCGTTGAGTCCTGTGAAGTCAATCTTGCGACAGAAATGTTGCAGGTTCGGTTTGATGAGGCTGTTATTACCGGAGATGAAATAAAAAGACGCATTGATTCGACTGGATATATGCTGACGGATGTGACCGAAGGCGGTGCACGGACGTTGACCCCTGAACTCGATAAAGAGGCAAAGGGAATCAGAAAGCGGCTTGTTGTGGCGATTCTGTTTACTGTGCCTCTTTTCTATTTAGCTATGTCGCACATGCTTCCGTTCGGTGGGTTACCGATTCCTCCATTTTTGGACATGCACGACCACCCGTTACGGTTTGCGTTGGTTCAATTATTTCTTTCCGTTCCGGTATTAATAGCGGGGCATCGATTTTATACTCGGGGATTCAAGCTCTTGATTAAAAGATCACCGAACATGGATTCGCTGATTGCGATCGGTACGTCAGCCGCATTTCTATATGGGGTCTATGCAGTTGTGAAAATCATTGCAGGGGATTACATGATGGTTCATCAACTTTATTTTGAATCTGCCGCAGTGGTGGTCACATTAGTTATGCTTGGGAAATATTTGGAGGCTGGAAGCAAAAGTAAGACGTCCGATGCAATTCAGAAGCTTATGAGTCTGACACCTAAAACCGCCGAAAGATTGCAGGGAGATGACGTGCAAACCGTCGATGTTTCGGTACTTTCTGTAGGTGACTATGTCCTTATACGCCCCGGCGCATCGGTTCCTGCGGACGGTGTGGTCCAAGAGGGGATATCTTCTGTGGATGAGGCTTTAGTGACCGGAGAAAGCATGCCGGTCAGAAAGGAACCCGAGAGTCCATTGATTGGAGGCAGTGTCAATGTTGACGGGCGCATTGTTATGCGTGTTACTCGCGTCGGAGAAGACACGATGGTGTCTCAAATCATTCAGCTCGTCATGGATGCACAAGCTCAAAAAGCACCCATTTCGCGCCTGGCCGATCGTATTTCGCTTTTCTTCGTTCCTGTAGTGCTTGGGATTGCGGTCCTTTCCGGATTAGCTTGGCTAGTGTCCAATCAAACGGTTGATTTTGCGCTCAAAGTTTTTGTCAGCGTCTTGGTCATTTCTTGTCCGTGTGCACTGGGGCTTGCTACGCCGACGGCAATTATGGTCGCATCCGGAAAAGGAGCGTCGCTTGGTGTTTTATTTAAAGGTGGAGAGGCACTCGAGACGACGGGAAAAATTAAGGCCATTGTATTTGACAAGACAGGTACCGTGACTGAAGGACGCCCGATAATGACGGATTTTGTCTTTATCGAAAATGCGAATATAAATAATATCGATGAACGAGGCGTATTTCGAATGGTTGCGATTGCGGAAAGTGCTTCAGAACACCCTATCAGCGGCGCTGTTGTTTCTGCTGCCGTAAAAAAGGGAATTGCGATTTCTCAGCCCGAGGAATTCACAGCTGTTCCCGGGAGAGGCATTCGGGCTAAAGTTGACGGACACGAGATTTTGGTTGGGAATGAGGCTTTTCTCGCCGAAAGAAGTATTGATACGACTGCTTCAGAATCGTATGTGACGGCGTTCGCAGAGTCCGGTAAAACCACATTGCTAGCCGCTATAGACGGTTATGTAGTCGGTGCGTTTGCGGTATCGGATGAGATCAAAAATGGAGCGGCAGAGGCCGTTCAGGCGCTTCGAAAAATGGGCATACATACCGTTTTACTTACCGGTGATAACAAGAAAACGGCAACAGCGGTTGCAGCACAAATTGGTGTGGACGAGACCCTCTCCGAAGTGATGCCACAAGACAAGGCGGATAAAATAAAGTCATTACAGGAAGGCGGCCGACTCGTGGCGATGGTCGGGGACGGTATCAATGATGCGCCGGCCTTAGCGGTTGCGGATGTTGGTATGGCCATCGGTACCGGCACGGATATTGCTGCACTGTCTTCGGATGTCATCGCGATGAAAGGTGACCCGAACGAGATCGTCGTTGCCGTCGCGCTCAGTAAGGCAACTATCAGAAATATTAAGCAGAATCTGTTCTGGGCGTTTATTTTCAATACGGTCGGCATACCCGTTGCTGCAGGCGTGTTGTATCTTTTTGGAGGACCGCTTCTTGATCCGATGTTCGCCGGATTTGCGATGGCCATGAGCTCTATTTTGGTGGTCAGTAATGCGTTGCGATTGCGTGGATTCAAAGTTTAAACGACGAGATTTGTTAGACAAAGCGGCGATGCGGTTGTAAAGTGTAATTATACAATTGCATCGTTTCTTTTTGCTTTTTTTATATAAATAGCGAGGGAAGTAGGGGAGATAATATGAGCCGCGGCGGTCTAAACTTTATCAGGAGTCAATCGAAAAGCTTGCTCGATACGGTATCAAGAAATCCGATGTATGTTTTATCGGTGTTTGTTTTGTCAATCCTGTTTACTGCACAAATATATGGGAGAGACATATGGATGGGGCTTATTCTGACGTGCGTTGCTTCGGCGATAGTGTCGCTCATTTTGCCGTTGCTGTCTTTAAAAACAAATCGAGTCGCCATTCAGAGGTTGCTCATCTACGTCGGAGCACCGGTTTTCGGCATCGGATATTTCTTTTTTCTAAAACTGTATGAGCGTTTGCGAGGGGTTGATATTGATCAATCCGAAGCGTTCATAACGTATTTTATTCTTTTTGTTTTATTGCTTTTTATCATGTATATGTGTCTTCAAACACTTCTTTTCAAAAAGCCTTTTGAAGATGTATTCATGTCTGTACTCAAAGCATTGTTTTTTACACTGTTTTTTTCGGGCGTTTTGTGGGGCGGCATTTCGCTGATTTTGCTTGCGATTAATTTTCTTTTAGTGGTGATTGATCCTAAAGTATACGGCTATCTTGCAGCATGGGTCTTTTCGTTCATCGCCCCAATCATTTTCGCTTCTAATCAATTCTCTTTTCGTAGTGGAGAAGGCGCAGATATTGAAAATGAAAACAGGAAGTCGTCAATCCCTTCTTTCTTTCGAGTCGTATTACTCTATGTCATGGTGCCTCTGACAGCCATATATGGTCTGGTTCTCATTCTTTATCTTATTCGCTCGCCATTTCAAGCGCCGGGCGGGGGGAACTTCCATGGTATTGTCCTGATATTCTCTGTGGCGGTGCTGTTCGTGTATTTTTCAATTCAAAACGTCGAAGGAAAAGTATCGCAGTTATTCTCTCTCATATTCCCGAAGTGGGCCGGTGTCTTGTCTCTTTACCACTTGATTATCGAACTTCGAGAAGTCTACGATCTCGGTATCGGTTACGCGGACTATTTTTTGATTGTGTTTTGCGCATATGTAATTTTGTTTGCCATTGTTACTTCTTTCGTTAAGCGCGAAAAACTCGTCGTAGCACCATTAGTATTGGCGGGTGTGTTATTCGTGTCCATTTTGCCGGGGGTCGGTTTTTATCCGGTCACGATGAAAAGCCAGAGCCGGTTGCTCATCAAAGTACTTGAGAGAAACGATATGTGGGAGGACCAAAAAATGATTCCGGGCGCGCCTGCGACTCAGCAGGATCGTTTTATTATCAGCACCACATTAGCGACACTATCAACCGAAGGGGAACTTCAGAAAGTCATAAATGACAATTTTGATGTATACGACAATACCGTTTTTCAGAATAGAACGGGCTTCAATGCGATATTTTGGTATGAGCCGAATGACCCGGGAAGAGATCCGGTTTCCGGGCGACCCGAATATTATGAGTGGTATGGTCCGCAGTCCGAGGTTTGGAAGGTGGATGGAGCGGATTATGTTATTCCGCATCTCTACTTCGATTTTCAAATGTCAGAAAAATACGACGGTCGAGAACAAAAATATTCGCTCGAAGACTCATCCGGAGCGACGCACTTCGCAGAAATTATGTATGTCGAGGCAGATACCCTTGTTCGGCTGACTCGTGAAGACGGGCAGGAATTGTTGGTTGTGTCGATGAATGAATTCATTGCGAACAAGGTCACCGATGTTACGAAGATTTCGCTTCTCACGGAAGATGAAATGCGACTGACCACGCTTTTTGATGGCGGCTCGGTTACTGTTGTTTTCCAAAGATTAAGCGCATCAGTCACGGATGAATCGGTAACGTATTCTGCAGAGGTTTATCTTTTGATTGATTTTTCGTAAGATATGTAAGTGACTTTTTCATATAGCGAAGAGGTCTGATTATTAATGTTGTAAAGGCGGATTTATGAGTACAATGGACCCCGATTGGTTCGATCGCACAAGACTGTTGCTCGGAGATAAAGCCATTCAGACAATAAATACCAAATCTGTTGCGATATTCGGCATCGGGGGTGTGGGCTCATTCGCTGCTGAGGCTTTGGCTCGATGCGGTGTCGGTATAATCCATTTAATTGATAAGGATGTCGTTGACAAGACAAACATCAACCGACAGCTTCTTGCACTGCATTCCACGGTCGGGTTACTCAAGACGGATGTCATGAGGGCGCGGATTCTTGATATTAATCCCAATGCGAAGGTTATCACTTATCCGATATTTTTCGCTGAAGACAGTAAAGAAGCTTTCGACTTTTCGCAGGTCGATTATGTCGTCGATGCAATTGATACCATCGACAGTAAAGTGTTCCTTATTTCCGAGGCGTACCGATTCAATGTGCCGATTATTTCTGCTATGGGCGCCGGCAACAAATTGGACCCCACCGGTTTTCGAATCGATGATTTGTCAAAGACTAGTGTGTGCCCATTGGCGAAAATCATGCGCCGCCGACTCAAGGCAATCGGTATCACGCATATTCCGGTGGTATATTCAAAAGAAATGCCGTCAACGAATGAGTTCGACGTAGACGCAGACGAATCTGAAGTTAAGCGAACCGGAAAGGTGAAACGCCCGGTCGGAAGTATTGCATTCGTACCATCGGTGGTTGGACTCATTATGGCCGGATATGTTGTGAATCAATTCATTGATGAAGTAAATAATGCATCAACGCTATCGACTATCGAATAATTGACGAATTAAGTCTTGAGTTTAGTGAGTAACAGTGTTACAAACTATTTATTTTCAAGCAGTTCAAGAGTTGCGGAGATATATTATTTGGGGTCTGAACTGCATGGTAAAAGTGATAGATTATCCATGATGTGCATCACATATTGGGCATATTATCTTGTTTAGATCGTAAAAATGATAATATAAACCATTTTATTGTATTTCTTCTCTATAATTATTATGATATTTATATTGACGTTTTTCACAGTATCAATGTTTGACTTTTCGTTAAGGAGATATAGATGAGCATCAAAAGCGAAGCGTTGCGCTATCTTGGTCATAGCGGTCAAAGTATCCCTGAGGATCAGATGCAACTGGTGGACGCAGTAATTGAAGAAACGATTGCAGTAGCTGAGCCCAAGACGGTTCATCGTATTTTTTCAATTGAGCGACGGGATGATTCGATATATATTCCCGCTGAGATTGATTTGAACACGAAGGATATCAAGCATCTCCTTGCTCAGAGTCGCGATGTGATGCTCATCGGTGCGACTCTGGGACTTTCCATTGATCGTAAATTGCGTTACTATTCTAAGACCGACGCGACACGTATGATTATTATGGATGCCGTAGCCAGTGCGCTCATCGAGGATGTTTGTGATACATTACAAGCGAGCTTGCCTTTTGAGCACTATACCTTCCGTTTCAGCCCCGGTTATGGTGATGTGCCACTGACCATGCAGAAAGACTTGTTACGGGTGTTAGAAGCGGGGAAGCGCATCGGGTTGTCACTGACTTCTTCACTATTGATGGTGCCTCAAAAGTCCATCACAGGCATTGTCGGTATTGGAGAAAAGGATATGCAACTCAAGCGTTCTTGTGACGGATGTAAGTTAATGGATCACTGCGAATACAGAAAGAAGGGGACCGTATGTTACAAGATCACATCATAAAAAGAAGAGCGCAACTTCGCGAGACTCTCGGCAAGGAACTGTTGGTGTTTGACGGTGCGATGGGCTCTCAACTCCATATAAAGGGTATACGGCCCGGAGAACGACCTGAGGATGCAAACATTGATCATGCGGAATGGATTGTTGACATTCATTCGGAATACCTTGAAAGTGGCGCAAACTGTATACTGACAAATACTCTGGGTGCCAATCGTTACCATCTTGAGGATAGCTCATACTCAGTTAAAGAGGTGATAGATGCAGCAATCAGCAATGCGCATAAAGCGATCGAGATTGAAAAAGCGCGCTGTAATCGTCTTGGAATACATAGAAATACGTATATGTTTTATAATATTGGACCTATCGGACAACTTTTGCAGCCGATGGGGACGCTGTCATTTGATGAGGCTTACTCACTTTTCAAGGATCAGGTCTTAATTGCCAAAGACCAAGCAGATGCAGTTCTGATCGAGACGATGAGCGACACGCTGGAAATCAAGGCGGCGATTCTGGCGATCAAAGAAAACAGCGATTTGCCTATATTTGCATCGATGACATTCGATGAGAACCAGAGGACGCTGACCGGCGCTTCGCCGCTGACAGCGGTCACCATCCTTGAAGGTTTAGGGGTGGATTGTCTGGGTGTCAATTGCTCTCTCGGGCCCAAGGAACTTGAGCCGATCGTCATGGAAATTTTGTCGATTGCCACGATTCCTGTCATCGTCGAACCCAATGCCGGTCTTCCGGTCTATGCGAACAATCAGACGACATACAATGTGTCGATGGAGGAGTTTGCAAAATACATCAAGCGTTTTGTCGATGCCGGTGTCAGTTGCTTTGGCGGCTGTTGCGGAACGACGCCGGAGTACATTCGTCAGTGTCTCTCGCTTATTGAGGACCGTACGGTCGCTCGTCGGTCCGTTCGGAAAAAAACCAGAGTTGCGAGCGGCATTGATTGTGTAACGCTTGGCGAGAAAACCATCGTTTGCGGTGAACGGTTGAATCCGACCGGCAAGAAGAAATTGAAGGAGGCCTTGCTTGCTCAGCGCATCGATGCTGTCCTGCAAGAAGGCCTGTCTCAAGTTAAAGCCGGCGCACATATTCTGGATGTTAACGTGGGTGTGCCCGGTATTGACGAAGCGGTTACGATGAAAAAAGTCGTCTATGCATTGCAAGAGGTTCTTTCGGTACCGCTTCAAATTGACAGTTCCAGTCCGCTTGTTCTGGAACAAGCGTGTCGGCAATATAACGGAAAGCCACTAATCAATTCTGTTAACGGCAAAGTTGCAGTCATGGATGAAGTATTTCCGATTGTTAAAAAATACGGTGGCGTAGTTATCGGATTGACACTGGACGAAGATGGCATCCCAGAAACCACAGAAAAACGCATTGAGATTGCGAAGCGTATCGTGGATTGTGCAGAAAAATATGGCATTGACCGATCAGACATAGTTATTGATTGCTTGTGTCTTACGGTTTCTGCACAACAGGATGCGGCGGATAAGACTCTTGAGGCCATAACATACATGACTCGGGAAATGGGTCTTTGTACTGTTCTGGGGTTGAGTAATATTTCTTTTGGTTTGCCGAATCGATTGCTCATCAACCAAGCATATTTGTTGATGGCTCTACAAGCAGGGTTGTCCATGCCAATCATGAATCCGCTTGAAAAACCATTAATGGACAGTATTGATGCATTTGAGGTGCTCTCAGGACACGATGTTGCCAGCTCGGTTTATGTAGATAAACATGCGGCAGATCAGGTCCATATCGCTGGATCACAGCATATTGCAAAAACTTCAATTGAGTTGGAAGCTCGAATTGACGACGAAGACAGCTCTTTGACTCAGATTATCGTTGCCGGTCGTAAGGGCGCCGCGGTGGATCGGGTTAGGTTTGAATTGGTGAAATCCGATCCTATGCAGATTATTAATGAGCAAATTATTCCCGCACTCGGCGAGGTCGGTAATCGATATGAAAAGGGTACTATTTTTCTCCCACAGTTGATTTCGTCTGCCGAGACGGCCAAACTGGCGTTTGTCGAGATCAATAATGAAATTGCAAAGAGTAGCACCGGTCCGAAACGTGGCCCTGTTGTCATTGCTACGGTTGAGGGCGACGTGCATGACATCGGGAAAAATATCGTGAAGGTGGTATTAGAGAGTTATGGATTTGATGTCGTTGATCTTGGAAAAGATGTTCCGGTTCAGCGCGTCGTTGAAGCTTTCAAGACCTATCATCCTAAGCTTATTGGCCTTTCTGCGCTAATGACGACGACTGTTGTTTATATGGATGCCACAATCAAAGCACTTAAGAAGGAGGGCTGTGATTGTCCAATCATGGTCGGCGGTGCCGTGCTCACGGCGGATGTTGCTAGAGATGTCGGCGCAGACTATTATGCCAAAGATGCGATGGAATCGGCTGCAATTGCGACACGGATTATTCCCGAGTAAGCTTGACGTTCTTTGAACGGAGTGTATGAAGAAGTGGACCTTTATCAATCACCAAAAAACAAAATACGGTATCCGGCGTCAAAGACCTTCGGCACAGCCTTTCTGTTGACAGGGTTACTCTTGGCTTTCGTGCTATGGCTTATTGAAGATCGCTTGTTGTTTCCTATGCTTGTTGCTTGTGTTGCAGTGGTTGGAGTGACTCTGGCGTCGAGTTTATGGATGATTATACGCGGATTCTATCTCGATACATCAATGTTGCACGCATTTGTGATTCGTTCATATTCTAACGGGTCACAGGCTTCGACATCAAGACAAGACTCTGACTCGGAACAGGCGCCGTTGGATACGAAACGTGAGGAGACAATTCTTTATTTGACATTGTCGATACCTGAAAGAGAGGTCCGTTTTTCTCGATTTCCCAATAATCTGGGATTTGATGCCATTCGAGATGTGACGTCCGGAAATGCAGATAGCGCTGCAAAAAGAATTGAGTATTACAGTTCAAGTCAATTTCAGCGGGATATCGAAGCTCTTTTATCCGAAGGCAGGTCGGAAAGATCAAATTCAAACGGACTAACGGTTCACTTTATTGATGAGGTTATCTCACTGGATACGAGATTATTTGGTTGTGATTTCAGATACAGAAATTCGGAGGATCGGGTTATTCGCAAAGGGAAACTATACAAACACCTCAAAGGATATGATAAAATCCAGAACTGTTTGATAAATAAATATGTAAACCGGGAGAATAAGACATGCCCAGAATGAGAAAAAAGAAGAATATGGATCGGCGGATGGAGGCGTGCCGGTCGATATATTTTGACGAGCCTATGATAAATCGAGGTCGCTGGCGACAAGTTTGTGGTTATGAAAAAAGTACGAAGCTCATGCTTGAGCTGGGTTGCGGCAAGGGGGATTTTGTCGTCGGACAAGCTAAGCGTCATCCGAATCGACTATTTGTCGCATTTGAAAAAGAACCGACGGTGATTTTGCTGGCGATGGAAAATGCGCTGCGAAACGAGTGCAGAAATATTTATTTCGTGTGTGCGGATGTTGTTGGGTTGTCCGAGTATTTTAAGCCTGGTGAAGCGGAAGTCATTTTCATTAATTTCTGCGATCCCTGGACACGTCAAAACAAGCCGAAGAGAAGATTGACGCATCGCAACTGTCTTGAGATTTACAAGTCCATTTTAAGGGACGATGGTGAGGTGTTTTTTAAAACAGATAGCGAGATGCTTTTTGATTTTTCGCTTGAAGAACTTTCGGTGTCAGGTTTTCAAGTCCTGGAGCAGACAAGAGACTTGCATCAGTCGCCATTTAATGTGTCGAACATTCGCACTGAGTTCGAAGAAAAATATGCGGCCGAGAAGATACCTATCAAGTGGCTTCATGCGTCTCCGAAAATGGTTTGATTTTCATTTGGCGATTACTTTGTGAATCAATACAAAATTTGCTTGTTTTGTGCTTTTCGTCTTTCGGATTGGTTGTAATCAAGGCGTGTTTGAGGTAAAATCTTTCTGGTGCAAAGCGCCATTACGTAGGAATTACCCTGTCTGACAGGGAATGATTAGGAGGAAAGAATATGACAGTTAAGATTGGTATTAACGGTTTTGGACGTATCGGCCGATTGGTTTTTCGTGCGTCAGTAGCAAACCCGAATGTTGAGGTCGTCGGAATCAATGATCCTTTCATCGATCCCAAGTACATGGAGTATATGCTCCGTTACGACACAGTTCATGGACAGTTCAAGGGCACAATCGAAGTCGGTGAGGATTTCATCGTCGTCGAGGGCGTCAAGATTAAGGTTTTTGCAAGCATGAATCCTTCGGAGATTGCATGGGGAAGCGTTGGCGCAGATTACATCGTAGAGTCTACAGGTGTTTTCACAACCATTGACAAGGCAGCAGCTCACTTTGATGGTGGCGCGAAGAAGGTTGTCATTTCTGCTCCTTCTGCTGATGCTCCGATGTTCGTCATGGGCGTTAACAACAGCGAGTACAACAAGGACATGAAGGTCGTTTCCAATGCTTCTTGCACAACGAACTGTCTGGCTCCTTTGGCCAAGGTTATTGATGATAACTTCGGTATCGTTGAGGGCTTAATGACTACTGTTCACGCAACAACCGCGACACAGAAGACCGTTGACGGTCCTTCCAAGAAGGATTGGAGAGGCGGCCGTGGTGCAGCTTTCAACATTATTCCTTCTTCCACCGGTGCTGCAAAGGCAGTTGGCAAGGTTATCCCGAAGCTCAACGGCAAGCTCACAGGTATGGCTTTCCGTGTTCCTACCGCTGATGTGTCTGTTGTTGATTTGACCGTTCGTCTTGAAAAGGGCGCAACCTACGATGAGATCAAAACAGTAATCAAGAAGGCTTCTGAGAATGAGATGAAGGGCATACTCGGTTATACCGAAGATATGGTTGTATCTTCTGACTTCATCGGCGATGCTCGCACATCAATCTTTGATGCAGGCGCAGGTATTGCTTTGAATGCTAATTTTGTTAAGCTCGTATCATGGTATGACAACGAGTGGGGCTATTCCAACAAGGTCATTGAGCTCATTGAGCACATGGCAAAGGTTGACGCTCAATAATTCGATTTTATTCGATAATGCTAAGGCTCTCTGCATTTATTTGCAGAGAGCTTTTCATATTTTACTATCGTTTCACGTATTTGTGTTTTCTACCAATCAGGTTATAATATAATAAAGAAGTATTTCGGTTGCGACACGTGAATGGAGGAGTATCAAATGGCACTTTTTGATCCAAAGACCAAGACCATCGCTCAACTTCAGAAGAGCATTGATGATAAAAATGCATCCATAGTTAGTTATTTTGATGAAATTGGACGACTCTACTATGGTCAGTACAAAGACCCGGCAGCGGACGTTTCTAAAGACATTAATGCAAGATGCGACGCTATTTCGAAGCTCTATATCGATATTGAGGCACAAAAACTGAAGATTCTTTTTGAAAAAGGACTGAAGCTTTGCGTGAACTGTAAGAAAGAAAATCCTTTGGAGCATGCGTTTTGCGCTTCTTGCGGTAATAAATTTCCTGAAGGATCCGATAAGCATGTGGACATTCCTAATGCAGAATGTACAAATTGCCCGGATGGCACAAACGGACCGGAAGTTGAAGCGGTTCCCGAAGAAACAGCTAAGACAGAATAAATGCAATTCGATTATTAAGAAGTGCCGATGGTCTATAGACCACCGGCGCTTTTTTTATTATAGCATAAATTGTTTTTTTTCGCGTTCGACTTTGTTACAAGTTTTTTCATATCCTTCAGATATAATTGATTTAACAAAGAGCCAATTGAGTGATCGGAAGGCCACTTGAAAGACCTCCTCGAGTACCATCCGAGACACTCAAAAGACTCTTTAGAAATGAATTTCTGACATTGTTACCTATGGGTAATGTATCGGAGATAGCATTTCGAAAGAACTAAAGCTGGAAGGATGTGATTCTATGAAGATCACGACTCAGGGAAATGGTATCCAAATTGGAAACAGACTCGAAGAGAAGATCGAATCCAAGCTTGCGAAGTTTGAAAAGCATTTTGGGGAAGAGGGTTCGTTCAATATCAAGATTCACCCAGAGCGAGAGCTGAAAAAGGTTGAGCTCACACTCAAAATTCAGAACAGAGTCTACAGGGCTGAGGCGCGTGACGAAGAAATCTTAAACGCCGTCGATCGAACGATTGATAAGCTCGAGTCTCAGATTCGTCGCCAGAAGACACGAATCGAAAAGCAGAAGAAGGATTACTCTTTTGTTAGGGACTACCTTCGAGATGTTTTACCCGAGTCGGATGACATCGATGATGCCGAATATGAAGAGAAGAAAATCATCAAGAGAAAAAGCTTTGAGCTTATCCCCATGGAGACTGATGATGCCATCTTGCAAATGGAAATGCTCGGACACAGCTTTTTGGTGTATCTCAATGCCGAAACCGGAAATGTCTGTGTCATCTATAAGCGCAAAGACGGACATTACGGTCTGATAGAGCCAACCTACTGATTTTCAAATTTTGTTCCGTCTTTTGTGCGAAGAGGCTGTCCGTTCGGATAGCCTCTTGTTTTTGTTCTGAAATCCATCTGTTCATTTTGTCCCATCATATGAGCCAAGGATACCATGGGCTCAATTATACTGGCTGTCGGAGACGATACGCGACTTTCGGATGAGCATATTGAGCCAGAATAGTGTCCCTATAGCGGTATTGCTCCTCATGTATCCGATTGATATAATGAACACCACTTCACAAACAAACCGACAGAAATATGAATGGAGCAGGATTTTGGATAATACAGATTGTAACGAAAGCGGTGCGAATTTTACTAGTTCTGAGACTCTTTTGGCGGGCTTGAATCCCGAACAGGCAGAGGCGGTTGCCCATCACTTGGGACCTTTACTAATTTTGGCGGGTGCAGGATCAGGCAAGACGAGGGTCATCACTTACCGTATTGCACATTTGATTCGTAATCTGGGCGTTCGTCCGTCTTCAATTCTGGCAATTACGTTTACAAACAAGGCTGCTGCTGAGATGAAAGAACGTATTCGCAAAATTATCGGTAGCACGGCGGATTACATGTGGGTGGGTACATTTCACTCAATGTTTGCCCGCATTTTGCGTCGGCATGCTGAGCTTATTGGATACACCGGCCGATATTCAATTATTGATTCAGACGACCAAGTTAAGATCGTCAAAGAAGCAATCAAAGAGATGGATTTGAATGACAAAGTTTTCGTGCCGAGGAATGTATTGGGAGAAATCAGCAGGTCCAAGAATGATTTGATATCTGTTGAGGAGTATACAAAGCAAGCCGGCTCAGACTATAGACTTCAAAAAATCGCTTCTGTTTACCGGCTTTACGCTGAAAAACTCAGGCGAAGTGATTGCATGGATTTTGATGATATCCTCTACTATGCGGTTGAATTACTGACTAAGCATCCCGATGTTTTGACCTATTATCAAGAGCAGTTTAAGTATATTCTGGTTGATGAGTATCAAGATACCAATCATGCACAGTACAAGCTCATTTTGATGCTGGCGAAGCGCTACCGGAATCTTTGTGTTGTGGGTGACGATGATCAATCAATATATGCTTTTCGCGGTGCGAATATTCGAAATATATTGGATTTTGAAAAAGATTTTAAGGATACCAAGGTCATTAAGCTTGAGACAAATTATCGCTCGACACACACTATTCTTCAAGCAGCAAACAGTGTGATTGCCAATAATACAAAGCGAAAGAGCAAGACGCTTCGTTCAAAGATAGAAAAGGGTGACCAACTGGTTCATTATTCTGCGGAGCATCATGGTGCCGAAGCTTACTATGTTGTCAATGAGATATCGCGTCTGGTTCGCTCAGGTTACTGCTCTTATGGAGATATTGCCATTCTATATCGTATGAATGCCTTATCGCGTACGATTGAGTCGGCTCTCAGGGAGCAAGGCATTCCGTATCGCGTTTATGGCGGGCAGCGTTTTTACGAGCGTAAAGAAATAAAGGACATCATGGCGTACCTGAGATTAACGCTGACGCCATCCGATGAGTATGCATTTCTGCGTATCATAAATGTGCCGAAGAGGGGAATCGGAGATACCACGGTTGAACGAATTCGGGCTTTGGCCGCGGAGAACAATACATCGTGTTATGACATTTGCTACAACGTCTTTCGGTATCCCGAACTATCGCGATCGTCTGATCGTTTATTGAGCTTTGTTGGAATCATTGATGATTTTCGAGAGAGATTGTCGGAGAATGAAATGTCTTTTGCAGATTTCATCGATTATGTTCAGGACAAGTCCGGATTGATTCAGGAGATCGTAGATGCCAAGGAGAAGAAAGGTGAGACCGTTGATCGAGTCGAAAATTTGAGAGAGCTTCTGTCGGAAGCAGTCGAATTTGAGCAACGTCGGAAAAACATGCCGGATATTCCGCCTGAAGGCGAAGATGCACTTGCGGAAAGCGGTCTTCTCGAGCAACCGCAAGACCCGGTGTATGCCAAGGATCTCCAAGGAATTCTTCAAGCGTACTTAGAAAACGCAGCATTATATTCTCAAGGGGATGAAAATGACCCGTCCGAGGATTATGTGCGATTGATGACCATACATAGCGCTAAGGGGTTGGAATTCAGCGTAGTATTCCTTGTCGGCGCTGAAGATGGCATTTTCCCGAGCTTGCGTTCCATGGAGCGTATGGACGACTTGGAAGAGGAGCGGCGGCTCATGTATGTCGCGATTACGCGAGCCAAGAAGCGGTTTTCTATCGTAACAGCGAATAGCAGGATGTTGTTCGGACAGACGCAAGCGCTTAAGCCGTCGAGATTTATTAAAGAAATCGATAAGGCCTGTTTGTCTTGTGTCGGAAACGCACGTCAAGTGTATCAGACACCGTTCTCTTCGTTTGGGTCCGCATCGTCAAGCGGTTTCACCGGCGGGCAAGGCGGCGGATTCGTTGCCTCTGCCAAGAGCGGCGAGGCGACGAATTCAAAGACCTATTTGGGATCCGTCGTGGCGAGCGCCACTGAAGCCAAGGCCGCGAAGAATTCTGAAGCTTTTTTGCGTCCGGATGAAGTATCAAGTGGTATGGCTGTCGTTCATCCGAGATTCGGTCGCGGAGTTGTTCGTCGAATCGAAAGAGTAGCGGGAGACGCTCTGGTTAGCATTGAATTCGGCCAGGGGACGACAAAAAACATGCTTCTAAAGCAGGCACGTTTGCAAAAACCTAAGCAATAGAGCGTGGCCGAAGTGGTATAATCTGTCTATTGGAGGTGATCTTGGTGAATTCGACAACGCCGGAGCCAAATTTTTTCTCCGAATACGAGCGCCAAATCGGTCCGACAAAGACCGATTACATCGACAATCCAAGAGACCGAGAGCTCTTGACTATGCTTCGCGATGAGCGTGAAAGCAATCTTTCTCCGTATGCTTTTAAAAGCAAATGTAGCCAAGGGCGTTTGGCAGGTGAAGAAAATTGTCTTATAAGGTCGCCATATGAGCGAGATACGGGTCGTATCATATATTCACAAGCGTTTCGTCGGCTGAGGCACAAGACACAGGTCTTTTTTAATCCGAAAAATGACCATATCTGTTCGCGAATTGAGCATGTCATTTATGTCAATTATATAGCAACTACCATTGCGAGGGCACTGAATCTAAATATTGACTTGGTTCAGGCGATTTCGCTCGGACATGACATTGGACATTCGCCGTTTGGTCATTCTGGAGAGAGAGCGCTCAATCAATGCGCCAAAAAATATGATTCATCTTTATTCTTTCATCATGAGATGCAGAGTTTGCGTGTAGCGGATTATTTGGCCGGCCGAAATAAGGGCTATAAGAATGGTTTGAATCTGACGTTCGAAGTCCGAGATGGCATTGTTTCGCATTGCGGAGAGACTTATAGCGAATATAAACTGACTCCTAATCGAGATAAGAAGATTGAACAACTGATGTTGTATACACAGCCGGCGGATACTACACCAGCAACATTGGAGGGTTGTGTCGTGCGTATCGCGGACAAGATTGCATACGTCGGAAGAGATATTGAAGATGCTGCGCGTGCGGGCATTCTTGAGTTTGAGGACATTCCACCGGCGATTCGATCGCGCCTTGGCCAGAACAATTCTCAAATTATCAACACCCTTGTAGCAGATATTGTCCATCATAGTCTCAATAAGGATGAGATTATTATGTCTGAGGATGCCGGGGAAGCGATGCAAGAGCTTCTTAAAGAAAATGTGAATCGAATCTATCGTTCGGAGAAGATTAAGAGATACGAGCAAAGTGTCACCAACACGGTAGAGGCACTTTTTGATGCGCTGATGGCATCCATCGTGGATCCCGATAAAGCCGAGAAATCCGACAACAGCGTATACAAAGAACTGATTGATTTTGCTCGAATTTTTAAAGATGAAGGGCAAAGTGACGCACGGATCGTCATGGATTATATTGCAGGCATGACGGATTCTTTTGCGACCAGATGTTATGAGAAAATATATTGGGTATGAGGTCAAATATGGAC
The DNA here is from genome assembly GCA_012838315.1 of Clostridiaceae bacterium. Classification (GTDB taxonomy): domain Bacteria; phylum Bacillota; class Clostridia; order Saccharofermentanales; family Saccharofermentanaceae; genus DUPM01. Next base: position 19,803 of record DUPM01000099.1, read on the forward strand.
GTTCAGGACAATAAATCAGCATATGATAAGCAACATTCATTTTTTGCCATGATTGATCGCATGCAATATATCAATCGATGGGGATTAATGCGCAACAATCGCACCGAAAATCTCAAAGAGCACAGTATGGATGTTGCGGTTGTCGCGCATGCTTTAGCGACGATTCGAAAGACTTATTTTCCCAAGCAACAGCCGTACATTGATCCATTACAGGTGATGGGTATCGCACTATTTCATGATGCTTCAGAAATTATCACCGGGGATCTTCCGACGCCGATTAAATATCGAAATGAAGAAATCCGAGAGGCATATAAAAAAGTAGAGAACCAGGCCTCTCTCACGTTATTGGGATTACTTCCGGAACCGATGCGAAAAGAATACGCTTCATTTTTTTGTAACGAGCAAGATGATTGCATAAATATTGAGACACATAAAATCGTTAAAGCGGCAGATCGAATCTGCGCATACATAAAGTGTATCTCTGAAGAGATGACGGGGAACAAGGAATTTTTATCGGCAAAAGAAACGGTCATTCAATCAATTGAACGCATTGAACTTCCTGAAGTTGCCTATTTTATGAAGCACTTTTTACCTGCTTACGGAAAATCTTTGGATGATATTACGGATGTGAGCAATGATTAAGACGAAGCGTGGAAACAAGCGATATCTCTATATTGCTGTCTTTATTGCGGTGATTGGGCTGGCTTTGTTATTGCTCGAAGCGGTTATGCTGTTTAGACCAACAAAATCAACAGAAGTGACTGAAGAAGTCAGACAAATTGTTGAAAGAACCGAGTATGTTTTAGGCATGGACGGGACGGCGGGTGTCTTTTTGAGTGAGCTTTCAGACGGTACACTCTCTGTGTCTGATTTTGTGCGAATGCAATTGACGTCATCGTCATACCTCTTGAAAAACCGAGATGATGATGCCTTTTCAAGGGATCTCTCGTATATAGCATATGGTCAAATTGATAGCGCGCCGAGTATCGAGGCAAAACTTTTGGGGACGTCTCGCAATCTTGTAATTGAGCAAGTAATCACTAAATTAAAGCCTCGATACATACCGCAAAAGGGCTTTTCGGAAGAGAAAGCGACCTTTTTGAAAGACTATGAAGTCACATCGCCGCTTCAGAACGAAGAGGGTTTTGCGTTCGGCATTCGTCGTGTTTCGGGAACAATTACAATGACTGGTGATCAAGCCAGAACAGACTTTTATGTCGATAATACGCTTCGAGTCGGTGCACTGGAGATAGAAAGCGATAAAGACGGCAACCAATCTTTTACGATGACTTGGGATGCCAGGGAAGAGATTCCGGGGCAGCATAATGTGAAAGTTTTGTTCCGTACCTCTGATGGCCGCGGTGTCGTTGTTACGGGCGGTGAATTAATTGTTCCTGATTTCCTGGGTGTGCCCAATCGCTCGGTACGTACAGGTGCGATTTTTGAGGGAGCGGATCGCGCATGGTTTGAGATGGATGCCGGTGATACGAATGCATATATCAATTTTGTTGCGATGTCTGACGATATCAAAGTAACGCTTTATGATATATACGGCAATAAAATCGGATCCAACGATGCACACAATTCGCCTTACGAGACACTGAGAGGCGTTCGGCAATCGGTTGCCGTAGAGCAACTGCTTGGCACTGTTATCGACCCGAGAAACACATTTTACTTTTGTGTCGAACGTAGCCCGGATGTTCAAACTGCTTTAGTGGACATTGGATTCACAATAATCACGTCTCGAGATGTTGCAGTCAATGCGGCTGGAGAATATTTGGCTGTGCTTGATGATGTTGGACAGGTGCCGGTGAATCCATACGCGGATATTACACAGATTCCGCCTGAAGAAGTGGCTTGCAAAGATGCGTTGGATCAAGAACTCAAATTTTTGTATCAGGACTTGAGATTTTTACCAATTAATGGCTTTTTGGCCGAGATGACTCTCGTCGATCCAAAGAATAATACTAACATACCAATTTATCCGATATTTGACTCGGCAACCAGAGATTATGCATATGTGTCTTCCGGGGACATAGAAGAGATTCAGCCAATGGTGACAACAGTGGAGGGTTACGCTTCGGAATATAGAATTATTAATCTCGGAAGCGGCCTCCCTAAGCCCATGGAAAACGACATGTTACAGCTTAACACGTCCCGCAATGTCGTTGTTGTTTCGATTGAAGATTTTGACGGAAGAACAAGTGAATATCGTATCTTTATTTTATGCGGTGAGGATATAGAGGGTTACGATCGAGAAGTGCTTAATCTGTTTCCGTCATCCTATAGAGACGGGATTTGGTTGCTTCATAATTTGCGCCCTTCATATCATTTCGTTCCGTTTCGCCCGGAATTGGATTGGGCGATATTGGTAGATAATCAAGACAAAAAGGATAGGAGTCTTGCAAGCAGTTATTCGCACCCTCAGTGGGTGAAGCCGGACAGTCCGGTTTATGACGGATCGTCATGGAAAGCGGCTAAGCGTGAGGTGGTCACATTTTTTCTTGATCCGAGGAATTTCCTTAATCCGATGAATGTGTTTCAATTTGAAAAGTTATCTTTTGATTCTTCGATTCATTCGGTTGACGGAATCGGGGAGATGGTGCGTGATTCGTTTTTGGAAAGTGATTCTTTGGATTACGCTTCAATTCTTTACGAAGCCGGTAAGAATGCCAATGTGTCGCCCTATTTTTTAGCGAGCCGTATTTTACAAGAAATGGGGCGGAACGGTGAATCGAAACTGGCGCATGGTACGCTTCAAGGTTACGAAGGGTATTATAATTTCTACAATATCGGATCGACTCCGGACCCAACTGTCCCGGATGGTGCTCTGATCAACGGTGCGAAGTATGCTCAATGGGGAAGGAGACCTGACGAAAAAGAGTTGACGGACGAAGAACTTGCGCTATTACTTCCCTGGACATCACCGGAGCTTGCCATCAGGGGGGGCGCGCTTTGGATTGCGTCCGGGTATATTAATTTTGGTCAAGACACGGTATATTTTCAGAAGTTTGATGTTATTGATAACGAAGACGGTCTTTATTTGCACCAGTATGCGCAGAATATATCGATGCCATTTACAGAGAGTCAGCGATATTTTAAGGCATATCAGTCTCAAAACATGCTAGATTCAAAATTTGTTTTTATTATTCCTATTTATGAGAATATGCCGCAAAATTATGGCACGTTGCCATAATGGATTGAATAACGCACTTCTTGACGTGTATAATTGTTGGGTGAATCTGAGTTTGAAAGGAGCAAGGCATGAGCAGTAATCGTCGCATTCATATATTTATAGCGCTACTCGCTTGTGTCATCGCTATTATTCCGTTCTCGTTTCGATCGACTGTTAGCGCAGATGATTCTTTAACCATCAATTTATCGTCCGGAGCGTCACAAGTGAAACCCGGAGATTCGATTTCAATTGATGTTTCTTTTGATAAATTCCCTCGCTTAACGCGCTTTGGCCCCATAGAAATTCAATTTGATACCAGCAGTGTCTCTTACACCGGCATGACAATTTCCGCTTCATTACCTTCGACGTTTACGGTGCAAAGTAGCGAAACGTCCGGGGTGGTTGTAGTGTCCGGTATCGATAACGATGTTGAAGCACTTATTCAAGCAAACAAGCAGTTGCCGACTACCGACGAAGAGGGACAGCCGATTGAACCGCCCGAAGATCCTTCGATGATGAGCTCTGAAGCGGTGGCTGTTTGCACACTTAGTTTTGTAGTACTAGATACTGCGAAATCCGAGGCCCGCTTTTGGCTCAGTAATGCATCGGGGTTCAAAAATAGTTCTGACTTGGCGGTGACGACAACACTTGGAAGTTTTGTCGCCGTGTCAGTTGATACACCCGACTCATCAGATGCGTCGTTGGCGTCTCTTGATCTTGACACCGGAAGTTTGGAGCCGCAATTTTCACCGACAACATACGATTACCGTGTTTCGGTGCCTCGGAGCATTACGAACGTCGTCGTATCGGCAGTGCCATACGACAACAAGTCTGAAGTCATCGTAAGTGGCGAAAATAATCTTATTGTAGGCGAGAATCAAATCAGAATTACCGTCGTGGCACAAAATGTCGTTTCGACCCAAGAGTACCGCATTACGGTGGTCAGAGAAGAGAGTTATATTCCGCAAGGTGCGTCAATAAATGATCCGGATGGGCAGACATATTTATTCGCGGACATTCCGGATACACTGGTTATTCCATCGGAGTTTTACCCTGATACCATTCGAATCGGTCAGTATGAACTCCCTGCTTTTTATATGGAAGGTCTTAGGGAAGTCTTGCTATATTTGCAACACCCAGAAGGAGCAGTTGGCTTGTATGCGTATTCACCGAATACCGGCACGTTGACTGCATTTGATCCACAGAAATCATTTTTCAGGGCCTCAATGTTGTTTTCGATACAGACGGTTACGGATGCAAGCATAGTTCCGGACGGATTTGTGCCGGTAAATTTCAATTTCAATGGTAGAAGCGTTCAAGGCTATGAATCAGAAGATGGTAAGACGCGAATACTCTATTTATCAGACGATGCCGGTAGCAACCGATTCTACGTCGTCGTTGCAAAGACGAGCGAGATATATCCTTATATTGCTCGCCCTGAACCGCCGACCAGTGTCTACTTAATCCTATTTGTCGTTTTTCTATGTTTGTCGATTGTTGAAGCGGCGATGATTGCGATTATTATTTTCCAACTACGGAGAAGACGAGCCATTGTTACACCCAGAGTTCGCCGCGTGTAACATATATCACAAATATATTCAGAGGAGTTTGCAATGACAAAAAATGGTTCGCTGACCCAATCCGGCAATAGTGAGAATCCGCACTCACGTATTCGAGAGATCATTCTTTATATCTTCTTTGGTGGTTTGACGACACTTGTCAATTTAATTACGTATCGATCATTAAGTTATATAGCCGGAGGACCGGCTATGGCCATCTCCATATTTGTTGTTATTAATGTAATTTCGTGGACAGTGGCAGTGACTTTTGCCTACATCGTGAATCGAGTTTTTGTGTTCAAGTCCTCCGGTAATCCATTTCGCGAATTGGTATCATTCGTTGCTGCGAGAATAGTCACTCTTATTGCTTTTGAAATCGGATTATCGGTGCTAATGGTTGTCATTTTGGAACGTGGCTTTGATATTCCCAAGCAGACTGAATTACTGAATTTTTTCGGCTTTAGTATATCGTGGGTCGATCTAATAAAAATAGGTGTACAAGTCTGCGTCGTTATCGCTAATTATTTATTCAGTAAAATATTCATTTTCAAGAAAGTCGCTGTCTCAGATACGAGCAGTGAAGTGATTGATACACAGAAGGAGGCCGATTCGATTGGCGCTTCAAAATAACGCGGTTCCGTCTTTTCTCATTCAGGCAGAACGCTTTGGAATCATGCTTGGCCTAGATAGAATGCAAGCATTAATGAAACTTCTCGGACATCCTGAATCAGAACTAAAATGTATTCATGTGGCCGGCACGAACGGAAAAGGCTCAGTGGTTTCCTATATTGCTAATATTTTAGCGGCTGCGGGATACAAGGTTGGCGTCTATACATCGCCTTTTTTAGAGCGTTTTTCGGAGCGCATTCGAATTCTGGATGGGATGCACGGACTTGAAAAATCGATTGAGGATGAGCGTTACGGAGAAATCCCGACTGACACGTTATTTGAATTGACCGAAGAGGTTCGTTTTGCAGTCGATATCATGATTTCTTCTCAAATGGAGCACCCCACGGCATTTGAACTCGTCACTGCAGTAGCTTTTTTGTATTTTATGCGTGAGGAATGCGACTACATTATTCTTGAAACTGGTTTGGGTGGGCGATTGGATGCGACCAATATTATCGCATCGCCGGTGTGTTCAGTAATTACTGCAATAGGATATGATCACATGGAACAATTAGGCGATACCATTGATCAAATCGCAGCGGAGAAAGCGGCGATTATTAAGCCCGGATGTTCCGTATATTTATTAGATCCTATTTTTGGTCGATTGAATCAAGAAGAATCTCAGAAAGTGCTTCAGGTTGTCACGAATAAAGCCATTGAGATGCACGCGAGTCAACATGTATTTTCCGAAAATGATATCGAGATTATTGATCGGGGTGGACTCAGGCAATTTTTTCGATGGAAAGATTCTTCAGATGTTTTCGAAATACAAATGATTGGCGGACACCAGGTTGAGAATGCAGCGCTGGCAGTCAGTGTGCTCCGAAATTGGATTGACATAGATGCAATTAAAACCGGATTGCGATATACACGGTGGAAGGGGCGGAATGAACTCCTTTGTGATTCCCCTCCGGTGATGCTTGATGGTGCGCATAATCCACAAGGAATGATGGCCTTGTGCGATACTTTGAATTCAATTTATGGCAAAGAAAAATGTTTCTCAAGGCCGATGTCATTTATCATGGGCATGATGCGGGACAAGGATGTTGCCAAGACCATTGAGGTATTTATGAGGCATCTTAAAGTGCCGATTCATTCGATATTTCTGGTTTCGGTGGATAACGAAAGAACCTTGAAAGCGGAAGAGTTTAAGGCGCAATGGCATGCTTTCTGCGAGAACATCGAGAATAAAGCATTGTTTTACAACGATAATCCGAGTATGTATAATGTTCAAGGCAAGATCAGTACATATGATTGTGCAGAAGATGCATGTCATAAGGCTTTCGGTGTTGCATCCGAAGAGGGAATACCGCTCATCTGTGTCGGCTCTCTTTTTCTGGTCGGTCAGATTCGGCCTATATTGATCGCAGACATTAAGGAGAACATAAAATGAATTGGCTATCCGCTGCGGCGGCTTTTCCGGAGCAGACCCCTCAAGACATCCGGCGCTTCAAGTTAAGCGAAGAGGAACAGGAGTCGTTGTTATCACAGTTTAATCGCGCGCTTTCCAATACGAAGACGGATAGTGCCGACATGGCTTTAATTACGCTTAAAAAGTTATTGACGCGCTTTCCGGACTGGTCTGAAGCCGCATTGCTCTACGGTATAAGCATGGCTGCTGATGGCAATTTTAAACGTGCACTGGCGGCTTTCGAGCACGCATTGTCAATTGGCTTTTCAACGGAAGCTATGAATAATTTAGCGACAGCGTGTCATCGTTCGGCGGTAGAGGAGATAAATAATAAAGTCCATTTGAAAGAAGATCGGCCGGCGAAAAATGTTATAGCATCGATGTTACCGCACGCCAATCCGTTGGTTCAGGGAGATGGAGAAATCCGTCCGAGGAATCACGTGCAGGCTCCAATCTTGATGAAGGCGGCTCGCAATCCCGGTAAGGCAAAGTTGGCTTCAGACCGCGAGCGTCGCGAGTTGTTGATGAAAGCGACGTCATCAAATGGAGAAATTCCGGATGATGAAATTGATGTATCTATTCCCAAGACACCCGCAGAGCGACTCCGATTCACGCTTCTTGTCGCAACGATTATCGCGGTGACAACGGGTATTGTTTTACTTTCAATTTTCGTGATTCTACCTTATATTAGAGAAAGGTCGAAAATCAAGGATGCGCAAGGAAGACTTGAATTTGTGACTTCGAAGCTTCACGAGTTCGAGAACGATCCGGAAGTTTCTGAGATTATTCGACAATATGACGAAGCGTTTATGTCAGATTCTGCCGCAAGCAGTGATGAGACGACTTCGGATATGGAGACAACAATCAATACGCCGGATGAGATTTTTGTCGAAGGCGATGTTTCTGAGAATACGGATCATATCGACTCTTCGGATACGTCGGCCTTGAATACAGATGTAACGGCCGATGTTTCAGAATCGGACGTTACAGATGCTTCAGACGAGACCACCCCTGCGGTGACAGAAGCCGCATAACATACAACAATACTGACCAACTAGCAACGGATAACACGACGCAAGACGTGTCCGAATAACGGAGGCATAATATGAAATTTATCAGCACGAGAGGATATTCGGAAAAATTCGATTCCGCTCAAGTGATTAAGATGGGCATTGCCCCGGACGGAGGACTTTTCGTCCCTGAATCCATTCCTGTTATAACTCAAGATGATATCAACGAGATGATGTTGATGACCTACCCGCAATTGGCAGCTAAGGTCATTTCGATGTACCTGACAGATTATACAAAGCAAGAACTTCAAGAGTATTGTGATTTGGCATATTCGGAAGAGAAGTTTGGAGAAGACCCACTTCCTCTTGTTTTACTCAACAAATACAATCCGAGAGAGTATATTCTGGAGCTGTGGCACGGCCCGACATGCGCGTTTAAGGATGTCGCATTGCAATTGTTACCGTACTTGATGACTGCTGCCGTTCGAAAAACGGGAGAAAACAGAAAAGTGGTCATACTCACAGCAACATCCGGTGATACCGGAAAAGCGGCTCTCGAAGGATTCAAGGATGTTCCAGGTACAGAGGTCATCGTATTTTATCCGGTCGACGGTGTATCCGATGCGCAGAGGCTTCAGATGGTAACCACAGAAGGAGACAATGTGCATGTCGTCGCTGTTGATGGCTGTTTTGATGATGCGCAAACGGGTGTCAAGAGCATTTTCTCAGATGAAGATTTGAATCAGGAACTTCACAATCAGGGGGTCATGCTTTCGTCTGCAAACTCCATTAATTGGGGAAGATTGGTGCCACAGATTGCGTATTATGTATATTCATATGTTTCTCTTTTAAAAAACGAGGCCATCGAGCCCGGCGAGAAGGTTAATTTTGTTGTTCCTACAGGCAATTTCGGCAATATTTTAGCAGCTTGGTTTGCTAAAGAGATGGGCATACCGGTTCATAAGCTGATATGTGCGTCCAACAAAAATAAAGTATTGTCCGATTTTTTCAGATCGGGTACATATGACCGTAACCGTCCATTTTATAAAACCAATTCGCCTTCGATGGATATATTAATTTCTTCAAATCTCGAAAGACTTTTATTTAAAGTTTCCGGGGGGCAGGCAGAACGCCTGCTGGATTGGATGAAGGAACTTACCGAGACTGGTAAATATGCCGTAGACAACCAGACCCTCCGAATCCTTCAAAGCGCATTTGTTGGTGGTTTCGCAGACGAAATTGGCATAAACAAAACAATTAGAGATGTGTACGATCGTTGTGATCATGTGGTCGATACGCATACGGCCGTCGGGTTTAATGTTTACAGCAGGTACTACCAGAGGTCCGGCGATGAGACAAAGACAATATTTGTCTCAACAGCGAGCCCATACAAATTTACAGCATCAGTAAGCGACGCACTATTCGGCGCGGGATACAGTAAGGGTCGATCTCATGACGTTCTGATGCGAGAGCTTAGCGAAGAGAGCGGGATGCCGATTCCCGAGAGCATCTCAAACTTGTCCGCAAAAGCTGTGTTGCATGACAAAACTGTTGCAAAAGATCAAATGAAATCCGCCGTCATGTCGATTATTGCGGGTGACTCTTGAGGATGCTTTGCACGCCTTTACTCAGGTGGTTGTAATCATCCTTCAGCGCTTTTAAGTAGACGTGCCCGGCATCGGTAATTCGGTAATAACGACGAAGCCGGTTGTCTTCGGAGACCTTTTTGTCGTGTTCTTCGATATATCCGAATTTCTGAAGACGATAAATGGCCGGGTAAAGCGTTGCTACTTTGTAGTGCCCTTTGCTGAGGATCTCGATGTCCTGAATCATTTGATAGACGTACATGGTTTTTTCAGACAAGAGATGCAAAATAAGCATTTCGACAGTTGCCTTTTTGAAATTGTCTCTCATGCCCTCGGCTGTGCCGCTTTTTGGATTCGTCTGATTCATAACTATACCTCCCACTATATGTGTTGGACGGTATTCAGAGGCATCTTCATTGTAGCAAGAATGTTTTGCAAAAATATGTATAAGTGTTTACCAAATAAGTGTAATAGGAATATATCTATTAATACCTATAAATTTTTGCTGAAAAGTATCAATTATCTATCGTGTATTTCTTCGAAGCGAAGACCGGGATTGCGATCGAGGACCCAATGAATCGCCCAATCGGATTCAAAAAGAACAACCGGAGAATCATCGCGGTCAAGGACAATCATTGAAGTTGAAGTCAAAGTGAGTTTTTTTAGATCAAGAGGTTGCTCCGGATCTTTGGATTCTGCCCAACGTGCGTAACGATAATTGAGGTTTTGACGAATAATCACAACACCGTACTCATTAAGCAATCGATGTTCAAGCACTTCAAACTGGAGAACACCGACCACCCCCATGATATAGGTCTCCGTACCGATCTCGGGTTGTTTGTATAGCTGAACGGCGCCCTCTTCAGATAATTGCTCGATGCCTTTAAGGAATTGCTTGCGCTTCATGGAGTCCTTGGACATGACTCGAGCAAAATGCTCTGGCGGAAATACGGGAATGCTTTCGAACTTAAAGTCTTCAGGAAAAGTGGAAAGTGTATCTCCGATACGGAAGTGACCGGGATCAAATATTCCGATAATATCCCCGGCGTATGCGGATTCCACGACATTGCGGTCCTGTGCCATAAACTGTTGCGGCTGAGCTAATGTGATTTTTCTGCCTAGACGCGCATGTTTAACAGACATATTTTTTTCATATTCCCCCGAGCAAATCCTCAAGAACGCCATGCGGTCGCGATGGTTGGGATCCATGTTCGCCTGGACTTTGAAAATGAAGCCGGAAAAATGCTCGGAATAAGGTGAAATCTCGCCGGTCGACGACTGCCTTGGTAACGGCGGCGGAGCGATCTCGAGAAATGATTTAAGAAAAGGCTCAACGCCGAAATTGGTAATCGCTGAGCCGAAATATACCGGAGTCAACTTGCCTGACAATATTTTATCGGTATCGAACGGATCCCCGGCCAAATCGAGAAGCTCAATATCGTTGTTGAGATCGTCATAATAACTCTTTCCGATTGCGTTCGCGAGTTCTGGGTCATTAGCGGAAGCCTGCAACATTTTTACCTTGCTGGTACCGTGATCCTTGATGCCGGGATTATAGAATAGCACCTGCTCGGCATGACGGTCGTAAACGCCTTTGAAATCACCATCGGTGCCAATTGGCCAGTTCATCGGGGTTGAACGTATGCCCAAAACTTTTTCTAACTCATCCATTAGGTCGAACGGGCTTTTAGCCGCACGATCCATCTTGTTGACGAAAGTAAAAATTGGGATGCCTCGCATGCGACAGACCGCAAAAAGCTTTATGGTCTGCGGCTCAACACCCTTTGCGGCATCAAGCAACATGACCGCGGCGTCTGCTGCGCAAAGTGTGCGATAGGTATCCTCTGAAAAGTCCTGGTGTCCGGGTGTGTCAAGAATGTTAATGCAAAAATTGTCGTATTCAAACTGCATAACCGAGGATGTTACCGAAATGCCTCTTTGCTTCTCAATATCCATCCAGTCGGATGTAGCGTGTTTGCTGGCTTTTCGAGCCTTGACAGAACCTGCGGAATGAATCGCGCCGCCGTATAGCAACAACTTCTCGGTCATTGTGGTTTTACCGGCGTCGGGGTGCGAGATTATCGCGAAAGTTCTTCTTCGATTTATTTCGGTCTTTCTGTCCATTCTGCTAAAATACCTCTTTTGAAAAAATGCGCGAGCAGGAAATTATATATGTTTGTGATTGGATGACATAATACGATATAATCGATGCATCATAGTGTTTTACCGATAGCAGCGTCCTACGAACAACCGATACATTATATCAGTGAATCCGTAGCGGTTGCAAGAAATTTACGAGGTGCCACATGTCAGAGAGAGTTGATAACAAACTCGCGGTCTTGATTGATGCCGACAATATATCAGCAAGTTACATTAAACCAATGATTGAAGAGCTAGCACGTTACGGAAATCCGACAATCAAAAGGATTTACGGAGATTGGACAAAACCGAATCTGGGTGCGTGGAAAAATCTGCTCTTGGATTACGCATTCCAACCTGTGCAACAGTTCGGTTATACCACCGGAAAGAACGCGACGGACTCTGCCATGATTATCGATGCGATGGATATTTTGTACTCCGAGAAAGTCGACGGTTTTTGCATCGTGTCTAGTGATAGCGACTTTACAAGGCTTGCGACCAGACTTCGTGAAGCGGGAAAGACCGTTTACGGCATCGGAGAAAAGAAAACGCCGACTCCTTTTATCGCTGCTTGTGACCGATTTATTTATTTGGAAATTCTGGGGGTACATGCGCCGGTTGATTCCAAGCCGGACAAAAGGGCTTCTGCGAAGGGCTCTCAAAGCCAGGCAAAGCCGGGCAAAAAATCATTGGATTCTCCGAGGCCCCTCAACGGAGTAGATAATGAAACCAAGAAATTGGTGCTCACATCCATCCAGGATCTTGCGGATGATTCGGGATGGGCATTTTTGGGAGAGGTTGGCGCGCTGATTATTAAAAAGATGCCGTCTTTTGATTCCAGAAACTATGGATTTTCGAAGCTCTCGACAATGATAAGAGCCATGGAAGAAATTGAAATTCAGGAACGTATCAATGAAAAAAACCCGGCTGTGACGCTCATATATATTCGCGTTAAGGGGGATGAGTCTTAATGGATCAGCGCGCAAGCGGTGTTTTATTACATATTTCATCTTTGCCGGGTCCGTTTTCGGTCGGTGGTTTTGGCCCGGAGGCTCGTGCATTCGGGCAATCTTTATCTGAGGCAGGATTTAGGTATTGGCAAGTGCTGCCATTTACCATTCCCGGAGTGGGTAATTCACCGTATCTTAGCCGATCAGCATTTGCGGGCAACCCGCTTTTTATCGACTTACGGGAGCTCATCCAGCGTGGTTGGTTGACCGAGGCGTCGCTCTCGGAGGCAAAGACAGATATATTGAAAACGGTCGATTATGAATATGCGGAGCGGACCCATCGGAAGGTCCTTCGTATCGCATTTTCCTCCTTATCGGAAAAAGATAAGAATGATTTTCGACGATTTGCAAGGCATCGATCTTGGCTTTCTGATTATGCCGCATTTTCTGTGGCGTTGGATTTGTATGAAGGCATAACATGGCGCGAATGGCCGGATTTGGATTTAAGGTCTCATAATGAAGAGTTTATTAATGAATTTATCTTGGATCATCAAGATGATTATGACTATTATTGCTTTGAACAGTTTCTGTTTCATGAGCAGTGGCAGGCGCTAAAACGCGATTTGAATGATATGGGCATCCTGATTATCGGTGATATCCCGATATATGTATCTGAAAACAGTGCGGATGTGTGGGGGCATCGATCATTGTTTCAAATAGATGAGGATTTTAAACTCAAGGCTGTTGCAGGCGTGCCGCCTGATTATTTTTCGAGCGAAGGTCAACTCTGGGGCAATCCCCTATATGACTGGGGTGCGCATGAGTCCGAAGACTTCAAGTGGTGGACCGAAAGGCTTTCGTGGCAGTTTGAACTGTACGATTTGATTCGGATTGATCATTTTCGAGCATTCAGCAGCTATTGGAGTGTCCCTCCGGATCAGAAAACAGCGGTTATGGGACATTGGGTGAATGGTCCTGGGCTCAAGTTTTTTCAGAGAATGAGAAAGAAGTTCGATCGTTTCCCGATTTTTGCTGAGGATTTGGGTGAAGAGACCCAAGATTTGCATCAGTTCCTTGAGGACGTTGGTTTTCCCGGGATGCGTGTCGTACAGTTTGCCTTTGATGCAGAATTGGATAATAAGCATCGTCCGCATAACTATCCCTCGGACTGTGTTGTCTATTCAGGCACACATGATAATGACACTCTAGCGGGTTGGTATGATAAACTCAGTGACCATTCAAAAAAACTTCTTCGTGATTATTCTCTGCCGGGTAACGTTGCCGCAGAGTTTCAGAATCCTGAGAAGTTGGCTGAAAATGTGACGGAAGCGTTGCTGGCTATTCTATGGCGTTGCCATGCGAATTTATTGGTGGTTCCTGTTCAGGATTTGCTTCGTATGGGCTCCGAACGTCGCATGAATATTCCAGGAACACCTTCCGGAAATTGGAAGGTGCGATTTTCGCAAACAGAACTCGCTTCACTGGACATCGAAAAACTATCGCTTTGGAACGCTTGTTTTGCGCGAGTCGGGAGGTCATCACTCTGATGAAGAAATATGTATTATCCATCGATCAAGGGACAACAAGTTCAAGATGCATGATTTTTCGCCTTGACGGACAGTGCGTCGGCGTTGGCCAAAAAGCTTTTGAACAATACTATCCGGAGCCGGGATGGGTTTCTCACGATCCGGAAGAGATTTATGCGTCGGTATTGGATGCGATTTCTTTGGCTCTTCGCAATGCCTCGATACCGGCAGGTCAGATAGCGGCAATCGGTATTACCAATCAGCGTGAGACTACCATTGTGTGGGAGCGAGAGTCGGGCAGAGCCATAGCGCCAGCCATAGTCTGGCAATGTCGAAGAACCGCATCGATATGTGAAGAATGGAAAAATAACGGATGGGAATCGTTGATTCATCGGAAGACCGGCCTCATTGTTGACGCGTACTTTTCTGCGACGAAGATACGCTATATTTTGGACCGAGAAGGAAAAGAATATTCAGATCCCGGTCGTGAACTGATGTTCGGTACGGTGGATACTTGGCTGATATATAAGTTGACGGGGCATAAGGCTCATTTGACAGACGAGTCTAATGCGTCTCGAACGATGCTTTTCAACACAGAGGGCCGTTTTTGGGATGATGAATTGTGTCGGATGTTTGGTATACCGATAGGCATGCTTCCGGAGGTTCGTTCTTCTTTTTCGGATTTTGGTATTGTCGATATCGAGAGGCCATGCGAGCTAAATGGCATACCGATTACCGGGGTTGCGGGAGATCAGGCCGCTGCACTTTTTGGCCAACTCTGCCTCTCTGAGGGCGATGTTAAGAATACTTACGGAACCGGGTGCTTTACATTGATGAATACCGGGAGTCGTCGTGTACTGTCGGATAATGGTTTGTTGAGTTCGATTGCCTGGACGTATAATGGGAAGACTTCATATGCCTTGGAAGGAAGTGTCTTCCACGCCGGTTCGATTATCTCATGGTTGCAAGAATCTATGGGGATTATTACATCGCCCAAAGAGTGCGATTCATTGGCCGAGAGTGTCGAAGATTCCGGAGGGGTGGTGTTGGTGCCTGCTTTTTCGGGATTGGGTGCTCCTTACTGGGATATGTATGCTCGAGCATTGATTATCGGATTAACTCGCGGCTCCAATCGAGCGCACATTGCAAAGGCCGCGCTAGAGTGCATTGCCTTTCAGGTGTTTGATTTAATTGATTTGATGCAAAAGGATTCTGGGTTTGAAATTCGGGTGCTACGCGTAGACGGCGGTGTTAGCGTGAGTAAACCACTTCTCAAATTTCAGGCTGACCTACTTCGAGTTCCTGTAGATCGACCGATACAAAGAGAAACGACGTCACTTGGAGTTGCTTTTATGGCGGGACTTCAAGTCGGATTTTGGACGAATCTTTCTGAAATCGCTTCATTGAGAGATAGCGACCTCCTTGTCGTGCCATCCCTTCCTGAAGAGTCGCTTTTGGCCGATATTCGTCGATGGCATGATGCTGTAAGTCGATCGATGCACTGGATAGATGAGGATGAAATAAAGGGGATTACCCAATGATCGTATTGCTGGAAGTATCTGTGCGCATTTTGATTATGATTGCGCTGGGTTTTACTTTACGGAAGCTAAAAATAATCGACGAGCATATTCAGAAAGGCCTATCCAATGTTTTGCTTTATGCGGCTTTGCCGATGAGCATCTTGGCTTCGTCAGGTTACGAGAGAACTCAGGACTTGACGCAAGCGATGCTTTTGATGGCAGGTATTTCCATTGTATATTATGCGATTTCATTGATTACAATGTACTTCATCTCAAAGAAACTCACATTTAATGACAAAAAACGCCGCGTTTTCGTTACGATGAGTGTTTTTGCGAATACGGGTTTCCTCGGCTTTCCACTGATGGAAGCTTTATACGGCCAAAAGGGCCTATTGTTGGCGGTTGTCTATAATATGGCTTATAACATTTTTATGTATTCATTCGGAGTTCATATGCTGAGTGGAGAAGTCGGTGATTTTAAGAAAATGATTCTTAATCCCGTGTCATTAGCCTCGGTCGTTGCAATTATCATTTTCATATCGCCGTTTAAAATACCGATTATTGTTGAAACTCCTATCAAAGATATCGGTGCGTTGACGGTTCCGTTATCGATGATCATAGTGGGATCCGGTCTTGCTCCGATTCCGATTCGCCGCATTCTCAGTGATTATAGCGCATATTTAGTGTCGTTTTTTCGTTTATTATTTTGGCCGGCTTTGATGATTGTCGGCATGCTTTTTTTGCCGATAGATCCTCAAACAAAAGCAATCGCGGTATTGATGACGGCTTTGCCTTGCGGCTCAATGAATGTTATTTTTTCGGAAAAATACGATTGCGAGCCGGAGTTTGCCGCGAGAACGGTGGTTCAAAGTATGGTCCTGATGAGCATCTCGTTGCCGCTGATGATATTAGTATGCCATTTTATTTGTAAAGCGAGCTGAATCAAATTTGACGTATAAGTATGTACTTAATTATTGTACATACTTTTTTTGAGTATATACCTTGACAGACATAGTAACTCGAAATTGAATGTAACTAGAAAAACTAAGTACAACGGAAAGGAGAAACATATGTCTATTACGTCTGACTTGCTTCGAGGACACACGGATACGATTATTCTCAGGCGCTTGATGCACCAGGACAGTTACGGCTATGAGATTAACAAATATATACAAGAAAAGACCAATGGCGAGTATGAGCTTAAAGAGGCTACTTTGTATTCGGCTTTTCGAAGATTAGAAGAAATCGGGTGGATATCGTCATATTGGGGTGATGAGACTACCGGCGCTAGACGACGATATTACACGGTCACTTCTACGGGAAGAAAAGCATATGAGCAGAACATGAAGGACTGGGAACAGGCAAAGTATTTAATTGATGCACTGATTAAGGAGGGTGGAGAATGAAAGAGAAAGTAATAAATCATGTAGAGAGCATCTTTGAGGATGCGCCGAAAACGAAAGCGGCCTATGAGCTAAAGGAAGAACTATTATCGAATAGTCTGTGTAAGTATGAAGATTTAATTGGTAGCGGAGAAAATCCATAGGCCGCCTATAAAACGGTAATCGCCGGAATCGGCGATGTTTCCGGTCTCATTGAGCAATTGAACAAGAAAAGCGAAGTGGATCCGCAACTAATAGAGAAAGGTAAAATGAGAAGTGCAATTCTTGTCGCTTCAGCAGTCATGCTGTTCATTCTCTCGCTTGTCCCGATCATCATTATCTCTGAACATCCGGGATTGGAGACGATGGGTCTGATTGGCATGTTGCTCATGGTCTCAATTGGTGTAGCGCTGTTGGTTTTCAACAGCATGACCAAGCCGGAGTATTTAAAAAAGGAAGAAACGGTCG
>DUPM01000100.1 GCA_012838315.1 Clostridiaceae bacterium
ACTAATAATTTTAGAAAAAGGAAACACCGGGTTTTTGAGGGGTTTTTGCTTTTTCAACACGCATCGCGTGTTGAAAGACCGGAGTGTCGAAGACATCTCAGGGTTTCGGCATCGACGAAGACGATGCTGAAACAATTTATCGCGAACAAATTACGATATTACATTTTATATGAGCGGTTAGAAATAATTCGCCCCCTTAACCTACTCATCTAACCGTAACCGAGGGAAAAACTCCGGGGTCGGGTCTTTTCGCAAGACGGGATCTTTGTGATAGCGCAAGAGATATCCTTGGGTGTCGGAAGTGACGGCGTTGAATATGATTTTGTGGACTTTGACGTTCATGATCTCTTCGGACGGTGTTCGCGCCTGGACATAGAGGTTCGAGGCGCGACTACCTTGCGGGCAGATTTTTGATACGATAACGGCGTCCAGTATTTGATAATCGCCACTCGTGAGTTGCTTATGTTTGCGCATTTCTCTGAGGCCGATTCTGACCAGAAAGATCGTCATCAGAATAGTGAGTAATCCGACTGGCAGATAGTCTCCGATGCCCATGTGGCCGGTGAGTGTCAAAGCCAGTGACGCAAGCGGAATGATGGACAGGAATGTCGAGCAGGCGATAAAGGAGGGTCGGTCGGCGCGAATGAGTTTGCGCGTCCAAGCCGCAACGCGTTCCGATTCGGAAGTGTTTGGCAATCGCCACGTGCCGCTCTGGGGCATATCCGCTGATTCGTCGGAATGCTCGTCCGCACGTTGCAACGGACAAAATTCGGCCGGCTTGCCTTTTCGAAAAGCGGTACTTTTGCCATAACGAATGAGGAATCCGGGTGTGTTGGGGACGATGGTGTCAAAGACGGCTTTGGTTACCTTAAGGTCTTTCCATTCACCGGAGCTGGTGCTTATTTTCAGAACAAATGCACCGGAGGATTCGCGATAAGCAACGCTTACGACGGCATCAACAATCTGATATTCGCCGTGAAGGATCTGTCTTTTGCGGTACACATCGCTGAAGAGAAACAGAAAAATGATGGACGCCACTGCCGAAAGCAGTAATTCTTTCATTACGATTCTTATATCGAACCACCCCAATAAGCTGATAATGACGACACTGAGCGGCACAAAGAGTAAAATGGCGGCGAATATTATTAAGATTTTTCGTCTATCCCGAAGGGTCTTCAGTTTCCAGTCCGTTACTATTTGTGCTTCTGAATGATTTGGATATCGCCAATTCTGGTTCAAAGCAGTGACCTCCAAGTATTGAATACTTTGATACGAGAATCATCATATCAACAATCATTAAGGATTGCGAGATGCGCTTGTCCACGTATTTTCTTGTCTGTTGCTCGGCCCTTCCGAGGGCGCATTTGATTTCAACATGCGGAATGGTTATTTATCTGGCGTCGAAAAATTATCGCTTGTCCGGATTCGGACAGGTGATGATCCAGCGATACCCGAATCGATCCTCGATCAGCGCGCCCATCCCGCCGTCGTCGGGCGCCGGATGAGGCTGGAGCGGCGAGATTTCGCATCCGCCCTGAGAAAGAAGCCCGCACGTGTCCGCAGCTTTTTGAGGATCGTCCATATGCACCATTAACTTAATGTTCGCGTGAGTTCCCTTGCGATCAAATGAATCGCCGGCACCCATGCGCGTATTGCCCACCAGAAATTCAACGTGCATGATCTTGCCGACTTGAGCTGGATACTTCGCAGAAAGCTCGCTCCAGCGCGATAAATATAATGTCTTTCCCCCGAAAATCTCCGCATACAGACGAACCGCCTCTTCGCAATTCCCCTCAAAACTCAGATAAGGAATAACAGATACGCTCATGTGCGCTGCCTCCTGTTCGCTTTTTTTGAATGACGTCTAGGTTGTAATAGTCGACATTATATCGCTTGCCGCCTGTCGCAGTTGTTGCAAAATTTGCACGCTTCCGTACCCTCGGAGCATGCTCCCGGCCTACACGCCCGATTCAAGGCGCTTTAAGGACACCGATGCCCAACCGGAATCCCTCGTCAACAGATAAACAGTGCCATCCTCGGCGATGAAATAGCTGAAGGCATCCGCGTAGTAGGATGTGTCACTGCCATTATTCGCAACATCGCAAAAGCGAAAATGATCGGTCGAGCCGTCTTGTTGGGACTGCTCTATATAATATAAATGACCATCAATATAGCGGATCCGGTCGCGATAGGCGATCGAAGTGCTGTCGAAATCGACCCAATTGGCAATTTCTGCCGTTCCGGAACAGGTGCCGATATGATCGACGCTGTCTGTATCCCAATAGTATAGTGCGAGGATGCTGTCTGACTCATCAAAAGAGGCGCCATATACAAGCGAAACGTCCGGATTCAGATGAGCGAGCATATTGGCTTCCGTATCCAAATTGATCATCCAGACGTCCTGTTTGCCGTCTGTTCGCCTTTGAGAACAGAGGAGCCAGCTGTCATTGAGATCCAGACACTCATATTGAGCACAGACCATTTTTTCGGGCATGAAAAGATCCGCAGTCATATACGTTGATTCGGAACCGGAGGGGACGTCATAGCACATAATCGAAGCAACGTCTTGCTCATTGTCATAATAAGTGTAGTAGACACAGTCTTTGTATGCCTTAATGACAAGAACTTGATAATCCGTGTCAAAATCGTAGAGTCCGCTGCGAATGACGGAAGTCTCGTTTTTCGCATGATCATAGCACTTGATCGCAAAAGCATCATCCGTCAACTCGGTCCAAGCCGTGAAGCCATTGCCGCAGGCCATGTTTTTGATATAAAAGCCGCCCGCGTCATAGACGACATTTAGATCCGTGGCGGAGTCGCCGACAGAAATTTTGCTGTACGCATCATCTTGGAGCAAATAGACAAATTTACCGTCCTCGCTGATTGAAAACTGCATCGGGCGCAAAGATTGATCCGTGAAAACCGCGATCTCTTCGGCCTTGAGATCAGAGGAACTCGACGCAGCAGCGGAAGCGCTTTCATCAGGAACAGAGGCACGTGTCTCAACGCTGGAAGATTCAGTCTCTCCAAAATCTTCCTTAGCGCTTTGGGGCAAAAAAATCACGCAAGAAGAGAGGAGCAAGGTAATCAGAGTCAACATACAAACAACCGTCATTCGCTTCTTCATTTTGATTTCTCCAATCTTTTCGTGCCAATACTACTCAACAATAAACAGCGAATTCTTGATCGGATTGCGCCCTTCATAAAGTATGGGGACGCCTTCGCCGGAATAGTAATTATCGCGCGCCGCGTGAATATGCAGGTGCGGAGCGCCTGTAATTCCGGAATTTCCAATTGTCCCGATCAGGTCGCCGGCTTTCACAACGTCTCCTTTTTTCACAACGATACTGCCTTTTTCAAGATGCCACAAAATGACATAAACGTCGTCGACCAGAATCGCGACACCGTTTCCTTTGTCGGTGACCTTCCCGTTGATCGGGATGTCACTATACCCGTCCTGAACATCGAAAATGACACCGTCGCAAGGGCTGTAGACATTGACGCCGAATATATAGAAGTCCTCAAGCGTCTTCTCGTTGCCGAAGTTTTTGCCTTCAAAACCCCAGCTGTCGATCATGACAATATCGTTTGCGTAGCGTTCCGCACGATTGTAGCGGCGCCTAATATTTCCATTATCCTGGTAGTGATAGTTGACCAGATTGCTGATTGAACCGTCCCCGCCGTCATTGATCAGATAGGTGCCGTCGCGAAAAGGAAATTGCAGAACAATCGGCTCCTCCTCGTAAGAATATGCACGAAAAACATTGACGTTGAGAACGCCGAGCACAATGACGGCAAAAATACCGAGTCCGTAAAGAAACCACACGCTCCATTTTGGCTTCTTGAAAAAAGGTTCTTTTCGAACCTTGAAAAAGGCAAAAGCGGAAGAAATAACAAACAGGCCGGCCAAAACATATCTCGTGTAATATCCGCCCGACATTTCCCAAACCGCCGTGAAGTAGAGCAGTGATAAAAAAAGCCCGGTCGGAATCACGGTCAATAGACAAGCCAACTTACTCTTATGCTTAAAAAAGGCAATCAACGCAAGCAACAAGAGCGGAACGACGACGTACTGGACAAAGAGCGGAATTTTGATAAACAGGCCAAATAAAAAATTAAGTAAAGACATATTTGTGTCTCCTAATCACTGTGCCAGCGTATATTCATCCAAATCCGCGACCTCGCCGGATTCATAATACAACCGAAAAGCTTCTCTGCACGTATCGGCATCGACGACCTTTTCGAGAAGGACAACGCCCTCGTCCTTTATTTGCTCATCACAAACGCGTACCTGGAGGAGCATCGTAGCGTCCGTATCCAGATTCGATGCCCTAACTGCTTGGATGAAGGGGATATTCGGATATGACAAATTTAGGATCACAAATTCCCTTTTGTTGATCAGCGTTTTTTCGAGATACAACTCCACCTCTTCCCATGTCGGATCCCCTCGCCATTCTTCCTGTCCCTCAACATAGCGCTCCGGCTTTGCTCGGTTCCACGCTAGCATAGCATCACGTTCCTGAGCAAAGCGCTCCGATTCCAGCCACTCTGTGGACGCGGTTTGGTTCGTATCACTCTCGCTTTCTTGCCCGGACCAGTCCGAAACGCCTCTGACATTGCCACTCAAAAAAGCCTTAATTCGATTGAATATACCCATACTTACCTCCATGTTTTCGCCCGGTTCTTCCGGGATCACACTTGATTTCAAAATGCAGCATGTTCATTTTTCCTGATTTCGAATTTCGAAAAATTAATAGTTTTTTCGGGCAGGTGATGATCCAAGAGTAGCCGAACCGATCCTCTATGAGCGCGCCCATCCCGCCGTCGTCGGGCGCCGGATGAGGCGCGAGCGGAGAGATTACGCTTCCTCCGCGGGAAAGAAGATCACACATACCGGTGGCTTTTCGAGGATCATCCAGATGCACCATCAGATTAATGCTCGTATCGGTTTCCTTGCGATTAATTGAATCGGCAGCGCTCATGTGCGTGTCGCCCACCCAAAACTCAACGCGCATGACCTTTCCGAACCGTTCCGGATCCTCTGTATTCAGTTCGCTCCAGCGCGACAGGTAAAATGTCTCACCCCCAAAAATCTACACATACAGGTGGATCGCCTCTTCGCAATCGCCATAAAATTCAGGTCGGGAATAACGGATATGCTCATTGAAAAGATCTCCCAATGCAAATTTATTGGATCACAAGGCTCATTTTCGTATCCTCACGAGAGCAGAAAGCGCATGATTCGATTAGGGCAAAACATACTTTTAGCTAGTTTTCATTGAGGACACTAACATAATCAGATTAGTTTTATTTATCGATGCTGTCAAC
>DUPM01000101.1 GCA_012838315.1 Clostridiaceae bacterium
ACTTCCCATCGCTCTATTGATTTTTCACGGAAACAAGAAAGAGGGCTCTTTACATATTTCCGTGAAACACAGGAAAAGCGTTATTCTGGTAACGAGGCGGCGAGCGCGATAATACAGCCTGGAACTTCAAAACTACGAATCCAGGCTGTATTTTTCGCACTTCGGAAAGGAAACTCACGCTCTTTTACAGCCTAGAATCACAAAAGTGGATAACCCAAAAAACGATGATGTTTTCGATGATTTAGCAGAGCTTGTGCTGTACGCCAAAGGCAACGTGCTTGTCCTGAATAAAGAGATTATGCCCACGGACACCGGTATCGCCGCGATATTCAGGTATAAAGAATAGTTAATTATTCTTCGTTTCACATTTGCAATCTTCCGGAAAGTGGGAAGCGGTGACTCTCCTTGTGTTACTATGAAATATATTCTCGAGGCGCCACGTGAGATGCCTTAGTCCGTATTATAAAATCGACATTTTATGACACAAGGAGATTTTTATGAGCAAAGTTCTGATGTGTCCACCGGCTATTCCGGAGTCCGCGAGCCGTGCTGAGAAGAAGATTTATGAGGCGCTGAAAACGCTTGATTTCGACTGTACGGTTTTTCACTCGGTCGGCATGGCGAAGCACAAGAATAAGGTCTATGGAGAATTGGATTTTATTGTGATTTCGCAGGAAGGTGTTCTTTGCCTGGAGGTGAAGGGCGGCGCGATTGCCTGTGAGAATAATGAGTGGCTGTATACGAACCAGCTGGGCGAGACGAACGTGAAGAGCGAGAGCCCTTTCCAACAGGCGGTCGGAAACATGTTGTCTTTACGAGATCATGTGCGAAAAGCACTGCCAAATCCGTCGCCCTTGTACCATACGCAGTTTGCCTGCGCTGTGGCCTTTCCCGACACCGTTTTCAAGCAGAAGTTGATAGATTTCCCGTCGCAACTCATTCGTGACGAACGGGGCGGCGACTTGTCCCAATTTCTTCGAGATGCCTACGGCTATTGGTCCGACAAGTCTCTCGAAAAAGTCGGTATTCGCGGCACCTCGCTGAGTCATGTTGAAATTGATACCATCGCGGCCTTGATCCGACCGAATTTTTCCGGCAGTCTGAAGCTCACTACGATTATCGACGACACGGAGAAAAGCATCTTCGCTTTTACGGATGAGCAGGTGGAGATTTTCACGGCACAGCTTGAAAATCCACGAATGCTTGTCACCGGTGGGGCGGGAACGGGAAAGACGATTCTGGCATCCGAGCTGGCAAAAAAGGCAGCGGCCGAGAAGAAGCGCGTACTTTTTTTGACGTATAACAAGAACATTGCTTCCAAAATTTCGGTCGATCTCCGTAGCGATCCCAACTCGGATTTCATCCGTGTTGCATATTTTCATAATATGCTCGAGTCGATCAGCGGTAGTTTGCCGGATGATGACCAGGGCACCACTGTCTACTATGAGACGACGCTCCCGGAGCGATTCCTTGCCGCGGTACGAGCGGATTCGGACCTCTTAAAACCTTATGATGTTCTCGTTGTCGACGAAGGTCAGGATCTCCTTCGTCTCACCTATTGCGAGTGTTTCGACGCCCTACTTCAGGGCGGTCTTGAGAATGGAAAATGGTACATCTTTCTGGATGAACATCAGAACCTTTACAACCTTCAGGATTTGAAGGATGGCAAGGAATTTCTGGAGACATTGCGACCGGCATATCACCACCTCATTACGAACTGCCGAAACACGCCCCAGATTGCGGATTACAGCCACAAGATGACGCGTATTAAGAAGGCGAGGACGATGAAAACGGATGGTCCTTCCGTGAAGACGATCGTCTATAAGGATGCGTCCGATCTTCGGAATAAAATACGCGAGCAACTCAAGCAATTCCACTCGCAAGGCATTCCTTATGGTGACATCACGATTCTCACGAGCCATAGATATGAGAATTCACCGCTGTCGGAACTGGATGCCTTCGAATCGGTCTGCGCGTTGCAGAAAATTAATGAGAATAATGTCGCTCATCTCCTGCTTGATGCCGTCCATCACTGTACGGTTCATCGCTTCAAAGGACTCGACAGCAAGGTGGTTTTCTATATCGATCCGCCATCCGGAAAGGAAAGCAAGGACCGGTTTATCAACTACACTGCGATTTCGCGTGCCCGTTCGGTACTGGTGGTTTTTCGCGAGGGTTGAGAGTTTGCGCCGCTAGTTAGCTCGCGACATCTCTTTGGGCACAGTATTATATTATTGGAGTTGGAACATAATAACCGTATCGTTGAAGAAGACGGCAGAAGCACTCAAGTGATGTGAATTGAATGGGATTCCTCGATTGGAGTCTTCGCCGAGTTGAGTCTGCTGTCTGCGAATTCTTTGCGGATGGATTCTACGAGGGACTTAACGGTAACGATTTTGTCGCTTAGAAAAGCGTTGGCGCCTGCAAAAGCAAAGCCGCCCTTCATAAAGCCTCTTTTCGCGTTCATGAGCGCAACCGATATGCAATACGGACAGTTCTTGTAATCACAGGTAGAGATACAATGAAAGGGACAGTTAAACGGTTTCTTTTTTCCGGCGCTCACATCATCAAGAAAAGGGTTGTGGATGGCTCTTCCCGGAAGGCCGACCGGACTATCTATGAGACAAATATCATCTTTGGTTGCTTGAAGATAGGAGTTCTTAAATGCATCGGATGCGTCGCACTCTTCGGTCGTGACAAAACGCGTTGCCATCTGTACGCCTGCAGCTCCGACACTAAGAAAACGATCGACATCCCCACCGGAGTAAATCCCGCCTGCGGCAATGACCGGAATAGGTGCTTGTTGTAATTCTTCATAAGGCTTCAGCTCATCAATGACTTCGGTGACGATATTTTCCAGAGAAAAAGCAGTGTCAGAAATCTGAGCTTGGGAAAAGCCCAGATGCCCGCCCGCCAGAGGCCCTTCGACGACGAACGCGTCCGGCGTGTATTTGAATTTATCAATCCAACGTTTCGCAAGTATGCGTGCGGCTCGCGCAGAAGATACAATGGGTACCAGCTTAGTTTTGGCAGACTCTGTAAGAATTTTTGGCAGGTTGAGCGGAAGTCCTGCTCCGGCAATAATAAAGTCGATGCCCTCTTCAACGTTAAGCACGTTGAGCGCGGTGTGTTCAAGGTGAATGCAATCCGATGAACTATTGTGCCTTAGCGTTTGCGCGTGGAGCCTTGCGATATTCAAATTCAGACACGGGAGCGTAGGAGCGTTGAAAAATATCCTTTTCAATCACGTAAACATCATTTTGGTTGTCATGATGCACCGCCAGGTAATCACCCGGCTGTCCACGCATATAGTTGTCGGGATCCCAGACGGTGAAAATTTTGGCCTTGCGCTCGAGCGGCATGGCATGGATGAATGTTTCTCCTGTGGCCATACATGTTTTCGCATATTGCATTAGGCGAATCGGCGTGCGAGATTGTGAAGAACGAATACTTGGTTCGTATTCGAAGGTGGCCGAGAACGGGTCGTTTGAGAAAAGGTAGCGTTTCTCAAAGGTGTGTCGCTTAATCGGGTAAACTTCGCCGACAATGCCAATCATGATATAGGTATCTTTCGAAGCGCGGATGGTGATGTCGCCCTCAAGCGTTCTGAGCGTCGCTAGGGTTCCTTCTTCCAAAATATCAGCGCTGCGAACGTAGCCAAGCGGCAATCGTTCTTTTCGAAAAAGCCCCATGACCGAAACATCCGGCTTGAAGTCCGAAGCATAGACGATGTCGTAACTGTCAAAGTAGGAGAGGATGTGATCGCGAAAAAACTCGTGGTCCGATCGACATTCGCTTATCAGTTGCACGGCCTCCTCGCGGAGGAATCCGCCGGCCTTCTCAGCGTGACCGCCGCCGGAGCCG
This sequence comes from Clostridiaceae bacterium, assembly GCA_012838315.1. Lineage (GTDB taxonomy): Bacteria > Bacillota > Clostridia > Saccharofermentanales > Saccharofermentanaceae > DUPM01. The sequence goes on from DUPM01000101.1 coordinate 3,865, forward strand.
ATATTTTCGGACAGAAATACAGCCATGTCGCCGGCATGTATTTCGCGAATACAACTTCGAACCGAGAACTTGATTCCGAACGGGAGACGACAATAGACCAGACAGCAATCCAGGAGATCCACCTGTAACAGCATGTCCCCGATAAAGCCCAGAATGTTCGGGTCGCAAGGCTTCGCTTCCGCGATTCCGATGCGGTGCTTTTCGTCAAAGACCGCTAAGGAGAGAGCCTCACCGGCAATATTGATGTCAGACGCTGAAAAGTTGGCATTTCGCAAAGCCGCGAGAAGCCCCTTGTTATAAATGAGATCGTCGCGAAGATCCTTGTCCGCCGGGTGAGAGATTTCGGATAGCGCATTTGTATCAGAATACAGGCCGTAATATAAAGCCGTTGATAATGACAAATCAAGATTCACATCGACGTTTTCGTCTCGGAGAAGCTGATATACCAGGCTGGAGCAACTGCCGTAGGCACTGCGGATTTCGGAATAATCATACGTTTTCCCAATGTGAGGATGATGATCGATCACTGCGATGCAGGTTGCCGGCAGCTCGGTTACATTGCCTTCGCCATATTGGCAGTCCACGGTGATCAGGAGCTCGGGTGCTTCGGGAAGCGTATCGACATGAAGAAGCGGAATATCAAGACGCTCGATCATCATCAGAAGATTGGATTTCTGGATCATATATTCTCCGGCATACACGAGGAGGACTTGTTTGTCCGGGTCCTGAGAAAAATATCGGTAAAGAGCAAAGCCTGAAGCAACGGCATCCGGATCCGGATTGTCGTGGCATTGAATCACGATGCTCTTATACGAGCATAAGTCAGTCAACTTCATACGGCGAGCTCCCCTTTTTCTAACGATTATAGTAGCACAAATGGTTCGTAAATCGAACGTGATTAGAAAGGAAAATGGCAACGGAGTACATTTGTGGATCGACTTTGCGAAAAAGTATGCTGATGTTCTGCGGATCGCCCGAGTACGAATGAATAAAAAGGGTTGTTCTTCAGAACTTCGGATTAGTATCACATCTCTCGGATCCCGCGCGAATAGCATTTTTTGAAGGGTGTATAATAAGAAAGGAAAGCAATCTATGTTTTCGAGTAGTCGGGGTCCCGATATTGGGAGACCAATAACCTGAATTACTGCTCCGGCCGGGTAGTGGCGTGTCGCCAGAGGAGATCATTATGAAAGAAAACATTTTGAAAGCAGAACCAAGAATAGGTAATGCCAAACAAGTTAGAGATGCAGGGCTTGTGCCGGGAGTACTCCATGTTCCGGGGGAGGCATCCGTCGCAGTACAGTTTGAAGCTTCTTCCATTAACAAGATCCTCACCCAACACGGTATTAACGCGAAGGTTTGGGTGATGACTAATGGCGAGAAAAAATTCGGATTAATTAAGGAAGCGCAGAAAAGACCGTTAGATTTTAAGCTCCTACACGTCGTTGTTCAGATGGTCGATTGGGACAAGTCCGTCACTATGGAACTTCCTGTCGTATTCCATGGCCGCGAAAAGCTGGAAGCCAAACAGTTGGAAATGCATATGCTTAAGACGGATATCAAGGTCGAGTGCAAATCATCCAGTCTTCCGGATGCCGCAATTGTTGACGTATCAACGAAAAAACTCGACGACAACATAACCGCCGCCGACTTCAAGTTCGCGGACGATGTTGTTGTTATCGACCCGGAAGATACAGTGTATGCCATCATTAAACACGTAAGAATGGCCAACGTCGAAGAAACTTCGGAAGAAGCGACCGAATAATTGAGACAACTAGATACCTGTACATGAATAAGCGATAAAGCGTGCGAGTTAATGAATCCCTCGCACGTCTTTATCGAAATGCGCGAAAAACCTCGTCGTTCAGGGCGAGATGAATAGCGCAAAAATTATCTTTCCTATCAGACTAAGGAACAAAAGTTCGGTATAATAAGTGCATGAAGATCTTGCAAGCCTACAAATTCGAATTAATGCCAAACGGAGAGCAGCACAGACAAATGAGCCGCTTTGCCGGAACATGCCGGTATGTCTATAACCGGGCTCTTGCCGTGCAGCAGGAAAGCCATAAGGCAG
>DUPM01000102.1 GCA_012838315.1 Clostridiaceae bacterium
CGACATTATTATTGCTCTTATATTCCATATAAGCATTATACGGCTAAGACCTACATAATGCCAAGATCATTTATCACCTTATATCCCCATAGCTAAAGCAAGCGGCTTTACGGCGATTTGACGGTAAAAATATAAAAAGGTCTTCTGAAAACAGAAGACCTTTTTGGTGGGGCTGATGGGACTTGAACCCATACAACCTCTCGATCGGCAGATTTTGAGTCTGCTGCGTCTGCCAATTCCGCCACAGCCCCGCGGGTACTAAGAAATATTATCACAGCTACTTGAAAAGTGTCAACGAATAGTTTATGCTTTTTCAAAACAACCTTTTAATCTTGATCCGGAGAGGTCAGGAAGGGTGACATAGTGATTTGCGATTCCATTGCCGTTTCGCATGCTTGTGCTTACCTTTCGTTATCTTGACGGAAGGTTTTTTTGAGTAAAAGCCTTGCACAACGAAAGGAGTCAAGAGATGGCAGAATCATTTGAAAAAGCAATCATCATGGACGCTTCGGCCCTTAATCGGGCAATGACAAGAATCTCTCACGAAATTCTTGAAAAGAACAAAGGCCTCGATAACCTGGTGCTTATTGGTATTCAGAGGCGCGGCGTGCCTATGACTCAACGCATTGCCGAGTATCTACAAAAGATCGAAGGCATTAAGCCACCAACGGGTTATTTGGATATTACGTTTTACCGAGATGACTTGTCCATGCTTAGTTCGCACCCGATTGTGAACGGTACGGACATTCCTTTTGATATCAATGAGAAGAAGATCATATTAATTGATGATGTTCTTTTTACGGGCCGAACTGTACGAGCGGCCATCGAAGCCCTATTCGACATGGGTCGTCCGGCGCAAATTCAACTTGCAATCATGGTCGACCGCGGCCACAGAGAGTTGCCGTTTAGACCGGATTATGTCGGTAAGAACGTACCGACCTCAAACACAGAATCGATACATGTCGAACTGATGGAAATTGATGGGCAGGATCGCGTGGCACTTTATGATGAGGTGAAAAATCATGCTGAAGAGTAAAGATTTATTGGGTCTCAAAGAATTATCCGCAGAAGAAATCAGCGAAATACTTACTACCGCTGAGATGATGAAGATGGTTCTTGATTCTAACAGTAAGAAGACCTCCCATCTTCAAGGCCGATCGGTGGTCACACTATTTTATGAAAACAGCACACGAACTCGTCTGTCGTTTGAACTGGCCTCAAAGTACATGGGGTCCGTTAGTGCGAACATTTCGACATCCGGCAGTAGCGTCAACAAAGGCGAGTCCTTATTGGACACAGTCAGGACGATCGATATGATGGCTACGGACATCATTATAATGCGCCACAACCAGTCCGGTGCGCCTCATTTTATTGCCCCACATCTTAAGTCATCAGTCGTAAATGCCGGTGATGGCATGAATGAACATCCGACACAAGCATTGTTGGATATGTTTACGATGAAGTCAAATTTCGGAAAAGTCGAAGGACTGAAGGTTGTAATATGCGGCGATATTTACCACAGCCGAGTCGCTAGAAGTAATGTGATCGGACTAACAAAGCTCGGTGCGGAAGTGACCCTTTTCGGGCCGCCAACCATGCTTCCGATGGGTATCGATAAAATGGGATGCAAAGTAGCGAAATCAGTCCAAGAGGCCGTTGAAGGATGTGATGTGGTGATGGGGCTTCGCGTTCAGCTCGAGCGCCAGAATCAGTCGCTATTCCCGTCAGTTTCCGAATATGCGAATTTCTACGCAATCTCCCAAGATGTACTGAAGTTAGCAAAGGACAATGCGATTGTCTTGCATCCCGGACCATGCAACCATGGCGTGGAGTTGCCGAGTATCGTATACGACAGTCCGCAATCGCTCATTAACGAGCAGGTCAAAAATGGCGTCGCCATTCGAATGGCCATCCTTTACATGCTTATGGCAAGGAGGAATCAACAATGAAAACAATCATTCGAAACGCACGAGTCATGAACGAAGACAAATTATCTGATTTATACATCGCAGACGGCGTCATATCTGCGCCCTTTTCGGATACCGCAGATATGGAGATTGATGTGAAAGGATCCGCTCTTTTCCCTGGACTAATTGATGCGCATTGCCACTTAAGAGAGCCGGGATATGAGTATAAAGAAGATATTGAAAGCGGTACGAAGTCAGCAGCCAAGGGCGGATTTACTTCGGTCTGTCCGATGCCGAATACTTCCCCTGTGTGTGACAGCCCTTCGGTCGTTCAATCGATAATGAAGATTGCTTCGCAAAAAGCGTCTTGCAATGTATTTCCTATCGGGGCAGCGAGCAAAGGTCTTAAGGGTCAGGAGTTATCAGAAATCGGACTGATGAAGCAAGCGGGAATTGTCGCGGTGTCGGACGATGGACTTCCTATCAAAACAGCGTCGCAATTACGCAAAGTGATGGAATATGCTTCGTATTTCGATATTCCGGTTCTCAACCACTGCGAAGATATCTCTTTGGCAGAAGGTGCGATGAATGAAGGGGCACTCGCGACTTCAATGGGATTAAGAGGGATTCCGGAACTGGCCGAAAACATTATGATCTCAAGAGATGTGTTAATGGCTGAATATCTCAATCTGCCCATTCACATTTGTCACGTGAGTACTCGAAAAGGCGTAGACATTATTCGCGATGCTAAGAATCGCGGAGTTAAAGTAACGGCCGAGACCTGTCCACATTACTTCACACTGACCGAAAACGCATGCGAAGGATACAATACATATGCCAAGATGAATCCGCCGCTTCGAACAGAGGACGATCGACAAGCCATTATTGAGGGAATAGCCGACGGTACGATTGACATTATTGTGACCGATCATGCGCCACATCACGATGATGAGAAAATTCTTGAGTTTTCACTCGCATTGAACGGCATTGTCGGATTCGAAACCGCATTTTCGCTCGGTTTTACCTATTTGGTTAAACCCGGTCATATTACATTAATCCGATTGGTCGAAGCCATGTCTAAGAGACCATCCGAGATACTTAACCTAGGTCGAGGCACGCTGGATGTCGGTGCGCCGGCGGACATTGCTTGCTTTGATTTGGAGCACCAATTTGCTTTCGATGCATCGAAGATGTTCAGTAAATCTAAAAATACACCTTATAACGGATATGAATTATTCGGCCGATGTACGCTGGCTATCATGGGAGGAAAATGTACTTATGAAGAACTTTGCTGATCAATTAATTGAAACAATTCGCTTAATGAAGAACCCGACGGTCATGGGGCTGGATCCCCTTCTGGATTATGTACCTGAGCATATCGTTAAGGAGAGTGCCGCTCGTTATAAAGATCCCGCACATGCCTCGGCTCAGGCGATATTAGAGTTCAACAAAGCGCTGATTGATGCGACGTCTGACATCATTCCGGCAATAAAACCTCAATTCGCTTATTATGAGATGTATGGCGTGCATGGCATAAAAACACTAGTTGAGACCATTGAATATGCCCGATCAAAAGGGATGTTGGTTATAGCGGATGCAAAGCGTAATGATATCGGAAGTACCGCACAAGCCTATGCGACATCGATTCTTGGGAAGACCACTTTGTCGGACGGTCAGCAAAAAGAAATGTTTGGTGCAGACGCTGTAACACTAAATGGATACCTCGGCATTGATGGCATTAAGCCGTTTATTTCTATAGCCAAATCTTTTGGAAAAGGTATGTTTATTTTGGTTCACACATCCAATCCTTCATCCGTGGAGATTCAAGAACTGGAACTCAAAGATGGGCGGTTGCTCTACGAAGCGGTTGCTGAAAAAGTGGCATCATGGGGTGAAGAATTAGTCGGGAATCACGGATACTCTTCGGTAGGAGCCGTAGTTGGTGCGACCTGGCCGGAGCAGGCGAAAAAGTTACGTCAACTGATGCCGCAGACATTTTTTCTGGTTCCGGGATATGGTGCGCAAGGCGGCGATGCGCAGACTGTTAAGTCGTGCTTTGATAAGAATGGCGATGGCGCGATTGTAAATGCATCCAGAAGCCTGATGTGTGCCTATAAGAAAAACTCTGCTTATGATACCAAAGACTTCATGTTAGCGACTCGTGAAGAAGCGATTCGTATGCGAGAAGATCTAAACAAAGCCATATACTAATTCACAAAATATTGCGAGTTGCAGGAGATATCAAAGGTGGTATAATTATGCAAACACTTGCATAAAACGGAGGTTTCTTCATGCCGAAAAGAACAGATGTCAATCGTGTTATGGTCATTGGTTCCGGACCCATTATCATCGGACAAGCTGCCGAATTCGATTATGCAGGTACTCAAGCGTGCCGAGCTCTTAAACAAGAGAACTTCTACGTTGTCTTAGTTAATAGCAACCCTGCAACCATTATGACCGATCCGGGTGTCGCAGATAAAATATACATCGAGCCGTTAAATATTGACGTCATCAAAAAGATTCTCATCAACGAGAAAATAGATGGATTAGTCGGAATGCTCGGCGGACAGACCGGTCTAAATTTTTCGATGGAGCTGGCGGAATCCGGTTTTCTCGATGACAACGGAATTATTCTTATGGGGACTCAGGCGTCCGGCATTAGAAGGGGAGAGGATCGCGAAGAGTTCCGTGCCGCAATGGTTCGGATTGACGAACCCTGTATACCATCATCGACTGCAATGAGTATTGATGAATGTATTCGGATTGCTGATGATATCGGATATCCTATTATCGTTCGCCCGGCATTCACTCTCGGGGGTACGGGCGGTGGCATCGCTGCAACTCAAGAGGAAATGATTGAGATTGCTGAAGTTGGTCTAGAAGCCAGTCGCGTACATCAGGTGCTGATCGAAAAGAGTATCGCCGGATGGAAGGAAATTGAATTTGAAGCGGTTCGAGATGCGAACGGCAATAAAGTCACAATATGCTCTATGGAAAACTTCGATCCGGTCGGTGTACATACCGGCGACTCTATTGTTGTCGCTCCGGCTCAAACCCTCACGGATCAAGAATATCAAAAGCTCCGAACTTCGGCGCTTAAGATTGTTGAAGAATTGGAAATTGTCGGCGGTTGTAATGTTCAATTTGCCTTGCATCCCACCTCCGGAGATTATGCGGTCATCGAAGTGAATCCGCGCTTGTCTCGTTCTTCGGCATTGGCTTCAAAGGCAACGGGATATCCGATTGCCAAGGTAGCGTCAAAAATTGCTTGCGGATATACACTTGACGAGATTCCGAATGAAGTCACAGGAAAGACCAAAGCGTGTTTTGAGCCTGCAGTGGATTACATTGTTGCAAAGATTCCCAAATTTCCGTTTGATAAATTCGTAAAAGCGAAAAAGACTCTGGGCACACAGATGAAAGCGACCGGAGAAGTGATGTCTATTTCAAATAATTTCGAATCGGCGCTCATGAAAGCGATACGTTCGTTGGAACTGGGTATCATGGGGCTATTCATTCCTACAATCCATCAATTATCCGACGATGAATTAAGTCAGCATTTGCGAATTGTTGAAGACATGCGTCTGTTTTACTTGGCAGAGGCCATTCGACGTGGGCAGACCACTGAGGATCTTTACGCGCTGACAATGGTGGATAAGTTTTTCCTCAACAAACTGAGGCATCTTGTCAGCGTTGAAGAGCAGATTCGCGCTTGTAAATCCTCGACTGACATTTCGGAAGCCTTGTTTAAGAAAGCGGTGACTTACGGTTTTCCGGATACTTATATCGCCAAACTTACGGGCGATTCTGCAGAACAGATTCGTTCGCGCCGGCAGTTTCTTGAAATGCATTACAGCTACAAAATGGTCGATACATGTGCCGGAGAATACGCTGCAGTTACGCCGTATTATTATTCTACTTTTGATAAAATGAACGAAGCGGTGCGCACGGATCGTAAAAAGGTCATAGTATTGGGCTCCGGTCCGATTCGAATCGGTCAAGGTATCGAATTTGACTATTGTTGTGTTCATTCGTCTTGGGCGCTTCGAGACATTGGCTACGAGTCGATTATTATTAATAACAATCCCGAGACCGTTTCTACGGATTATGACACATCCGATCGACTCTACTTTGAACCGTTGACGGCCGATGATGTGAGAGCGGTTATTGAGAATGAAAAGCCGGATGGTTGTATTTGTCAGTTTGGTGGACAGACAGCGATCAAGCTGATTAAGACGATTTCGGATATGGGTGTCAAGATTTTCGGCACATCCGCCGATATGGTCGATGCGGCTGAAGATCGCAAACGTTTCGATAAAATTCTGGAAGATTGTCAAATTAAGCGACCGGAAGGCAGTACTGTTTTTACAGTTGAAGAAGCTTTGATACTCGCCGAAGAGCTCACTTACCCCGTCCTCGTACGCCCGTCCTATGTTTTGGGAGGGCAAGGGATGGCAATCGTATACAGCAATGAAGAAATGTTGGAATACATGCGCATCATCAATCTTGTTGAGCAAGAGCACCCGATTCTGGTCGATAAATATCTTCGAGGCGTCGAGCTAGAGGTCGATGCGGTTTGTGATGGCAAGGATATTCTCATTCCCGGTATTATGGAACATCTTGAACGCGCCGGTGTCCATTCCGGTGATTCTATATCTATATTTCCGGCTTATATCTCCGAACGAATTCGCGAAACTATTATTGACTATACTCGTAAATTAGCACTGGCTTTGAATGTTATTGGGCTCGTTAACATCCAATTTATTCTCTTCAACGATGATGTCTATGTTATCGAGGTTAATCCGAGATCATCCAGAACTGTGCCATATATCAGCAAGGTGACAGGGATTCCGATTGTTGATGTTGCGACACGCATCATGATGGGCGCCAGCCTGTCGGATTTTTCATTCGGCACCGGATTATATGCTCGTTATCCTTGGGTTTATGCAATCAAGGCACCTGTCTTTTCGTTTGAAAAGCTCCACGATGTTGATGTAAGTTTGGGGCCGGAGATGAAGAGCACCGGCGAAGTCCTCGGTTTATCAGTTACTTATGCTGAGGCGATGTTTAAAGCCATTCTTGCCTCCGGATTTAAGTTTCCGCAAAAGGGGGCAGGTGTATTGCTAACCGTCAAGGATAGCGACAAATCCGATCTCGTACCACTTGCAGATAAATTAATGGCAATGGGTTATGAGCTATATGCGACGGGCGGAACGGCTAACTATCTAAATCGATACGGCATTCCGACAAGCAGCGTTCGAAAAATGGAAGAAGAAGCACCGAATGTGATATCTTATATTGCAGAGGGAAAAGTTAAGATGCTTGTAAACACGGAATCGAATGGTACCGTAATGGTGAATAATGGTTTTCGGTTGAGAAGAAAGTGCATTGAGCACGGGGTTCCGACAATTACTTCTTTGGACACGTTAGTAGCGGTCATTGAATGCCTTGAAAATCAGACGCAAGCTCGTGATATCATTCCCTATGAACTGGGCCAATTTTCGCAAATCGTTAAGGCCACCAAGAACGAAATCGTACCACAAAACGAAGCCCCGCCTGAGAATAAAATGTTGAAAAAGTGAGTATTTATGAATAAAGAATATACAATCACGCTCAGAGAAAATCTTCGCATTAATCCATCGACACACTGGCTGTCATTTTACTGTCCCGATATTGCATGCCAATCCATGCCGGGTCAGTTTGTATCGATTTCCAGCAATCAGTTTTTGAAGCGTCCATTTGGCATAGCTCAAGTAGATAAGGACAAGGGGACGTTCTCGATCGGTGTCCGTGTCGTTAAGGATGGCACCCGATATTTGACGACGGCGCCGATTGGAACCGAGTTTGAAGTTTTAGGACCTCTTGGTCATGGATTTCCGATTCATTGTGATCAGCCGTTGCTTTTAGTCGGTGGAGGAACCGGAATATTTCCTCTGCGCTTTCTTCAGAATTATGCCCAAGAAAACGATATACCATACTATTCTGTTAATGGATTTCGTTGTGTTGATGACGCTTGTTTTATTGATAGCGAATTGACTGATAACTGCTTAGTTGCAACGGATGCCGGAGATTTTGGTGTGAAGGGTAACGTGCTGGATGCGCTGGATACGATTCCTTTCGAGAAGATTCGTGATTCTGTTGTGTGTGCTGTCGGCCCGGAGATTATGATGAAAAATGTGGCTTTATGGGCAGAATCTAAGGGCTTGGTATGTTATGTTTCTCTCGAAAAACGCATGGCTTGCGGTATCGGAATTTGTTTGGTTTGCACATGTAAAACGAAATCTGATAAAGACCCCGGTTATGAGAATAAACGTTGTTGCAAAGACGGACCGGTCTTCTTGTCTACGGAGGTTATATGGTAGATTTATCTGTCAATATCGGAGGTGTCAAATTTTCAAATCCGCTCATTCTGGCATCAGGAACGTGTGGTTTCGGTCGTGAACTTGAGGAGTATATCGATTTTCGTTGTATTGGCGCTCTTTCTTCAAAGGGTTTAACGATTAGATCTCGTCTGGGGAATGAAGGTTGCAGAGTCGCTGAGACACCATCCGGCATGCTGAACAGTGTTGGTTTGCAAAATCCAGGTGTACCATACTTTATTGAGCATGATTTGCAGTTTATGGCATCATTGCCTTCAGGCGTCGTCGTCAATGTTGCAGGGCATTCGACTGAAGACTATATTGATGCGGTCCGCTTGCTGCAACCCCATCACCGGTTAATTGATGCCATAGAACTTAATCTCTCATGTCCGAATGTCAAAGAGGGCTGTATGGTTATCGGCGCCTCTCCGGATGCTTTATATCAATTGGTTTCTCTGGTTCGAAAAGAGACTTCTTTGCCGTTGTGGATTAAACTGACGCCGAACGTCACGGATATAACGCAAACTGCGTTGGCGGCTCAAAAAGCGGGAGCGGATGCGGTCGTGGCGATCAATACACTGATGGGTATGGCTATTGACGTTAAGACGCGTCGTCCGATACTGCACAATAATACCGGCGGACTCTCGGGACCTTGTATTAAGCCTATTGCGCTTCGAATGGTACAATCATGTGCATCTGTTCTTGATATACCGGTCATCGGTTGTGGCGGAATCAGCAGTGGAGAGGATGTTTTAGCGTTTTTGATTGCCGGTGCATCTGCCGTACAAATTGGCACTTCTACTTTGATTCATCCGGCGGCATGTGAGACAATAACCGAAGAGATCATTTCCATTGCAGATGAACTCAATATATCTGGGTTAAGCGAAATTATCGGTACTCTTAATCTATGGAGGTAATACCTATGAATGATCCAATTGTTGATTCTCTTTTTTCGACCAACGCAATTCGTGTCAGTGACCCTGAGGCTCCGTTCTGGTATGCATCAGGTATGCTTGGACCATTTTATATCAACACGCACTTTCTTCTTGAAAGCGAGATGGAAGCTGTTCGGTTATTGAGCATCATTGAGACCGCATCAGGCTCGGATCGATTTGCAATGCCTAAGATTTTGCTTGATCATTTACTCGCATTCTATGAAAAATCCGCATCATTCCGTCAAGTCACCGACGCTATCGTTGACGCTTGTCGCAACAAAGTATTTGATTTTATTTCCGGTGGCGAACGAAGAGATTATTTTTTCTCGATAGTACCTGCCTATTTATTGAAAAAGCCCCATTTGTTTATTTTTAAAGATTTTCAATCGATTTACTCTAATGAAACGATGACAGATTGTGTCATGGCGACCGAGGTCGACTTGGATGGAAAAGTCGCTCTTCACATCGCTGACTTGGTCACAGAAGCTTCGAGTTATATGCGAGTCTGGGTGCCCGTAATCAAAAATCTCGGTGCTTCAATAACGGATACTGTCGCAGTGGTCGATCGTGTTCAAGGTGGTCGTGAAGTTCTTGCTGCCGAAGGTATTTCCCTTTATACCTTGACGGCAATTGATAATCAGCTGTTTGAAAAAGCGGTCGGAATGCAGTTGATGTCAAACGATCAATATCAAATGGTTTTGGATTATATGAAAGATCCGGATGCATATGTTCGTGCCTTTTTCGCATCCCATCCCGATTATGTTTCGGAACAAATTAAACTGGGCGGCAAAGCAAAGGAAAGAGCAGAACTCGCCATATCAAAAGGCTATGCAGAGTCGGTATGCGATGTCTGATTCCCGTTTGATGATGATTGAAAGAACTTCTCCGATTTCCCGCATTCCATATGTTCTGATTCGAGCCAAAAAAAAATCGGTCAGTATTTATGTGAAATCAGATCAAGCGGTCACTGTTCGTGCACCGCTTAGGACTTCATTAGCATTTATCGATGATTGTGTGGACGAACGTTCTGCATGGATTATCTCGCAACGCAAACGATTATCAGATAAGATTTCGCTTCCAAAGATCACCGAAAAAGACAAGCCGATGATTAAAAAGGCTCTTATGGCGAAGGCTCGACACTATCTATCTGATTACAATGGTAAGCAACCGAACAAGATATTTATCCGATACGGTGTTTCGCGTTGGGGGAGTTGCTCCGGCCTAGGCAACATCAGTTTAAACGGGTACCTTTATTATCTTCCGGATTCTCTTTTTGAATATGTTTTGTGGCATGAGCTAACACATTTATTGCACATGAACCATTCGCCTTTGTTTTGGCAATCGCTTTCTGAAAGAGTGCCTCATCCGAAATCGTATAGAAAGGCATTGGCCGTTTACTTGATTCCCAAAAAATAGGCGCAGCTTTGATTGAAGCTTAATCGGCTATCGTTTATACTGACTTATAATTGCTTGAATACCCGCGTCGACTAGGAGGTCTTTATGAAGAATGCGCCATTGTATGAGGTTCGTAAAATCCGTGATTTAAGGGACATGCTCGATCAAAGTGTCAAGATATTTCGTGACAAAACGGCTTTCTTAATTAAAAAGGGCAGAGGCGAGGCTTACACATCGGTATCCTATAAAGAATTCGGAGACGATGTGAATGCCTTTGGCACTTCGCTGACGGATCTCAATGGCTTGGGATCTCGCGTTGCTATACTGGCTGAGACACGTTACGAATGGAACGTCACGTATTTGGCGACCACAAATGGTGCCGGTGTAATTATTCCACTTGATAAAGAGCTCAACAAGCTCGAAATAGCCAATCTGATGAACCGTTCTCATGCTGATATCTTAGTCTATTCCGGTTCGAAACAACCATTAATTGATGAAATATCCGCAGAAATTCCTTCGGTTAAGCATTTCATCTGCATGGACCGCTTACCGGAAAAATCGAGCGCTATTGTATTTGCTGATCTCCTTGATAAGGGTCGCAAGCTTCTTGAAGACGGGAATAGAGCCTTTCTTGATGCGCCAATTGATGTTGAGGCGACCAATATTCTATTATTTACTAGTGGTACAACTGCTCAGTCAAAGGCGGTCATGCTTTCTCATCGCAATATCTGTGTGAACCTTGAAGGCATGTGTTCAATGGTCTATATAGACCCTTCTGATGTTTTTCTCTCGATTTTGCCACTTCATCACACCTATGAATGTACGTGTGGTTTTCTCTGTCCGATTTACCGTGGCGCAACGGTTGCACATTGTGAGGGACTGAGATATATCACACAGAACATGAAAGAGGCTAAGGCAACGGTAATTTTAGCTGTTCCGCTGATGCTTGAAATGTTTCACCGCGCCATCATGAAGAAAGCGCTTGGAGATAAGAAGACTGCTAAAAAGTTTAAGTTTGGCATTAAGCTCACGAGGGCGTTGAGGAAAATCGGTATTGATAAGCGTCGCAAGATTTTTTCCGCGATCCACGACAGTTTTGGCGGGCATCTACGCATGTTGATCTCCGGCGGTGCCGGTATAGACCCTCAGATTCTTGCTGATATGCAGAACATGGGGTTTCTATGCTTGCAGGGTTACGGATTGACCGAGTGCGCACCGATTCTAGCTTTGAACCGAGATGTGTTTTTCAACGATAATGCGGCCGGATTGGCTCTGCCAGGCGTGGATATTCGCATCATAGACAAGGATGAAAACGGTATCGGAGAAATCATTGGTAAGGGACCTAATGTGATGCTCGGGTATTATGAGAATGAAGAGGCGACCAAGGAAGCCATTGATTCTGAAGGGTTTTTCCATACCGGTGACTTGGGCTATCTGGATGCGGACGGTTTTGTCATTATCACCGGTCGCAAGAAGAATGTCATTATCTCCAAGAATGGCAAGAATATTTTCCCGGAGGAGATTGAGTCACTTCTTTCGAGATCTGAATATGTTGCTGAATCACTTGTCAGCGGTGAAGATAATCAACACGATGACATCATTGTAACGGCAACGATTTTTCCGAACCAAGAAGCCATTACGGATAAATTCGGACCCAATCCGGATCCGGATATGATCCAGCAGGTTCTTGAGGAGGAGTGCAAGAAGGTCAATGACCAGTTGCCTTCGTACAAGCAAATACGAAAAGTCATCTATCGGGACACCGAGTTTGAAAAAACGACATCGAAGAAAATAAAAAGATCATACAAATAGTAGGAGTATATATGCTCTCAGAACTTACCATTCAACGTATTTTATCCGCTGCTTTGCAATTTTCCGGTGATTTTGCCGAAGTCTATATTGAAAGTACAAAGTCCAATTCGTTGTCTGCAATCAATCGACGAATTGAGAACGTCTCATCCGGTATTGATTTTGGTGTCGGTATTAGAGTCATGGATGGCGTGAGAAGTGTCTACGTCTACGCTAATTCTACGGATGAGACTGTCTTAATTCAGATGGCGAAGGACGCCTCTGCTTCACTACAGGCAAGTGCACGAGGCACTATTTTACCGTTGGGTTCAATAAAGCGCTATGCGACTTCTGCTCCGATTATTCTTCCTGAATCTCGACCGGATGCTCTTAAAGCGGATTTGTTACGCCAAGCGTGCGATATTGCGTCGCAGTACGACAAGCGCATTACTCAGACCGGTGCCGGTTATTCGGATTTGATGCGAGATATTATTATTGCGAATTCTGAAGGCCTCTATGTGTCAGATCACCGAGTCAGGACGCGTTTTTCTGTCGAAGCAGTTGCGACCAACGGCAACGAAAAACAAACTGGACGACACAGTCCGGGAGCCGGTAAGGGTTTGGAGTTTATCGATGAGATGGACTTGAATTTTTTGGCAACGGATGCTGCGAGAATGGCTGTGACGATGATTGAAGCCAAGCCATGTCCTTCCGGCCGATATCCTGTTGTTATTGGTAATGCCTTTGGCGGCGTCATTTTTCATGAGGCATGCGGTCATGCTCTCGAGGCAACATCAGTCGGTATTGACGCTTCCGTTTTTGCTGGGAAAATTGGATGTAAAATTGCTTCTGATTGTGTCACGGCGGTGGATGATCCGACGATTGTGCATGAGTGGGGGAGTTACGCTATTGATGACGAAGGTGTGGAGCCGATATCTAATACCCTTATCGAAAATGGCTTGTTAAAGAGTTACATGATTGATCGGCTGGGCTCAAGAAGAATGAAAATGCCGTCAACCGGTTCCGGTCGACGACAAAATTATCGATATTGTCCAACATCACGGATGTCCAACACGTTTATTGCCGCCGGCAAAGAGACGCCCGAACAGATTATTTCGGATACAGAACACGGCATATATGCATCGTCCATGGGTGGTGGCTCGGTCGACCCGGCAACAGGAGAGTTCAACTTCTCGGTCAATGAGGCTTATTTGATCCAAGATGGTAAGGTGACCGTACCGCTTCGCGGTGCAACGTTAATCGGAAAAGGCAATGAAGTCTTAATGACTATTGACCGTGTCGGCAATGACTTGAAATTAGCTCAAGGTGTTTGCGGATCAATCAGCGGTCATGTTCCTGCAAGTATTGGACAGCCGACGATCCGAGTTTCGCAAATGACAGTTGGCGGGGTGGATGCATGACAGAGATTGACAACAACAAACATGTTGAGTTTATACAACGACTGATCAATAAGTCTATCGATATGGGGTTCAAGGAATCTGAGGCTTACTTTGAAGAAGATTATTCTGTGGGCATTCAGGTGTTGCATGGTGAGGTGTCTTCGTATGAATCATCGCAAGTCAACGGAGTATCTTTTCGCGGCAAAATTGATGCGCATATGGGCTATGCGCACTCGGAGTCATTTACGGATGATGCAATCGATTTTCTATTAGAAAAGGCATCTGCTAACAGCAAAATTCTCGAGCCCGAGCAGCCCGAGCGTATCGCGGCACCGGCGCATGAGTATCCGGAGATAAACGATTACAACGAAGTATTATCAGAACTGAATTATCATGATTTTGAATCCATTGTGCTCAATATCGAAAAATCCCTCTTAGCCTTTGATGCGCGTATAAAGGGTGTAGATCACTTAAGTATTGGCTACGGTGACTCCTCTTGTATTATCATGAATTCTAAAGGGCTTAACTGCCGCAATCGGTCGAATATGGTTTCGATTTATGCCGGCGTACGAGCAGTAAATCAGGAGGTCACGAAGACGGGATTTGCTTTGTGGGTCGGCAGAGATTTAGGCAAATTTGATCAGAATGCGTTTGTCGCAGAGGCCGCCAACGATTGCCTTTCGAAACTAGGTGCGGTATCGGTTCGGTCCGGTAAGTACGATGTTGTCCTCGCACCACGAGCCGCGACGGATTTGCTCTCGGCTTTTGTAGGCATATTTTCTGCCGACGCAATTCAAAAAGGCTTTTCGCTTCTTGACGGCAAAATCGGCAAACGTATCGCTTCAGATGTTGTGACGATTGTTGATGAGGGTATTTGTTCTCAGTCTTATATTAGTAATTCCTTTGATTCCGAGGGTGTTCCGACACAGAATAAGACGATTATTCGAAATGGAGTTCTTGAGTCTGTTTTACATAATATGCAATCTGCGGAAAAAGAAGGAGTTCAGTCAACCGGAAACGGCTTTAGAGGCGGGTATAAGAGCTCTCTTTCAATCTGGCCGACAAATTTTTTCGTTCGGCCCGGAAGTATTGCGGACGACTCTTTGATTCAATCTATTGAAAACGGCATTTATATTACGGACCTTTCGGGGTTGCATGCCGGTACCAATGCGATTTCCGGAGACTTTTCTCTGCTTTGCGAAGGATTCCGAATTGAATCGGGCAAGATTAATTCTCCGGTTGACCAAATAACGATAGCCGGGAATTTTTATAGTGTTCTTGAAAATATCGCATGGGTTGGAAATCAACTGCATTTTGATCCACCTTCATCAAGTGGATCGATTGGATCACCGTCGCTAATGTTGCCTCAAATGCCCATCGCAGGCGAGGGCTGATAACCCATAGTATTATTGGTGACGCGTATATTATTTGTGGTCTAGAACTCGGTCAAATTACAACTAGTGCCGGATTACAGCACTTTCGGCTTTCGCCTGTTTTTTATTGTTTTCCGGCGTTTTTGAACGTGATAATATATCCACCCCGCGATGCATAGAAATGCGATAAGAATCAGTACAACCACCACTTTAATAATCGTTTGAAGAACTGATTTGAATGTCAGTTTATTCCCTTCGGACTCGTCAATAATATCTCGATTTTTTATCGTGACCGATAGCGTACCAATGTTATTTTTCGCACCGTTAGAATAAAGGCGATATATCGGAAAACTGTGGGTCTGCGATTTGACATTCGGAGCGATAACCGCTGAGGATAAGTCGATACTTGTCGTATATCCACCGGACGCCTGTGCGGCTGACGTGGTGATGTGTGAGATAGTGTCAATTTGACGGTCAGAGATATATAGGCCGTAATCTGCAATTGCCGTCTCTATTTGACGGGCCGTATCGATTTGCAATGAGCCTAACTCATTTTGGTCAATTGCTGAAGTGGTGTACTGACTAAAGCCATAATTGAACATCTCAATTAGATTGCTATATCGAATTTCCGAACTGTCTGCGCCGAATATGACACCGATAAGCAATCTGCCATCCTTAACAGCAGCTGCGGCAATCGTATGACCGGAAGCATTGGCAAAACCAGTTTTACCTCCGACATAATATTCGTAAGCATAGGTCGTCGTGGAAATAAAACGATTCTGATTATTGATCACTCGTTTTTCATTAAATTTGTTAGTCTCCTTGATGGTGTAGGAGGATGCCGTTGAAATCTCGTTAAACACATCATATTCCATAGCCGCTTCAAGTAGAATAGCCATATCATGAACAGTGGTCTTATGGTTGTCCTCAGGCAAACCAAACGGATTCGAAAAATTTGAAGACAGGCAACCCAATTCACGAGCCTTTTCGTTCATCATCTCTGAAAAAGCTTCCTTGCTACCGGCCATTTTAAAAGCCAATGCGGAACACGCATCATTTGCAGAAAGTAATAGAGATGCATACATTGCATCATTAACCGTAATTACCTCATCTTCGGCCAAAGGCAACCGAACGTAACCTTCGGGGATATAATCAAACATCTCTTTGGTTACGGTGATTGTATCTTCGGGGTTGAGATTCTCGATGGCCAGGAGTATGGTCAGAATTTTTGTTGTACTGGCCGGATGCAAGGGGACATCAACATTTTCCCCGAACAGAAAGGTGTCGGACTGGGCATCGTACAACACATACGCCGTTCCGTTGATTGAAGGTGCGTTGGCCGGAGTATTGTCCAATAGAATGGTCGGTGAGAATACATCCGGTTGCGCACCGGGCGATGAATCTGTTGCGCTGGTTTCCTGAACTTCTGATGTGCCGTTCTGACCTTCGGGTGTATCTCCGAATACTAGAAATGACGAATGGATTAATACAATAATCGCAGTGGCTGCGCATAATATGGACCGTATCAAAAACAATCGTTGACGACGTATTTTTTTTCGAGCAGAAATTTGAATCTGAACCTCTTTATATTGAACCAAATGCATTGTTATTCTCTCAGTCCGTTTTGCCCTTTATGGTATCATTAATATACGCATTTTTCCAACTTTACGAGATCAATTCATTACCCAAAGACGGTCAAGTTTGATATCATTATCCCAGTATATTAGTGAGGTATAATTTGTGGCAATAGTTGAAGTAGGAACAGAACTTCTGGAACGTCAAAGAAATTGCGCCAACGAGCTTAGAAATTTCTATGCGAGGCGCAAAGTCAGTCTTGGAAGAGAGATGACTTATCATATATTGACTTACGGCTGTCAATCTAATGAGGCAGATAGCGAGAAGCTAGCTGGAGTATTGGAGGACATAGGATTCAAACCCTCTGAGGACAATGATTGTGTCGATATTATCATATTGAATACTTGTGCGATTCGCGAAAATGCTGTAGACCGTTTATTTGGCAACCTTGGCATTTGGAAAAACAAGAAAATATCTAACAAGGATATGTTGGTCGCTGTTTGCGGATGCATGATGAAACAAGAAGGTAATGTTCCGAAAATTCTGAAGAGTTATCGTTTTGTAGATATGATCTTTGGACCGCAAGATATATTTCGTTTGCCCGAACTTCTCTATGATCGAGTAATTAAGGGCAAGAAAGTACTCAGTGTTTCGGAAGATGATTATCTATTTGAAGATTTAGACTCAAGTATTTCTCGAAAGCGAAAGTATCGTGCTTTGGTGCCGATTATTTATGGATGCGATAATTTCTGCTCTTATTGTGTTGTACCTTATGCGCGGGGGAGAGAGCGTTCGAGAAGTTTTGACTCGATTATGAGGCAACTTGAGAAGCTCAGCGCGGAAGGATTTAAGGAGGTCCTGCTGGTTGGCCAGAATGTCAATTCCTATGGTCGAAAAAAACCGAATTCGCAAGATTTTCCTTCGTTATTAGAGGCGATTGCGTCTAGGAATTTATTTTTTCGAATACGATTCATGACATCTCATCCGAAGGATATTTCTGAACGCTTGATTGAAGTTATGGCGAAGTACCCTTGTATTGAGAGACATTTGCATCTTCCGTTCCAGTCCGGTAGCAATGCTGTGCTTGAGAAGATGAACCGAAAATACACACGAGAAACATATTTAAAGACTGTCGAGACGTATCGACGTCTTGTTCCGGAAGGATCGCTGACCACAGATATCATTGTCGGTTTTCCTGGAGAAACAGAAGCAGATTTTTCGGATACACTTTCCTTGATGGAAGCAGTGCGTTTTGATTCTGCGTTTACATTTCAATACTCGCCACGCTTAGGCACAAAGGCCTATGACGACCCCAATCCGGTTTCTGCCGATGTAATAACTGAGCGATTTAATCGTTTAGTTGAAATGCAAAATGCACACAGCCTTGCATCGAACACCAAAGCTGTGGGTTCTCTGCAAACCGTGCTTATCGAAGGCTTGAGTCATACATCCGATGATATATATACCGGACGCGCATCGGATCATCGATTGATAAATTTCACAATTCCAAATGAGCTTATTGAGGAAAGTGCGCTTCAAGTACTCATTTCTGAAGGAATAATTACTAAGACTTTTGAAGGCATGGTTGCGGCGGTACGTATAACCGGTGCGAAGACATTTTCTGTAGAAGGTGTGTTGGAGCGATTTATATATGAATGACTCGTTATTGACTTATGATCGCATAGATCGAAGCGCATTAACACCGATGATGCTTCAGTATCTTGATATGAAGGTCGGTTGTGAAGATGCGATTCTGATGTTTCGGCTCGGCGATTTTTACGAGATGTTTTTTGATGATGCGATTACTGCATCAAAAGTTTTAGAGCTCGCATTGACCGGCCGAGATTGTGGACTTGATTGTCGCGCACCCATGTGCGGTGTGCCGCATCACGCTGCAACCAACTACATGCAACGTCTGCTTTCTGCGGGCTATAAAGTTGCAATTTGCGACCAGATCGAAGATCCTGCGACAGCAAAGGGCATTGTTAAAAGAGCTGTGACACGAATTCTCACGCCGGGTACATCTATAGATTTGAGTGTTATTGACGAGAAAAGAAACAATTATCTCATCTGTATTTATCGTGTCGGGATGCAGTTCGCAATATCTGCCGCGGATATAGCTACCGGTGAGCTTGAAGCAACACAACTTGTAATGGGTAACACGCAGATCCAGCTCATGAATTTGTTGATGCGTTATGCCCCATCCGAGATTGTATGTAATCCGGAACTAACTAAGGCAGACATCTACAAGCAAATCTCTTACCATTTTTCGGCGCCAGTAACGGTAATACCTTCACAGCATTTTTCAAATTCGAATTCTGAGCGCATTGCTGACTTGACGAAAGATTGGCAGAAAAAAGATGACAAGCGCATGTTGATTTCTTGTGTCTCGGCACTTCTATACTATTTAGACGACACGCAGAAGACGACAGTCAGTCATTTTCGAGTGCTTCGCGTGTATAACATTTCCGACAAAATGGAATTAGATATTCCTGCGAGGACCAATTTGGAATTATCTTCAACGATTCGATCTGCATCTAAGAAGGGCAGTCTGCTGTGGGCCATTGATTTGACGCAGACGTCGATCGGCGGTCGTCTGCTTCGTAAGTGGTTGGATGAGCCACTCATCAATGTAGAAGAAATAAATTTCAGACAAGATGCTGTTGAGGATTTGTTGAATTCATTTATTCAACGACAATCACTTATCGATGCGCTGTCCGGATTTTCGGACATCGAAAGACTCTCTTCGAAAATTGCATTGGGTTCGGTGGGTCCGAGAGATTTGCTATCATTACTTCGTTCTGTACAGAAATTACCTTCTATTTATGTTGCGGCCTCGCAGTTCAACAGAGGCATTCTGGGATGGGCCAATAGCCATTTCGATGATTTGTCGGATATCGATAAACTTTTGTCGGCGTCTATTTCTGAAGATGCACCATTGGCTTCAAAGGAAGGCGGAGTTATTCGTGCCGGATATTCGGATGAGGTTGATCAATTCCGAAAACTGACGACGGACGGCAAGCAATACATACTCGATTTAGAGTCTGTTGAGCGAGAAAAGACAGGAATCAGAAACCTGAAAATCGGATACAATCGCGTTTTTGGTTATTATCTCGAAGTCTCAAAGGCTCATGTTGGACTGGTACCCGAGCACTATGTTCGGAAGCAGACGCTGGCGAACGCCGAACGTTATGTCACCGATGAACTCAAGAAGTTAGAAGATTCGATACTCGGTGCAAATGCCAAATTAGTTGCGCTTGAATATCAGTTGTTTTGTGATATTAGAGACCAAGTACGACAGGCTTGCGACCGAATCTATGCCGTTGCTTCGGCGGTTGCGGTTTACGATGTCACATCTTCGTTAGCCGAACTGGCCCAACGAGAAGGTTATGTGCGTCCAATTGTGGATGTCTCGACGGACCTGATTATCGAAGAAGGCCGACATCCTGTTGTTGAAAAAATGATGAAAGACGATCGTTTTGTTCCGAATGACACTTTGATGAATGAAGAAAATCGACGAATTATGGTGCTTACAGGTCCCAATATGGCGGGTAAATCTACATACATGCGACAAGTGGCACTTATTGTTCTAATGGCTCAAATGGGCGCGTTTGTTCCGGCTAAATACGCTCGAATCGGTGTGGTCGATCGAATTTTTACTCGAATCGGGGCTTCCGATGACATTTCATCCGGTCAATCGACGTTTATGGTTGAAATGAATGAAGTATCTTCAATCCTTCGGCATGCGACCGGCAAAAGTCTTCTCTTGCTGGACGAGGTCGGAAGAGGAACAAGTACTTTCGATGGTTTAGCTATAGCATGGTCCATTTTAGAATTTATCAGCGCACCGTCCATACTGTTCTCAAGAACGATATTTGCGACACATTACCACGAATTAAATCTTCTCGAGGACAAGCTTCCGGGGCTCTTTAACGCTCATGTTGAAGTTCAAAAACAAAATGGGGAAGTCCTTTTCCTGCACAAAATCGCTGATGGCGGCACAGACGATAGCTACGGCATTGAGGTCGCGAGGCTTGCGGGTGTACCGGATGATGTTATTTTGAGGGCCAGGTCAATTTTAGAGGTGCTTGAATCCACAAAAATAAATACAAGTGATCAGATTGAGGATACCGAACGTTTATCAGATGCAATCGATTCGATTCGTCCAATGCCGGGACAAATTAAGTTGGATCCCGGTGGCAAGCAGTTTTCGAAGGCGGATCCTTTGCGTTCAGAGCTGGCAAATCTTGACATATCTATGATGACGCCACTCGAAGCCATGAATATGCTTTACGTCCTTATTGAAAAAGCCAAAGAATCCGGTCAATCCTGAAAGGTGGTCGAATGAGTAGAATCAATCAACTCAGTGAACATGTTGCGAATGCTATAGCCGCCGGCGAAGTCGTCGAACGGCCAGTTTCTGTGGTTAAAGAACTGATTGAAAACGCTTTAGATGCCGGGGCAACAAGCATTTCAGTTGAGATTGAAGATGGCGGCATCAAGTTAATTCGAATAATCGACAACGGGTGTGGCATGGACCAAGAAGATGCGGTCAAGGCGTTTTCGTGTCATGCGACCAGTAAAATCAATCAACTCGAGGATCTCGAATCCATTTTTACTATGGGTTTTCGTGGTGAGGCGTTAGCCAGTATTTCAGCAGTTTCGAAAGTTGATTTATCCACTTGTATGCCCGAACAAAATGTTGGCACACAGGTGAAAATCGAGGGGGGAAAACATATCCTTACTTCTGAAGTAGCAGGCGTTAGGGGGACAAGCATCACCGTCAGAGACTTGTTTTTCAATCAACCCGCCCGATATAAATTCTTAAAAAAAGATCACACCGAAGCGCAATATATCACCATCTTGTGCGAGCGTTTTGTCATGATTCGACCGGATGTTTCCTTTAAACTGATCAACAACGGTAAACAGATTCTTATGTCACCGGGTAACGGCAGCCCGATAGATGCACTTTACTGTGTATATGGCGCTGAGGTGGTGGAGCAAACGATTTCCGTTGATTATACGCAGTCTTCCGTTGATGTTCGTGGATTTGCTGGCAAACCTGCGATCGCCAGAAAGGGGCGAGGAGAGCAGACTGTATTCGTAAATGACCGTCTCATTCGTTCAAAAACCATATCTGCAGCCATAGAGCAAGCGTATCGCCCATATCTGATGAAAGGACGATTTGCTTTTGTTGTCCTATTTGTCAACATTCCGTCGGCATTGGTTGATGTCAATGTTCATCCCCAGAAATCAGAAGTCCGATTTTGGAATGACTCCGAAGTTTTTCGCGCCGTATTTCATGGGATTCAAAATGCCCTAAAGCAATCGGACATGACTTCAGAACCTTCGCGATTTAGTGGAGAGCCTATGAATACCAAGCACAAAGATGTTTCGAAAGTCGGCCATTATTTGGTCTCCGAGGAAAACAATATATCGGATTCGAAAGGAGAAAAATTTCCGGCGGAAGATTCTATGTTGGCGTCATCTGAGAATAATCATTCTATGCATTCGGCTGCAGGCAAGTCGATGCCACATGAATTACTCGAACAAAACTTCTTTCAAAACCGAAATGGTCACGAAATGCCGCTTGCTTTCAATGCATCTGATTTTATAAAAGTCAGTCCAACGGTTCTTCCGTTTGATAACACGAATCGACAGGTGGAGATGAGTGTCGATCAGCCTATGGAGCCGTCATCAGAATCCGGCGAGCCCGATAAAGATAAGCGTATTGCATTAATCGAATTGATGGAAGCACGATTTGTCGGCGTTCTGTTCGCAACATACATATTATTAGAGTCAGATTCTGCATTTTTGATTATTGATCAACACGCTGCTCACGAAAAAATACTTTATGAGAGACTTTCCGATCGCAACCGCTCCAAAGATTATCTTAAAGCACAATACTTGTTGACTCCGCAGATGCTCCGTTTGACTCGTGCAGAGGTCATGTTGGTTCAGGCGCATCAAGAACGGTTGCGTGAATTGGCTTTTGACATTGATTTAATTGGCGACTTCGAAGTCACGGTGAGAGCAATACCGTCTTTTGCCAGAGAGTCCGACATTGGCCTACTCGTTCACGAAGTGCTTCAATCTCTTGATTTTAAGAATGATTATCTGGAGCAAGATGTATACCATCATTTAGCAACTGCAGCATGCAAGGCGGCAGTTAAGGCCAACGATCGACTTGATGTTGCTGAAGTTCAAGGTTTGATAAAGGATTTAGTTGGTATTGCAAATCCATATCACTGTCCACACGGCAGACCCATCATTGTACGATACGAGAAATCTGATATTGAAAAATGGTTTAAGCGCATTGTGTAGATCGGAGTAAGACAATGACACTCATGTATGGAACTTCTATCGGAGACATCAGTCACATACCCATCATTGCCGGACCGACAGCCAGTGGCAAGACGTCTCTTTCGTTAGCGTTGGCTCAACGTATTGATAGCGACATTCTTTCTTGTGATTCTATGCAAATCTATAAAGAAATGAATATAGGTACAGCCAAAGCGGATGCCGAAGAAAGGGCAAAAGTCACTCATAAACTCATTGATATCGTTGAGCCGACGAGTTCTTTTTCCGTTGCGGATTATATGCAGCTTGCTTACGCTGAAATAAAGCAATCACTATCGAATGGGAAACTGCCGATTTTTTGCGGTGGAACAGGACAGTACATTTCGGCTCTTTACGAAGGCATTTCGTTCTCTGAAATCGAAATTTCTGATGAGGTGCGACGAGCTGTTATCAAATTGTACGAATCAGATGACGGTAAGTCTGCTTATGAAGAACTTTGTAGAGTTGATCCGGATAGTGCGGATAAAATTCATCCGAACAACGCGAAAAGAGTCATTCGTGCGCTCGAGTTTTTCCGTCAGAGCCAAGTGCCAATCAGTCAACACAACGCGATATCAAAAAAGGACGGACCGCGTTATCCCTTTAAAGTATTTGTGATAGATATCGATCGAATCCTTCTATACGAAAGAATTGATGCGCGTGTTGATAAGATGTTGACACTAGGTCTTGTTGAAGAAGTGAGAGCGCTTCTCGATCGTTACGGTGAATTGAGCATTACTGCTTCTCAAGCGATTGGATATAAAGAGATTATTTCACATTTCAATGGAGAAATGTCGCTCGAATCTGCAGTTAATCTCATCAAGCAACGAAGTCGGAACTATGCGAAGCGCCAAATGACATGGTATCGAAAAATTCCCAATGCCATTTGGGTCAAACCCGATCAACTAGAAATTATTCTGGATTCGATTTGCCTGGATTTTGCTTAATTTGCGTAATATGTGTATATATCATTTAGATTCCATCAAAGAACCGTGATATTCTCTTTCTATCAAATATATGAAAGAGGTGTCAAATGAATCCAACCGATGTAAATGTTCTTCGCTCTACAACTTTTCAAGATCGTAGCGTACACACTCGATCTGTTTCTGATAAGGATACCGGAAGGCCATTCCGAAGTGCGAATCTCCAAGAGATTTTTCTCAACAACTGTAGAAAAAATCAAGATGTCGTCGAGGTTATCTTAGTGACCGACTCAGCGCAGTGCGGTACAATCATTGGCTTTGATTCGCAGTCGCTGATTTTAGATATTGGAAAGACACAAAGTTTAATTTATAAGAGTTCGATTGCCAAGATCGAGCCTGCTTCGCAAGTAAAGTATATTTTTAACGAAGAACTGATGAAAGAATATAAGCGGAGCACGCATCAATTCTAAAATCTTTCTGCATAAATGTGGAAGATCGCTTCGGCTTGAGGGCATAAAAATTTTGTTGACCGGAGATATGGCTAATCATTTTGATGTATATTACAGGGTTCATATTCAAGATTATGGATGGTTGGGATGGGCTAAGAATGGCGA
>DUPM01000103.1 GCA_012838315.1 Clostridiaceae bacterium
CAGCCATATATACGCCAAACTTGATGTCGTATCGCGAGATGAATTGCAACTCTATTTTCGACTGATTGAAAAAACCGGAGGCCTCGAGAAGCTTCAAAATGCTTTGTCCTAACCTCGAAATTAGCGCGTCCAATTCGGTTTACTACTCGAATTAGCAACTCCCGTTCAATAATTCTCGGGTATCATAAAAATATCATACTGGGTACGATATTCATTTTCGAGCGTTTTTGTCATGATGTAATCATGAACGAGTGATTAAGAAACTAGTACGAAAGGAAGTTATTATTATGAAAAGATTACTGACATTATCTCTATGCACACTTTTGGTTGGAGGTGTCCTGGCCGGTTGCGGCATTCGCGAAAAAATTGAAAAAAAGGCCGGTGAGGCCATTGGTGAGAAGATCGTTGAAGGCCTTGCCGGTGAAGGCGTCGATGTCGACATCAAAGACGGTGAGGTCAAAATTAAAGGCGAAGATGGCGAAGAGTTCTCATTCGGCGGCAGCGAGTGGCCGGATTCCGGAGCGGTTGAAAATATTCCGAAGTACAAGGACGGTACGGTCGATTCTGTTATTCAGGCAAATGATGCCGTTCAAATTAGCATTATAGATGCAGACCAAGATTACTTTGAGGACTATATCGAAGATATCAAGGACGAGTTCGACAACGAGCCTTACGAGAGTGAAAGCTCCGACAGCATTTCCTATTCCGGGAAGAATGACG
Source organism: Clostridiaceae bacterium (assembly GCA_012838315.1). GTDB lineage: Bacteria > Bacillota > Clostridia > Saccharofermentanales > Saccharofermentanaceae > DUPM01. The sequence goes on from DUPM01000103.1 coordinate 721, forward strand.
ATGACGTCTCCGTCCTTTTCATCTATTCCGCAGATGATGAGACCTGCTTCATTACCGTGTCTGAACCCCAAGATGATTAATACGTTATAGCAATCTTTTTCTCCACATCCTTTGCCCTTCCCCCCAACAAAAGAGCCGGCTGTGCCGGCTCTTTTGCTCATTTACTTATTTACACGTCGGATTTAGAAAATGCTGTATGTGAGGAAGAGCGTCGCCATGATGGACGCGACCAACGAAACCACCGTCACTTGCGTGTTGATCGAAGGACCTGCGGTATCCTTGTAGGGATCGCCGACTGTGTCGCCGACCACTGCTGCCTTGTGTGCATCCGATCCTTTACCGCCGTTGTGACCGGCTTCGATGTACTTCTTCGCGTTATCCCAGAGGCCGCCGGCATTGGACATGAAGAGTGCCAACAAAAGCCCGCTGACAATATTGCCGGCCAAAAATCCGCCAATCGCCTGAACGCCGCCAACAAACCCAACCACTAATGTCGAAACGATGGCAATCAATCCTGCGGGGATCAACTCCTTAAGAGCGCCAACCGTAGCAATCTCAATGCACTTCTCATACTCGGGGACAACACCCTTTTTGCCTTCTTTAAGTCCCGGAATGCTCTTGAACTGTCTGTGAATCTCGGCCACCATACGTTGAGCGTTACGGTCGACACCGAGCATCAACATCGCAGAGAAAACGGCCGGCAACGCCGCGCCAACCAATAGACCAAAGAACACAATAGGATTCAAAATATCAAATCCGGTAATCGGCTCAATACCTGTCTTCCCGGCGGCAATCGCGATTGCCGCAGCCTCATTGACCTCAGACATAAAAGCACCGAGCAAAGCGATAATCGTCAAGCCGGCCGCGCCGATGGCAAAACCCTTTGTGACCGCCTTCACCGTATTTCCCGCACTGTCCAGAGAGTCCGTGATTTCCAACGCTTCTTCTCCCAATCCACCCATCTCAACCAAGCCTCGAGCGTTGTCAACTATCGGACCATATGCATCATTCGAAATAATCATTCCGACAATCGACAACATTCCGACCGCCGCCATCGAGATGCCGAACATGCCCGAAACCGGTGTCGATGTAATCGGGTAGCAAATTTTGTATGCTGCCAACGCAGAAATCGCGATACCAATCATCGGTGGAAACACACTCAGAAAACCATACGATGTACCGGAAAGAATCGTAAATGCAGGGCCGGTCTTCGATGCATCTGCGACATAGCGGACCGGTTTCTTGTTGTCATTGGTAAAGTAATCGCTGACCATTCCGATAATCGTGCCGACAAATAAGCCGACCATCATCGCGCCCCATATTCTCCAACCGGCTTCCGAGTTAAAAAACAATGCCGATCCGATTGCGGTCAAACCCGCAAAAAGAGCAGTGGTAATGTATGTGCTCAGATTCAGAGCCTGCGTCGGTGTCCCCCTCTTCCCCATGCGGGCCAACAACACACCGATAATCGAGCAAAGAAGGCCGAGCGCCGCGTAGACGAAAATCATAACCGTGAATTTATCATCACTCTTATCCAGAGCATACGCCATAACGAGCGATGCGCTGATGGATGCAACATGAGAATCGAAAAGATCCGCACCCATGCCCGCTACGTCACCGACATTGTCTCCGACATTATCAGCGATTACCGCCGGGTTACGAGGGTCATCCTCTGGAATGCCCATCTCGACCTTACCCACCAAATCAGCGCTGATATCCGCCGTCTTGGTAAAAATACCTCCACCCGCTTTTGCGAAAAGTGCCAAGCTGGATGCGCCAAAGGAAAATCCCAGAACAGAACTGACATTGCCCGAAATCATGTAAACAATAGACACACCCAACAGACTCGTCCCGACGACTGCCATGCCCATGACGGCACCGCCTCGGAACCCTGCCAGAAAGGAAGGTCTAATCCCCTTTGTCGCTGCTTCGGCGGACTTCATGTTTGCAATCGTCGCAACCGCAATGCCGACTTTACCGGCCAGCGCCGAAAGCACCGTGCCGAAAAGATACGAAAGCATCATCGCCAAATTGCGCTGCCACGTCCAACTGTCCGTCGCCTCGCTCCAAATCGGATGTGGCAAGAATAAAAATATGAGAATCGCCACAACACCGGCAAAAATCGCCAAAAGCATATACTCTTTTTTCAAAAACGTATTCGCTCCGGCCTTGATAAACTGGCCAACACGAGCAATCTCTTTGTTTGAAGAAGGTTGCCTCTTGACCCAGAAAAAGAAATATAGAGCCACAAGAAAAGCAAGAATCGAGACAGAAACAGATAGAATAAATGCTACTTCGATGTTCATTTTGCACACTCCTGTTCAAAACCATTGAAAATCCGCAATTAGAAACAATCAAACAAACCATATGAAATTTTAAGCATCTAAGGTTCATCATAGCACAGCGATAACAGAAAACAAGATGTTCGCGAGCCCGAAAATACATGTCAACCAAAGTATTTTCGCGTCTAGTCCGTACTGTTTTTCTCGGCGCAATGAAAATGACGAATACGCAGCGCATCAACTCTACGATGCGTTCATTGCAATTCCCTTGAGGATTGGATTAAATAAAGCATAGAACACGGAGGTACACGACTAATGGATTGCGAAAAAATCGGCGCACTCATCAGCGCTTTGAGAAAAGAACAAAACCTGACACAACAGCAACTCGCTGATCAACTTAACATCAGCGATAAAGCGATCTCTAAATGGGAGCGCGGTTCCGGTTGCCCGGACATCAACTTAATCCCGGATATCTGCCGAATTTTCGGCATCACGCAAGAGAGCCTGCTGTCCGGAGATCTCGATGCCAATCTTCGCGTGGTCGGCAATATGAAGAAACTCAAATTCTACGTCTGCCCGTCATGCGACAATCTGATTACCGGCCTTTCAGAAGCCGCCATGGTCTGTTGTAGCAAGAAACTCGATCCTCTGACGCCACAAAAAGCGCCGGAAGAAGAAAAGCTCTCTGTCGAACATATCGAGAACGATTACTTTATCTCGTCCGAACATCCCATGACCAAATCGCACTACGTCAGTTTCGTCGCGCTCTTAACCGGCGATGCCATCATTCTGCGCAAGCTATACCCCGAATGGAACCTTCAAACTCGAATCCCACGAATCGGTCACGGTATGCTCATCTGGTATTGTTCAAACCATGGGCTTTTCTATCAGTATGTTTGACAGCTTTTACTACGATCCGGTTTCCGAAGTGTTCGATCGTTATCCTCCGGAAAAAATCATATCGTATGTCTCAATCCGCTCTCTGTAACCTAAATCGAGCGCCTGGCTTTCAATCCGCTCATCCGTTTGCGGTGTTTCTATCTTTTCCCTCAAAAAAGGACTTGAGATTGTCCGGCATTTTGTAGTCTTCACATGCACAGCCGCAATCTTCATTTTTCGAAAAAATTGCTTCAAAAATGGCCTTGGCGAGCATCGACTTCGGCGGAACTTCATAATCCATTCCTTGGTATTCGAACACTCGGCAGTCGACATCGGTTCCGCTGATATCACTACAGCATCCACACGCGTTTTCTTTAACCGATAAACAAACGTCTCGGCCGTTCACGCGAATGGTCGGTGACGACAAAAACCGATATTCCTCGGCGATCGCTTCTGTACTCATCTCTATCTCACGATGTTCGATTCGATATCCGGCAAGCCTGAGCGCCGGAGATAGGATTCCGATAACATCCCTCAGGACATCATCCGTTCCGATACAACGCTCGCACGTTTTATTGTCGAGAAAAAGGTATTCTATGAGGACCCGCTCTCCGAGCGCGTTCTTTTCGAGATTCCCTTTGATATTGAGTTTCTTAAAGCGATTCATTCAGGACCCTCCAAATCTGTTTTTTGCGAATCTTTGCCGGTATCTATTCATACCCCGGGATAACGACTCATCACTCGGCTTTTGATCCAATCAATTGTCGAATCGTCACTAGGCTTTTGATCCAATCAATTGTCGAATCGTCGAGACCTGCTCGCTCACATCGGCACTATCTGCTTGAATCGGGCTGACAAACGAATACTCTCCAACAATCCGACTTCCTGTCAGACGTTTTCGCAATGCCTTAAAGCACTTGGTCGCATCCCCTCCGGACGAAGTTGCGACAAGAATAACATCCTTATCTCTTAAATCATATTGCGCTAAAAAGGTCTTTATCGGAGGAACAAACGAGCTCGCCCAAACCGGCGTTGCAATAATAACGGTATCATACTCCGTCGGTCGGAACTTTAGTCCCGCAATTTGAGGTTCGAGACCGAAAACGACGCCCATGCCGCCCACCAAATAATTAATCTTACTTCGAGGATATTCCTTATACGGGATAAGCCTGCAAAGATCCGCCATCTCTCCTGCGGAAATCCGTTCTGCGAGCCATTGTGTGTTGCCATCATGAGAAAAGTAGTATATTACCGTCTTCATCTTCAGAAATCCCCTTTTTGTGAGCGTTGCGTGCCTGTTCGCATCGCTATTCGAGCTGTCGTACTCCTCTTATTCTATTCCTTTTTGTCTTGTGGTTATATAGAAGCTACAAATAATCCGGGAATCTTTCTGCCTCGCATAAAAAACGACAACCCGTGGAGGAGCCGGCGGGCGGGGGTGATAGTACGAACGAAGCTGAGAGAAAAGCGCCCTTTCGTACATACGCCCTCTCTTTTAGGCACGAGTCAGGTATTTTGACGCCATCCCCTCCCCAATCTTTTCCTTGTAAACTTCTATTTCCCTCTCTCAACTACTTGAGTCCGCGATGGCATAAGTGTAAACTGATTCAAAAATCGATTGATATTAGTTAGTGTGCTCTATGCATTTGGTGCAATCCCAATTGCCTATTTTTTTCCTATGGGGGATAGATTGTGCAGGCGCTTATTGAAAGTCCACTCATGAAAAAGGCGCCGCCTTTATATAGGGCGGTTATTCATGCTACCTATAAGGAGAATTTTGCATTTCGAAGTACTATGGCGGTTTCGCTGATTGTCCAGCCTGTGTATTTTTTGGTGCATTATTTCATCTGGCAGGCTGTTTTTCAAGTGCACGATACGGTTTCTGGGTTCACATTGAATACCATGCTGTACTATTTTGCGGTCTCTTCCTTACTCGGTTTTTTGAATTGGGATGATGCCGACGGCACACTTCAGCGGCTGGTACAGACCGGTAAGTTCATTACTTTTCAGCTCAGGCCGGTTTACCATTTGTATTATGCTTTTTTTGAAAAGGTCGGACATCGGCTTTTGGCGTTCTGGGTGGAAATCATTCCAATCATCGGATTCTATCTGCTTTTCAAGATCAAGCCTATTCCGACAATGCCCGTTTGGGCGATTATTTCCGTTGCGCTCAGTTTTATTCTTGGGTTTCTGATTAACTACACAATTGGTACCATAGCGTTCTGGCTGGTAAAAACTGATGGGCTACGTAGGGCGATGCTGGTGATTAAGGATGTTTGCTCGGGCGTTTTCCTGCCTCTGACGCTTTTCCCTTCAGTCATTCAAAAGGTTCTGTTTTTCCTTCCATTTCAGTTTGTTTCTTATGTGCCGGCTAGGGTCTTCATGGGAAGCTACGAATTGGCCGGGATTACTATGTCCATCCCGCAGATTGTTGGCTTGCAGGCGGCCATGGTGGCTGTAACCTACTTGCTGAATAGATTGGTGTGGCATTTTGGTATCAAACGCTTCACTGGGGTAGGTGCATGATGGAGATTTACTTAAGTGGACGCAGTCACTTGAAGCACGACCCTTCCCGAGTAGGTCGGTGCATGATGGAATCGAAGTATAGTGGACCATCCTCGTTGAGACCCATTCATTCCCGAGTTGGCAGGTGCATGATGGAGGCTAAAATATGGCACGCACAGTAGATCTTCCATCTCCTGATGAGCAGAAGTCTAATGCTGGTCCGTTGTTCCAGTGGTTCAAAATTTACATACACGGAATGAAAACCGCCTTTGCGTCAAGAATGGCTTATCGCGGCGATTTTTTCATGAGTATGTTTATTATGATGGTAGTCGAATTATTCGGCCCCCTCGTCACACTACTGATCTATCACAATGGGGCCTCTTTTCCCGGTTGGGAGCGTCATGAGGTTCTGCTGCTGCAGGGTGTTTTCTTGCTTTCGCGAGGCATTGCTTTTCCGTTTTTCATGGGTATGGTCTGGAATACGATCAGCAGAGTTCAAGAAGGAACTTATGATTTGTTGTTGATAAAACCCCGATCTATACTCCAGATGTCTATTATCACCGCCTTTGACAGCGAAGATTTGGGTAAACTGATCGGCGGGATACTGTTATTTATTTATGCTCTGAAATCTGTGCCGTCGCTACCTCTTGTGAACTGGGCATCCTTCCTTCTTTTGTTCATTTTTTCTCTGATTACGATGTTTGCATTTGGGCTATTTATGTCGGGGCTTGGAATTGTTTGGATTGGCAACTACCGTATTTATGATATTTTCATGTCGGTGATGGACTTTGGCTTGTATCCACGTTCGATTTTTAACAAGCTGTTTCAAACCATTATTACCTGGGTGATTCCCATCAGCCTGCTGGGCTCTTTCCCGGCGTCGGCGCTTTTGGGCAAACAGATAACGGGCGTTTTGGGTGCCATGTTGTGCTCCATTTTTTTTCTTCTCGTGGGGCTATGGTTCTTTCACAGAATGGTCCGAAACTATACGAGTGCAGGAGGATAAGCCTACACTCGATTGACAACTCAAACCCATTACCGCAAACGCGAAGCGAGGAATTGACATGATAAAAGTAGACAAGCTAAGCAAGACCTATACCACTTACGAAAGAGGCGGTACCTTTAGGGATGCCCTGAAGAGCCTGGTCATTCGAAAGAAGAAAATGGTAGAGGCCCTTAAAGAGGTCTCCTTTGAGATTGGCGAAGGCGAGTTGATTGGTTTTCTGGGTCCCAACGGCGCCGGAAAGTCGACGACACTAAAAATCTTGACGGGCATCCTTTATCCCACCTCCGGAGAGGTCGAAATCATGGGCTATGTGCCGTGGAAGGATCGCAGAAAATACGTCGCTAACATTGGCGCGGTATTCGGTCAAAAGTCGCAGCTCTTGTTTGATATTCCTCCGATGGATTCCTTTTTACTGAATCAGTCCATATATAACATTCCGGAGCAAGCCTTCCGGAAAACGATGAATGAAATGGTTGATATGTTGGACCTTGAAAACATTGTCCGAAAGCCCACTAGACAGCTTTCTCTCGGCGAGCGGATGAAGTGCGAGTTTATTATGGCCATGCTCCATCGCCCTAAAGTTGTTTTTCTGGATGAACCCACCATTGGATTAGATGTCATCGCCAAGGGAAAGATACGGGATTTCATTCATGAACAAAATAAAAAAGGAACCACCTTCATTTTGACGACCCACGATCTGGAGGATGTGGAGCATTTAGCCAAGCGCGTTATCGTGGTGAATCATGGCGAAATCGTTTTTGACAATTCCATGGATCATCTGCGCAAGTACCTCGGCGACAAAAAGTCCGTGCATGTGACGACGCGCAACCCACTTCCTTCTCTGGACCAACCGGGCATTCTCATCCGCAAGCAACTTTCCAATCACGATGCAGAATTGGAGCTCGACTTGTCCAAGCTGAAACTCAATGAGTTCATTAAGGAGCTCAACGAAAAGTCCATCATCAACGACATGTCCATCGAGAGTCTGGAAATTGAAAATATTATCAAGGATCTTTACGGGCAGGAAAAGCCAAACGACACACCGCTGATCTTGGGAAAACCCTAGTTCAGTAAATGTGCCGTTCAGATGTTTTGATAATTATGGTTCATATTCGGAGAATACGGATTAATTGACGGCGCCCATGCACTTCCGAATCAAATCAACAGTCGCGTTTGCAGATTTTTCGTTGTCGGCGACCGGTGATTTGATGACAAACTCGCCCACAATTTCGGATTCGCCGAGAGACTCTTTCATTGCTTTAAAACACTTGCCTGCATCACCACCCGCTGATGTCGCCACAAGGATTATCTTCTTGTTAGACAAGTTATGGTCTACCAAAAAACTGCGAATCGCAGGTGTATAGGAGCTTGCCCAAACAGGTGTTGCCAAAATAATTAAATCATAGCCTTCAGGGCGTTTTGTCAGAGCGTTAAGCTTCGGGCATTTTTTGAAAATGACATCCATTCCCCCGATAAGATGCTTAAGACCATTCGTCGGATATGCCTTTTGGGGAACCAGGCGACACACGTCCATAGATGTCCCTTCGGCAATTCGTTCTGCGATACTCAGTGTATTGCCCTCCAGGGAGTAATAATAAATGACGGCTCTCATGTGTTCTGCCTCCTAATTTTGCACCGATAGCGATGCTACGTGTTCCGGTCGTGCTATTCGTTATAGCCTTAATTCAAATATTTCGGTGATAAACGTGTCAATTCGTTCTATCCCGTTGTAAAATGATGATTATAAGAGCACAAGACTTCACGCATACTTATGTCTGTTTTTTACTCCAACCATAGCTACTTGTTCACACAATTAAAGGAGGACAAATTATGAAAGCATCTATCGACAGAAACGGTTGCATCGCATGCGGAACGTGTTCGCAAATCTGCCCCGAGGTCTTTCGAATGGCCGACGACGGATTGGCAGAAGTCTATGTTGAGGAGGTCCCGAAGGAATCAGAGACCGACGCGACCGACGCCATGGACAGCTGCCCGGTCTCGGTCATTACGGTAGAATAACCGCGACATGCCTTAGTGGTTTTCGGCCCGATAGGCCCGCCTTTATCGAAAACACAGCATTTTGACCGCGAGCGATAACCTCGAAGTCCGATTTATCCGGGCTTCGCCTTATCTCTCTTCAGAAACGAGGCTCGTATGAATCCTAAGAAAGTCATCTGCCCTTGTAAAGACGTCACCAAAGGTGATGTGCTCCGAGCTATCGAAAAAGGTGCCACGTCCTACAAAGAGGTTAAGAAGGTCACCGGTGCCGGTAGCAAATGCGGCAAGTGCGAAAAGAAAATTCGCAAATTCATTAAGAAGCATATTTCTTAAGATCGCAAATAACAACTAATCCATCGGAGGTGCAAAACCATGTCCACGATCAAAAATCTCTCAAACGCCCTTCTCCTGTCCGGGGCGCTCATCGCAGGCGTTGGTATGTACCTCGTATTTGCCAAAGCAGGACTCCCCTTTCAGGACGCTCCGCCTGAATTAGTTGGGCGTTATATGGCTTTTCAGGAGTCCGGAGAAATCTGCCTCGCGGTTGCCGGCGTTGTTTTTCTGATCGGGATTATCGGGCATATTATCCGTAAAGTCTCAGGTGAAAGACAAAAACAAGCGACGGGTTGAGCCGGTAGTTTTTCTTTCTCATTATACAAAACGAAAATAAAAAGTGTAGTGAGAAAGGAGAAAATAAAATCACTTTTTATAGCAGTCTACTCGACTGCCAAGGGATACTTTAGGGTATAACAAAAATGAACCTGCACCAAGGTTCACACAAAGAAAAA
>DUPM01000104.1 GCA_012838315.1 Clostridiaceae bacterium
CAAAACGATTGACAAACCTCTTGTGCATATAATACAATCCTTCTGTTATTCGGGGAATTAGCTCAGCTGGGAGAGCGTTGCACTGGCAGTGCAAAGGTCGTGGGTTCGAGCCCCATATTCTCCACCACAAGCAACCGGAGTCCTGTTCACTTAGCGCAAGTGCTAAGCTAAACGGACTCCGGTTTTTTCAGTTCGTGATACATCATTCCAACGATGACTTCTCGGCAGATTGTGTATATATTTGCCAAAAGTAGCCCTCGTCTGTATCCGAAGGCAGACAGACCATGCGTTGAAATTCGGAATGCAAGTCAGAAAAATCAAGAACACGATCGGTTTTAACATACATGATGACAAAATCCACTCGCTGACTGCGAATATATGTCTTCTGCGCCTCAATGATTTCCAGTCTCTTCTCCATGCTCGTATTGGGTACGTAAAAGTATCTCTCCTGAGGATAGGTGTTGCACAGCTCGTAATACCCTTGATCTGAAGTATCAAGCAAGATGATATTGGGAGAGCGTTTCACGTCTTGATTTGACCAAGTCATATTGATTTCCTGAGCACAAATCTCAACTGATGAGGGGCCGGCGACAGGACTACCGAGTTGCCACCGGGCCTTACTGAATAACATTGTAACGCTGAGAATCATCAACGAAAAACTAATCAATATAATGGACGATTTGTATTTTGCTTTTCGATTTGCAAAGGATCGAGAGAGAAAATACATCACTGCCGACGATGCAAAGATGAAGACCGGTCCCGTCTGCAAAAAATAGTAAGGATAGTTTTTCTTTCCAATGATATATAAAAAAAGAAGCGACAACATGTGGATGCCGGAAAATACAACCGTCAAACGATTGACCGTCCGGATTTTCTTAGAAAGATATCACAAGGCAATGATTACGGGCACACAAGGAAGGATGCACCCTAAAAATAACATCTCTACGAACATTTCAATTTCCGTATCCAACATTAACGACGAGTACGCATAATTGAATCGTATATACACCTCCGAAAATTCCGAAAACAGATCATGTCGAGCCAAATACAAGACGGAGGGCAAGGATATTATTGCCATCCCCAATAAAAATGAAACCGCCGAAATGAAAAGATCCTTGAAACGTCTTTTCGTGATTAATACGCCAATAAGAAAAAGACCGGGAAATCCAACGACTATAAGCGAAGAAAATTTTATCCATAGAATGGCTCCACATGCGATGCCAATAAGAAAATATCCGAAAGCCCGATTCCGCGAGGCTATCGAATCGCGATGATCTATTTGATGCAAATCTCGGACCATATAGTATAGACATACCATAATAAAAGGCATCATCAACTCTTCTGTCGATCCGCCGCCATTGATGTAAATTGGAGAAGCGACCGACACAAAGGCCAAAGAAAATGCTGCAAATATGGATACCATCGGCCTGAAAAACAGTCGGGAAAGCAAGTACCCATAATATAGAAAGATGCTAAAAGAGAGAGAAAGCACAACATAAATACCCAGAAATCCTGAACGATCTATGAGGGATCCCATATAATAGATAAAGTAAAGAAGCAGGCCTTTGTGGTCAAATACATCACGATAGGGCAACAATCCGTTCTGCATCGCCCGGGCGACCGCCATGTAGATATTTGCATCTGTGTAGGGGGAATATCTGTAGAAAGGGGAAGAATAAGCGGCAAAAAATAAATTCAGAAAAGAAAAAACAAAGAGTACGCCGATTACAGAAAGCCTCTCTCGGGTCATCACATCTGATGGCGGCGTCCATTGCTTCTGATAATCCGGGCGTTTTTGAATAAATCGGTAAAAATTCGGCAATAAGTGTTTTTTTTCGTTCTCGCTCATTTTTCTCCTGCGACACGTCATATCACTCTGGTATGTATTACCGGAAACATAAAATATTTATAGCACAATTCGCTACATACTACCACAAAGCACTGAAACTAAGAATATGTTGACTTTTAAAAAAGGCGTGCTATTCTCAAAAAAGATTATTCAAAATTAGCATGGGGAGAATGTGTTATGTCGAAGGAACTTTATTACAAACCATCCGGGAAATTTAACCCCATCGGGTTCTTTGCTCTTTTTCTCATCACAATCGTGATCGGCTCACTGTCGAGCCTATTGTACCTTTTCTTGGTCGCG
>DUPM01000105.1 GCA_012838315.1 Clostridiaceae bacterium
AAGCGCTTGACGATAATTATTCTCCCTTACAACGGAGGCATGCAAATACACTTGATCGTCGACAAGAATCAAGTCGGGCAACGTAACCGGCTCCATCTCAATGGTATGCTCCAATTTGCCCTCTGAAGAAAAAACATACACTTTATCCACATAGTCGACACCCCATCCCACGACGCATATTTTGCCCTGAGCGGAGATACAAACGGACTGAATGCTTTCAATGTATTCTTCAGCAATCAAAATCGTATTTTTAACATGTTGTCCACTCGCATCGAAATAGTCGATTTGATAGGTCACCTCGCGGGTATAAAAATCTATATATGTGGACAAAATGCAAAATCCGCCGTTGGAGTCTTCGAATAAAACTCGACGAGTGTCTGTCGGCGTCATCAAAACGTCTAAATCGATATCTGCTATAACTTGGGCTTGTAAGTCGAATATCTTTATGCGACTGCCGGGATAAATAGGATCTCCATTTAAATCTGAAGGTCCGTATTGATTTGCGAATAATTCAGGGTTCGAGAAATACCGATAAGATGCTTCTTCATATTCTTCGGAATACTCGACACCGCAGACAACGATTCGATCTTCTAAGATAAGTATGCTCTCAGCAGAATCTACATCCATCGCATATTCCGAAACATCAAAGTATCCCGCTTGAATTGCTTCGCTATCTACCTGCGCCGAATTGCTCGACGGTGTCGGTTCGATGTCTGGCTGATTCGGTTTGCATCCTGCAACGCAAACAGAACAAATCAGTGAAAATATACATATTATTAAACATACGCGTCTTCTCTTCGGGGGGATTATATGATTCATGTCACACCTTTTCCCATATCAATCTTTATTTCCATGTGTATGTCAAAGTCAAGTAATTGGTGAGAACTGCCTCTGTAAAGATGCGCCGGACAGTCATTCCCGCGTATAATTCATGTCTTCCGGTTAATAATCATTAATGTAGGAATAATAATGAAAGACTACCGGCAAGTGGTATGCAAATTTATGCCCGAAAGTACTTGCAAGTTAATACCAACTAAATCAGATTACAATTATTTGCGGGGGGTCAAGATATATTTATTATTATATCAACAATTTATATAAGAGGAAATTTATTACATCTTCCCACACCTTTCTTTTCTCTCATACTATTTTCGCCTCAGCACTGATTTGTTGAAATCGCTTTCAAAGAAATAACCATCCTAATTGCGTTTTATAATTAATATTTGATCTACTCATGTCAGGTTTGACTAACTTCGTGAGATACGAAAAAGTCGAATGACTTGCTTGATGATGGCTCGAAATAGCATGCTCAAAGTATTCATAGTCTGCTCCTCTCATGACATAGAAAGATACCCCAGACGACCATCACCGGCGGCTCCGCCTCTCGCAATCCTAAGAAGGCGATAGATTATCTGTGTCACTCTCTTAATCTATACGTTCCTCTACTTCTTCTCATCATTGCCACGTATTTCCACTCGGCGAATTTTGCCGCTGATGGTCTTCGGTAGCTCCGTCACAAACTCAATGATGCGCGGGTATTTGTAAGGCGCTGTGACGTGCTTGACGTGCGCTTGGAGCTCATGCTTTAGGTCTTCGGTCGGCTCATAGCCCGGAGCCAGTACGATTGTCGCCTTGACCACCTGACCGCGAATCTCATCCGGTGCCGCTGTGATTGCGCATTCAAGTACGGCGCGGTGTGTTTGCAGCGCACTTTCGACTTCGAACGGTCCAATACGATAGCCGGAACACTTGATCACGTCATCCGATCGCCCGACGAACCAATAGAAGCCGTCCTCATCGCGCCATGCGACATCTCCGGTCTCATAATAACCGTCATGCCAGACCAGCCGCGTCGTAGCATCATCGCGAAAATATCCGCAGAACAATCCCACCGGCGATCCGTCGTCCAGTCCGGTGACGACGACGCGACCCTCCGTGCCGGGCGGGCAAGAACGATCCTCGTCGTCAATGATGTCCAATTTATATAACGGCGCAGGTTTTCCCATCGATCCGGGGCGCGGTGCGTCCCAAGGGAAGCTGGCACAAAGAACACTGGTCTCAGTCTGTCCGAAGCCTTCCATAATTTGTAGTCCGGTCCCATCGCGGAATCGATTAAACACCTCTGCCTGCAAGGGCTCGCCTGCGGTCAGTGCCATCCGGAGCGACGACAAATCATATTGTGATAAATCTTCCTGAATCATGTAGCGATAGATCGTCGGCGGCGCACAAAACGTCGTCACTTTATAGCGAGAAATTTTTTCGAGAAGGTCATGTGCGTGAAAGCGATCCATATCGTAAACAAAGTTCGCCGCGCCACAAATCCATTGGCCGTATATCTTGCCCCAACCACACTTGGCCCAGCCCGTATCGGCCACTGAGATGTGTAAATCATCCGAGCGAAGTTGTTGCCAGTAATGCGCAGTGACGATGTGACCGAGCGGATGTTCGTGGTTGTGAAGAACCATCTTGGGCATCCCGGTCGTGCCCGAAGTAAAGTACAAGAGCATCGGGTCCTTGCCACCAACAGACAAATCCATATCCCGCATCGCTTCAGCGTCCACATCGGCGATGGAGGCTATGGTGCGATTTAAGTCCACCCAAGCGGCCGGAGGCGCAAAAGGCTTTTCCGCAGCTTTTGCCAACGGTTCAGACTCGATATATCCAACCGCGCGAACTTCGGGACATGCCGGCAAGGCGTCCTCGACAGCCTTTGATATCACAGGCTCAGTGATTGTAATAATCATGTCCACAGACGCTGCCTTGACGCGATATTCGATATCTTTTTGGGTCAGCTGAACGGTCGCGGGAATGAAAATGACGCCCAACCGCATAAATGCCGGTGCATAAATCCAGAACTGCCAGCGACGCTTCATCAGGAAGAGGACCGTGTCACCCTTCTTCATTCCCATACGCGAAAAAGCAACGGCGGCTCGGGCACTCTCCATCGAAATATCAGAAAAACGCATCCGTTTCTCGTCTCCTGCGTCATTACACCAGACAAGCGCCGGTTTCTCATGATCTTCGCTCGCCCAAGCATCAACGACATCTCGAGCAAAATTAAAATTCTCGGGCACTTCGACGTGATAATTATTGATAAAGTCTTCATACGAGTCAAAAGACTCTCTCGGTAAAAATCTCGATAACATATGAACTCCTTTGTTGCTTTATCGATTTAGTTAGGTGATCGTGATTTAAGAACGCCTTAATGCTTCGTCGGATCCGACGGATGATCGTGCATAATCACGGTAAGAAAAGAGGCAGGCGCATGGTCCAGCGCCCACTGACCATGAGGAATCGACGGATCGAAGAATATGCTGTCTCCGGTATCTAGGTCGATCGTACTCCCCCCAATAATCACGCGAATTTTTCCCGACATCACTAGGTTGAATTCCTGTCCACTGTGCGTCACCGGTGCAATCGTCTCATTCATCTCCGGGTTCAGCGTCACCAAAAGCGGCTCAAATAATCGATTCTGAAAATCAAAGGCAAGACTCTGGAATCGATAACCGGGATAGCGCTCAATTTCGGGGCCTTTGCCGCTTCGCACAACACAATAGCGTGAAAGATTCGGGGACTTTCCGGTCATGAGATCTGTCAAGTCGACGCCGAAGATACCGGCGGCCGCATAAAGAATACCGATTGGAATGTCCGTCTTACCCTCTTCGTACATCCTGAGCGTATCGGGGGAAATACCCATCATCGCTGCTGTATTCTCAATTGAGGCATCTGAGGACTCTCGCAGTTCGCGAATCCGTGCCGCGGTCTCATTACATAATTCATTCATCGCCGACATATTATCACTCCTTGTATCATCTATAATCGCCCGGTTACTCATCGCGCCGTTCGATCCTCGCTTACGCAAGGGATTCCGCATGCTTCTTTTATCTGGTCTGTAAATCTATGCAGTCTTTATATTATATCCCACTCAATCGAATTCTGACGCCCAAAAACCATCCATCCGCAAATTATCAACTCGCTTTGCTCATCACTATTTTCGTGAAACACTAAGAATATCGATATTCCTTCATCGAACTCAAGGCTCTTCACCTATTTCCGTGAAGGCATGAATCATGTTATTACGTGACATGACACAGAAACTGCCGTTAACGGATTTTGACGCGAAGAATATTGGCAATTCTTTCTCCTGAAATACGCCGCCGAACATTGTTGATTTTTTGTGCCGGGCACGTTGAAGTCGTCAATATCGGAGGCTACTTACGAAGTGGTGCGTTTGAGTGATTATGTTGTACGGGATTTACGCGAAAAGTTTAGCAAAGTGCAAATCCCGACTTAAAGGAGTGTTTTGCAATTTCTGGCGGTAAATATGGATGTGCTGGACATTACGCGGCGTTAGTATCGCCTTATAGTACATTTGAATAAAGGGTTTAATGCATCCCAGAACGTCGGAACTGGAAATTAAGGCTGTACTTCCGCCGTATCGGACGCGAAGAAAGCGGAAAAATGTAGCCCAGAACGTCGGAACTGGAAATCTGTATTTCTGCTGAGAATCAGCATGATTTTCGCACTCTAATACATACTTAATGGAGATGTTTGGTGATTTTGTCGGTAATTGCGGCTCAAGATTGACTGTATATCGCGATCTAATACATGAGA
>DUPM01000106.1 GCA_012838315.1 Clostridiaceae bacterium
CATTCCGACGCCACACGTTTTACACAAAACAACGCTTTCAGAATTTGGGTGATAATAACAGTTCATCTTTTCTTCCCCCTGTTTTTTCTTCGTTTTCGTTCGGAAAAATCGTTTCCGTCCCCTTGTGGGGAGAGCTCTGTAGAATTAACGGCGAAATGACGGAAGCGATGTGCCGTGTGGAAGAGTTTCCGTCCCCTTGTGGGGAGAGCTCTGTGGAATAGCATAGCGAATAAAGGCCCATATTTCAATATGTTCAGCTCTATAAATCCGCGTTCGCTTTGAAACATGATTCGCATCCTCACAATATAGCGATAAAGAATCCTCAAACGCCCATAAATAATGATACCGCGTTCACGCATGCATTCATTAGGTTTAGCGTAGATCGCTCTCTTAAATTGCACTCTCATATTTGGGTCATATTACCCAAAATCCGTCATCTTCGTCCAACTTCCCGACGCTACCCCAACATTGAATATTGTAATTACGAGAGAGCCGGTATACACGGAGCAAGTCATATTTTTCGTTGATGATACTTGTTAATTGCTTTAGCATTAACTTGTTCTTTTCTTCAGAGATACGGCACTCGAAGGCAGATTTTTGAACTTGAACGCCATATTTTTTTAGCGTTGTAAAGAGCTTTCCTCGACGTTTATCGTCGGTTATATCGTATATGACTAATGATATGCAATCTGTGCTCGATTGACCGGATATATCCAAATCTTCTTCCGAAATAAATGCCCGTCTCCACCAGTTCATACGCACCTACCACCTATGATAACAGATATGGTTGATATTGTGTTGGGTCTTCACTTTCGATTGCGCGAACAAGGTCTCTAACCTGGTTTTCTATAGTAAGACGATAGCTAAATTCTGTTGCTTCGCCCCTCCCTTGCTTCGTCCTTTTAACACGCTCCTCGTATCGCGTCACGAATGTTTTCGAAGCATCCTTATTGAGATATACGCCACCCTCCGATGTGGTCTCAAAATCGGAAATATGAAACGTGTTTCGGTTGGCCAGATGTACAACAAATGCATCGACCAATACCGGTCGCCAGAGTTCCATCATATCGGATGCCAGTGAAGGGTGCCCGTTTCGAGGCTCGTGCAAGAATCCAAGGTAGGGGTGCAATCCATGGACGCGTAGAGCCGTGTTGAAATCATGAAGCAACAAAGTATATCCGTAACTGAGCATGGAGTTGAAAGGATCCTTCGGAGGATGTCGCGTTCTTCCCGCAAAACGAAATTCCGGTTTGATCAATTGATTGAGTCGCTCAAAATGAAGCTTGGCTGCATGTCCTTCTATGCCAAGCAGAACAGCAATGTTTTGTGTCTGTGCTATTCGCTGTCTTAGCATACGAATTTCTCGACCATAGGAATCCACTTCGACATCGGGATGATGCCTTGCAAATTCTCTGACCACCACAAATGAATTTCGAACTTTCGCATCTATCACTTTTCGGGACAAGTCTAGTCTAAACGACGGGTGCCGCAGCCATTCAAATTGCTTGATTTGTCGTTCGATATTCACTGCTTTGGATGTTTCCAGATGGCCAAAGTACTTTCCTCTTGAAGAAATATACGTCACCGGAACAGCGCTATCGAGAAATTGAGCGGTCACTGCTTCGGTCAGATGAACGCCTGTACTCACTACAACACCCTCGACATGTGAAAGCGGCAATTTTATTTGTTCTACGCCCGATAATGTTGCTATAACTCTGCCGCCATTGTAGTTCAATTGGGTTCCTGGCTCTGTCAGATATAAGATACCCATAGGATTGCCTCCTGTCGGAACTCACGTTCGGACCTCTAGTTTTGCTGCATCAGGCCCCAGCAGACGTAGTTTTCTTTTATATCAGCGGATGCCCTGGGTCTCTGGTAACACAAAATGTGAAATCGATTGGCCAATTCTGCGCCAATCATAGTAGCAACGATGGTCGGTCCGGCGTAGAACAGATGTACTCGCTGGACGCCTTGCTCTTTCAGATGATTTTCAATCATGCGAATTTGGATCATAATCTCCTCAATCTGAAGCGCCGGTTTTTCTTCTGAAATACTGTGCACGTAATGAAATTCATGAAACTTAATGCCTCCGGTTACACTCTTCAAATCCGGGTTGTTTCTCAGGAAGGTCTCGACGTCAACACGAATCGACGGTCCACCGATGCTAATCGCCAATGCAGCGTTAGTATACCCATTGCTATTCGTGATGGTTCGAATTAATTGTTTTTCGCGTCGTCTTTCTTTGGTCAGATATTTGACTGCCGCGTAGAGTGTAGGCACCGCTAACACGATGCCCAAAGTGTCTGCGATTGTCGAAAAATGGTCGGTCATGCTCATTCCTTTTCCTCCGTTTTTTTCTATTTGGATCCTATACTTAATAAACAGTCCAATTTTTTATGAATTAACCTCGTTGTCGCTTTTCAGGCAGAACGCCCCCATACCCAATGCTGTTTTGATGCCGACACCGCAAAATTGAGCATAGCGAAAAAGCATGCGCCACTTTCGGGCAACGATCGTCTTTTCGCAAGTCAGTATTATGGTACCCCGGAAACCTTTTATTGGCTTACCGTTGACGGAAAAAGCAGATTCCGAAGTGAAGTCATTTGCAACGTGAGTGCTCACGCACACCTCTTGCATGTGTTCTTCTGATACGTTTAGAGGGCATATATCCAGATCGCAAATTTCATTCCATCTTGATGCCAGACTGTAGTAGATGAGTCGGATATCGGGTTGAGCGACGTACTTGCCATTCTGTTTGAAAGCGGTCGGCGTAAGAAATGTGATCTCAAACCGCGCGCCTTGATTGCCCGTTTTCTCTGTGCTCTCGAAAAACCAAGAATCGACGAGATAGCGATCGGTTACAGGAGGCTGCATCAGGATCGAATATCCTTTTTGTCTCAGGTGAAATTCTTTGGGAAGCATGGACAGAATATGCGCATCAAAAACACGCTCGATCTCTTGTGTCAGTAGGGAAACCACCCACAGTGCCCCACCATCATGGCATCTTGTCACATACTGCGCCCACGGCGGACGCCGATTCTGATGGAGTGCCGTTGCTTTTTCAGAAGATAATTGTTCCATCAGCATACCGTGAAGAACTGAGCCCCACATAGGATTGGGCGCTTGGTTATGAGGGGTTCGGAAGGGGATTATCACTTGTCTTGGCATGTAGATCCTCAATCATCTCTCAACAAATCATCCATAATGGGCTTGCAAATGCTTTCGTATTTTCTATTCATTCGTGAAATATATGCCGGTTTGCAAGAAAACCATTCCGCTATGTCCTTGCCTTTAGCCTCTTCATATCTCTCATGGTTTGGAATATGCATAAGATGGGCGACACACTCGCTCGGATTATCTGCGTTTTTCAAGTATTGGTATATCCTACCGGCATGTATCGCCATCAAAATATCCTTTGTTTTCCCGGCGTAACGATCCGTAATTTCTCGACGAATCGTCTCCAACACTTCTCCTGTTTTTCCCAAACCGGTACATTTCTCACAATCCGCTATATTATAATCGTCGTCACATATTTCTTTGCTCTCATCCATTTCACCAAATCGAAGATGTCTATATGATACACCGGCCAGATAATCTTCGATTTCTCGTCTCGGAATGCTATATTTTTTCCGAACTATCTCGTATATTTCCTCGACCGTAATCGCTTTCGAATCGGAAGAAATACTCATGAGTTCGTTCTGACAGTTCTGTATTATCTTGTATTTCGTTTTTCTATTCTGTTCTATATTGTCATAATATAGCTGATTCGGATCCCCGCGAAGTCTGATTTTCAAGGTTTTTTTGACATAGCGGCTTAAGGTTTCCTCTTTGTCGAGCGTCAATTTTTTGATTGGAAAAGTCTCGGAATAGAAGAGATCTGTCAGAATATCATAGATTCTACTACGCAAATCTCGTTCTTCTATTACTTCGTCTTTATCCGAGATATGGGACCTCAATGAATATTGGCGCCGGATTGCCTCCCACACTTTTTCATACATAGAATAATATAGTTTGTTTTTCTGCGCAGCATCCCGCTGTTGATCCAATTTGAACCACAAGGCAAAATCCTGATCCGCCAAATCCCACAAACGATTTTCCTCTTGATTATTTTTTCTTACAGCCATTATCTCTCTCCGCTCATTCATTGATAAAGTTATGTCCCCTCAGGGATTCATTTCGCCAAGCAACAAATCAAATAGGCGGTTCGGGTCGCTCTGATTGGATTCCGCAATATGATCGATAATCGTCGTCATCATGTAGAGTGGAGAAATATCATAGATGTAGGAAGGTTTATCCGGGTTTTTATGTTCAAATCGGGCATAACAGACGCACCCGATTCCGGAATTATGCGCTCGCGACATGAATCTCAAAAAGTTGAAGAAGACAATGGGCGTGGGCTTTGTTCCGTAAGTTATGTCAACATAAAAAACATCATCTTCTCCACACAATTTCACCAGATTCGACAAGAGCGACGCATGTGACACCAGTCCCTCGTCATTTTCCAGCATTAACTCAATGATCTCGGGGATAAATCCGAACTCCTCGCCCATACGGTGAATCGAATCCTTCATAACGATCGCGTTTTCTTTCGCGACAGAGTGGTCCGTGACACAAAGGATAATTTTAACCGCTTCACCTTTTTGTGTATAACCATGAAGCATGGCGTATAGCGGGTGATCAATAGTCCTCTCAAATTGCAAACGCGAATTGTCTTTCGCACAGTATTGTGTTGGAACGGTTTTTTGAAGCGGTGCGCTTCCTACGAAAATTTTTGTCATATTCCTATACCTCTTCTCTGTATTCATCATTCATTCTTTTTCAGCTTCATTCTCTAGCAGTCGACCTAAGCCACTAAAAGGACTATTCGATTGAAAACGATCTGCATCCGGCGACGGCTTCCTTGACACTCCCGAATTTGATCTGTTTTGAGGTAGGTGATAGTGCGTATTGCGATCATGTCGGTCTGCTGTCCCTCTGTGAGTTCGTTTTTCGGAAGGTCTCCCTTCTCGATTCCGCTTCGATCTGTCATCGCTGCCGGATTGGAAATGATCTGTTCTCTGAATTTCCGCTCTTCGAAGTCCCGGCTGACGCCCCGTCAACGCAATGTTCGGCAACACTTGCATCTGGTTCCTCGGTTTGCGATTTGCGGTAAACCACTCATATATACTTCCGTCTATTTTTATGCGTGGATAATCGACCGGAACTTCATTTGTGCCGGGTCCAGGGTATTGAGCCATGACACGTAATTCTTTAAGAGACTTTTGATCGGACGGAATCACTCCCTCTTTTTGAATCACCTCCCCTGAAAAATCAAAGTCAGACAGACTGCGTATAATCATGCCGTCTTGCATCGATATGGCTCGGAGTTTTACCGATGTTGGCAGAAGTCTGACACTGCCAAAACCTAATGGTTTGCCCCGACCGATTTTATGAGCGCAGCTCTCATCGCCAAAAGAGAGAACCCAAAGCAGCCGGCATAATTCCTTCTTCGAGATATCACTAAATGTGATGCGCATCGAAAATCGCTTGTTATCAAGCACCGGTCGAACAACAGACTGCCGATCCGATGTTGCTTTCTGACTCAATGCAATTTGATTCGAGTTGTGCCAGTACATTTTACGCCCGCGAAGTGCTGCATTTTCAATTTTGTATTGATTTTTTGCCATCTTGTAATAATCATAATTCCATTCTGATGTGTTGCATTCCGATGGCTTGATTGTATAGAACTCCACAGAACTGGTCTTGGGATAAGACAATTCCGGCAATACACACGGCTTCAAATACCAGTCCTTCCACTGATTGTGTGGAACATCCGCTGAAATTCGGCTTCCGCCTGCATCGCATGGCACTGCGTCACCGAATGATATTCTGGACGAAAGCGAGTCTCCGTCTTCACCGACCAAGCCAAAGAGGGCGCACGATTCGCAAATTTTGTCAGTTTGTTTACAAGGATGGTGTTCTCCTTGAGCTTCAAGAAGTCCGCGAATGTTATTACGAAATACTTCCTTGGTGATACATGCCGGCGACATATACAGCACATCATTGATACTTTTGTAGAAAATCGGTATGGGCTGCTTTTTATCAATTAACCGTCCGAATGCTTTATATCCGTCGTGCGTTTTGTTCACCGTCTTGTCATTGTATAGTTCAAGCACCTTCCTCAGACGATCGATGGCTTCCTGCGGAACCTGTTTGATCTCCAAATTTCGCCGCACCATAATGCTGTTATACTTTTTCTTCACAAATGCTTGCCCCTTTAGCGCATAACCCTGATCGCTTCCATTAAACTGGCTTCGGCGAATGCAGATCGCCTTGTCCACATTCTTTCCCTTCTCACGCGAAAAATAGACTCGGTCTCCGGTGTCGATTGTAATTCCAGTCTTCTCTTGAGTCAGATCGGCCCGAACGCGTTCAGCGGAATACAAAGTCCAAGAGCATTGCGACTGGTCATACTCGAGTAATCCCGGATTTTTGGGTATCGCGGTTCTTCGGTATAGGACGGCCTTATCCTCTGGATCCAATTGCGACAAACAACCATTGAATGCCGCTTCGTAAGCGGATCGAACAACACCCCGTACTGAAGAGCCGGGAATAATCGGTCGACTGTATACGTTGCGGCAATCCGCCATATAAGCCAGATTCCGATACGAAAAAAAATCATAACTCTTAAGTCCTATATCTCGTGCTTCGTCCGGAAATGCACTGTCATTGCTGGTATTGGGGATGAAAATCGGAGAAAGGGTAAGCAGGTCGCAATCAATGTACCCGGTTAGCGATGCATTTTGTGTCCATGATCGGACGGGCTGTCGAAATACTTTTTGATCAATGGAAATAAAGTGATAAGGATTAATGAACTCCTTCATTAGATCTTCACCTCCGAAAACTCACCGGACTGTCCTTCGGTTCGGAAACCGCAGATTCGGCGATCAATAAACAACAAACCGTCTGAAGGCGCCCAATCTGCAACCGCAACGGAGCAATCCGAATGGGAAATGACGCGAGGCGGTCGAATTGAAAAATAGTCTCTTACGACACACCAAACTCGACGACTCTTTGTGGCATTAAAAGGCAACAAAAGCTCTCCGCCCATTGATTCTCGGCTCAATGTCCATCCGTTACTCAGAAGAGAACCGGATGGTTCGCCGTACATCAGATATTGTTGCTCCACATATCTCTCATTACCACGTTCAGAAGTCACCTCAGACAATGTCCGTACACCGAAAATGCCTTCCTCAATCAGTGTGACCCTTAATTCGACCTCAGATTGAAATACGACCATCTCGATAACATCACGTGGACATACCTCCATCGCAGTCGGCCACTCAAAATGAGTTCCCGTCCATCGCCCGAGCAGAACTCGGTCCTGAAGCGTCAGATACACCCAAGCGTCTCCCGAAACAGCCTCCTTCATATAATCTAGAACGAGCCGCCACGCATTATTTGCAGAACCTTCCGAAATGACACGTGTATCACTCTTCAACGTGCATCGAGATATAATCATATCCTGATTCGAAGACCGATGCGCCATTAGGACTCACCACCTTTCTTGCTCGCCTCATCCAAGAGAACTCGAGCGATTGCCGGATACGAAGGGCTGACTTTTCGTATATCACCATCAACTGTTATTTGATTGCATCGAAATATGCCACGGCCGATGCCGGATTCACCACCGACAGATACCAATCCGTCATCAATGTCCTGAATGACGATCATCAACAGTTCTTCAACCCAGCTCTGATCTTTGGGATAACGGATATCTAACTCTGTTATCCCCCGATACCATGGCAGTGTCGTAAACAGCGCACCTCTCGTCGCTCCCCCGGTAAAGCGGTTGATTGACGTTCTCGTCGTGAGAATATATCCGCCCTCATACTCGTGACTCGCCAATAAAGACGATTCTTCAAAACAAATTAGCGACGCTCGCGTTAAGTCCCTGTCGCCTAAGGAGCTGTCGTCGGATGCAGTGCCAAATAGCTCATTGACGAGATTTTGGGCAATCAATGCAGGATCCTCGAAACCACAAGACGCTGCCAAATCGATTAATATTTTCGATATCTGCGACCTGAATACACCAGCCCACGACGTTCCGGGAATGATAGCGGTTGTACCGGAGTGTATCTGAGATACGTAATCACCGGTCAACAATTTGTTTTTCACAAAGTCGCCCACAGCATCATTGTCTTTGCTTCGAATGAGGATGGACGATACCAGATCAAGTTCAACCTTCATTCGACTATATCGAGAAGACGATGGCCATCGGGATATATCACAATAATCCGACAACATACCCCAATCCTTTTGCATTGCCATAGATTCCGAATCGATCTGAGGCCAACGAAATGAAATCCATTTACGGCTCGCTTGAGGATCTGCATCGAAATCACAGACGAGAATTTGAGCACGATCAAAGGATGTGCGGATACGCCCGTAGCCTCTCGATGTCTTTGCGCCAAAGCGAATGTCACCATCTCGCAGCAATGCGAGCATCGTCATGAATGTCACTTCGGATTTATAGCCTAAAGATTGAGCAAAATCATTTTTTTGATCCTCAGGCTGATCATTTCGACGGATAAGAAGTTCGAATCGCAAATCGAATGTTGCTCCCGTATCAACGATTTCAAAATCGTATTTGCGCTTGTCAATCGCCTGTTTGTTTTCGTCAAGGGCAACCCCGTCACGAATCATCGCATTCATACCTTTGATTTCGGATTCCATCACCCAGAGCCGACTTTGCTCAGCTCCCGGGGAGCCTCCATGGCCCATACTGTCGCCGAATAAGTGACAAATATCCGCATGATTGACTCCGGCATGACTCAGCGCATGGCGGCAATTTCCCGCAATAGTTGTACCGGAAAGGAGCGCATGCCCCCTAGAATTTCGAAGCACATCATGGTCACTCCAGGAACTCCCTTCCACTCCGACTCCCGGAGACATAGGTGACAACAATGTGTTATCGGGGATAAATACATAAATACGCTTCACGATTGGATTATTCGAAATTGATGCCTTACTCATCCGTTTACCTCCGTCTGGCGCACTTTATCATTATTTTCCATACGTATAGATTCTCTTAGCGCAGTGAGTCGGGCAACCGTTGCCGCTCTGTATACCCGAAAAATATCCTCGTCGGACAGACACTGAAAAAGCGAAGGATCCGGTAGCGATTTCTTCACAATCGTTTCTTGTTGAAAAGACAGTATTGTCGATACATTGTGGGCATCTCGAGCGTCTTCAAATAAGAGATGAATGATTCGTTGGTACGAGTCAGCATTTTTCTTTACCGACAGCCACTTCCCAAAATCCTCCGCTTTGCGTGAACGGATTATACCTGTGCGAATATACGACAACGTGTTTGCCGATACGTCCGGGGTTGGCTTGGTTTCTCTTGCTTGATCAATCGCAACTGCTTCCCTAGCTTGCTCGATCGCAACGGCCTCAACGGAATCGACAAAGAGATTCTTGAGCACCCGGTTCTTAGAAATAATGAACTCCAAACGCTCCGCAGTCACCACGGGCTTACTTTTATCTGAAGGGTTTGACCTTTCCTTAAGCCCGTCCGGTTCTGGTATATCCTCCGCTGGGTCCCGAGTCGAAATCCTTCCGTAACCCTCAGACTGGCGTAGCCCAGCAACGATTTCTTTTGCGACAGAGATCGATGCGTCCGATAGGTTTTGGATCAACAATACTGAGCTTTGCTCAATCGCGGGGTATTGAGGAAGAGGCAATCGCCAATGCGACTTGTATCCGGAGCAGACTCTTGTACTCAGCCAAGTCGAGACAATTCTCAGCTTCTTAGCCTGATCAGGAAAGAGTTCGTTGAGCAATACTCTCGGATCCGAAGATGGTTGTCCCGAAGAACGCCTCGGGATCGTATCCGAATCTATATAAATTGCGAAATTTTGCCCCTTTTGAATCGTAAGATGCTCAGCTTTTCGAACAGTAATTTCTTCAAAAGTGATTCGAGCGCGCCCATACTGTGCCGATTTGGATCGGCCGATATGTATTTCTCCGGACTCATCAATGAGCGATTGAAGGCGATTCAGTTCTTTTCGCGAACCTCGAATCGTGCCGGAAAAGACTTGGTCCTTTTCGAGTGCTTTATACTGAAAATATTTGCTCCCGTCTTTTCCCGTCGCATGTCCGACCGCGCGATTATCGGGGCGGCTGTGATGTTGGTAGATTTTCTGCTGAGGCAATACAATCTCGGAGTCAGATCGAATAATACCGCCAGCGAAATATCCTTTGGGGTGCTTATACTTCATCTCCGGCCGAGGATCATCACTTGCGGTCAGACCGTTATAAATTGATGTTTTATCTTTACTTCGAAGTATATTTTGAGGAATCCGAACGTATGGTATGCCGTCTCGGACGATCTGAGCGTTCCCGAACGAGACGGATTGACTCAGAAATAGGTCTCTGAACTGTTCGTCTTCGTGAGCGTGATTTCCGACGTCGCGATGATTTCGGAGCCACGCTCCGGCAAAACAACCTAAGATCATCGAGCCCGGAATATAGTCGTGAATGTCCGATGCTGCCCCGCCCATTTCCCCGGTAATCAATGGTGCCAATAAACGTAAAATATAGCGCATCTCACATGAATCATATTCATTGCCCAACGCTGTATCCGAATTCCTCTTCTCCGAATAGGTCTCGTCCGAATGCCATCGGCAGCTCACCTGAACTTCTCCCAGCCCACGGGTACGATTAGTCCCCAAGTGTCTCATCACCGCAACCGCATCTTCAAAAAGAGATTTTGTCGATTCGGAAACATTCGGAGCCAACTCAATCGCCGCAAAAAATACATTCTCTTCTCCGCTCGCTAGATATTGGTTAATAACGCGAACGCTTCTCAGACTCTGGGGTCTCACGACACCGTCATCACCAACCGCTGTCTGGCGTCGAATAGATGTCATGTCACGAAGCAAATACGATCTGTGAAAATGGCGCTCAAAAACCGATTCCAGTTGAGACACATAATCACCGTAATTCTCATGATCCTCAATATACGCGTTATCACAATAAAGAGCGCCGGAAAAAGCTTGTCCCGGCTCGCCGAATAGACACTCAAAGTCACCTTGATTGTATTTGTCGCAAAACGCCGCACTCAAAAGATCCGTCGCGTTTTCTCGAAGAATACCCTTAATCCGTCGTGCGGGAAGATATGGCAAACCATTGGGGTCAAAACAAACCTCCGTATCAATCACCGTATCCATGCGATCTCCCGAACCGACACACAAGTCACTTTTTAGACAAATTTGCAGAGTTCCTCTCATCGCTCCGATACCTCCTCAGGCAAACGCTCGAATAAATCCATCATCTCCAACGCATCATAGCAGACCGAATATTTGCCAGCTTTTGCGATTTCGTTATCATCCATGCCACGCTCCGGGTTTTGAACACGATCGAGTGATCGACGCTGAGCTTTCATGTGATTTAATATTACTAAGGGATCGCTTTCGCCGGATAATGCATCCCTCAGTGCTTTTGACTTGCCTCTCGGCCATGCGATTGATTTGTCAGCGTTGAAATATTTCAGCCCATTTTCAAGTCGAGAAACCGCCCTTGACTGAGCGACATCCACCCAGAAATCGCCTTCGCCGGAAGGCATATGCACGCAGTACGGCCGACCGGGAATTTCAGATGAGTCGTTTTTGGCAGAAAATTCTGCCATCACATCATCCACCCCTTCCGGGTAATTTGATGCGTTTACAAAAAAATCTACCCATGAGCCGTGAGTACGATGATCCGCATGACCGGTCGACCGATTACCCTTCTTTTCTCTGCCGGCCAGCTTTGCCCATGTGCAACAGGTTTCCGCTTGGTGATATGCGACAGAAAACGGGAAATGGCTGTTAAAATAGCATATGCCGGCACAAGCGCTAACCGGTATTTTGTGCGTTTTCGGCCCCGTGACATCCGATGTCACCACCGTAATCTCGTGATGGGCCAATTCCAAAAGCAGTTCAACGATTAACGTCATCGCGATTTTTCCATAGCAAACCAACGTCACGTCGTCTCCGTTCAAAATAATTCTCCGAAATGTACTGAGTGATTCTCGCGTGTCCGGATCAATACCATTCAAAAAACATTCATTTTCGATCGATAGACGCAACTTATTCTCAACCCGATCCACCGCACTCTTGTAGTAATTTGTAATTGCGTTGGAGATCGATCGCATGGCGGGAATAGCCTTTTGGTAGCTTGCGCTGTACTTTTTGATAAACTCGCCGATGGACGCACCGATATTATTGCCGTCAATATGCGACACGGCGAGGAGCGAGTCCTCGCCTTTTAGGGTATATGCATCAAACTCTGTGACTCCCGCATTATCAGAATTATCCTGCGCCTCGATGCGCTTGAACACCTGCACCCTAGACAACAATGTCTGATCATCTTGATCCACCATAACAACCGGTTGTCCGGTGGAGACCGATTGTTTTGTAATTGATATGCCGCCGGCGGGGCGCGAAGAAATTAATCTCTTTTTTTCCTCTTTTAGCGCCTTCTGAAGCGCGATTGTATCTCTTTCATATCGGGTTCTGCCTTCGATCATGGAAGTATCAGAAAAATCAGTATCTACGCCGACACTAACAAGACGGAGCTCATAAGTGCTTTTGAAAATTTTCAAAGACAACAACTCATTGACATATTCGTACAATCCCTTGTCCTTATAAGCAACCCATGCGTTGCCGCCGCCAATATAAAGAACCTCTGCATCTATAGACGAATCTACGAGCATCGCAAAATCAGGAGCAGGTTGTTCCGGTGCAATTGGCCTCCAATTTTGAACAATATTTAATGACTCATTCTTGCCGATATCGGATAGAATATCAGGCAAGTATTTTTCCAGAATATTTTCAACCAGCTTAGACGCACCGATGATCTCTTTGAGTTTTGGGGTCGAGAAAATAAAGTCTTGAATCCCCGTAATGTCGTATATCGCTAAAATACCCATCCCATGACCTCCTCGTTATAAGGTTTTTCTCCGGATTCTGATAATACGCAAATCTTTTATGTCGACAGACGCTCTGCTGCGGATGTCTTCAACGCCGAAAACTTATCTCAGTTCATTTTCTTGATCATTCTTACCAAATTCATGTGACATAATAATAGTCGCTTGTCTCATGCTATGACTCCTTTTTGGGGTCATTAGTGGCGCGGATACTTATACATGCATTTATTTGATTCCTCAGCGCTTTCCGTTAATACCTTTTGCAAATACTCTCGGTTTTCTTTTATATTCATGAACTGTTTTTTGTATATCGAAGAAAAAACCTTGATATATTCACTAAGTCGTTCGACCTCTGTGTCACTCAATGGCGTTGCATGACATAAGTTGTTGCGGAACACACGAACCTTATTGTAATATTTGACAAAAGATCCCACGTAAGAATTGCCGCTTGCTTTGCAAACCTTCAATGCATTTCTTATCGACTCCATTTTCATATTCGTTAATCCACGGCAATATTTGAGCATGGCCTCTATCGTCAGAACGGCGGCATTTAAATGACGATGCTTCTCCATGTGCCATTTAGCCAGTTCAACAGAGAGCAACATATCATCATCGACAACATCTGCGAATCGTCTATAGATATCATCAAAAACAAAACGCATTACGGGGTTCAATTCACGGGATATCTCTCCACCCTCAATCATGTCTTCGCATTTAATAATGAACTGTTTCAGAGAATTTAGGTCATCAACCACCAGCCGGTCTCCAAGCAACTTTAGTGCGTTAATCTCGCTGCTCGTGAGCCCACCTATTCGATTTTTTTCGAGCAAATCACAAAATAAGTAAGTCGTGCCAAAACGAACGTACTCCATCCCTGCATTCGTCCATTCAATGAGATCAATAAGTTTCGTCTGATCGGTAATCGGTGCAATGCCTTTGTTTTCTCTGCTGTACTCCAGCATGCCGTAGTAGACATGGTCCACGTGGATATTTTTTTTGTGATTTGCTGTTGTCATGAAATAATTGACCGCCAGCATCTCATACATCGCCAAGGAACGGAACGAGTGTGTAATATCAAAAGAGATACTGTCTTTATCTTGAAATTTATCGGAGATAGCAGCAAGCGCCGCAAAATTATCCACAATTTCTTGCTCAGTCAGACCGTATTTTAATACGACAATCTCCAAACATTTATCACCCAATGTATCTTTAAGCTTCTGTAAAGTATCCCTGAAAAGTATCGTGTCAATACCGGCATGTTCATCCTTCATAAACCACTCATGCAAGTCGCTGAAATAATTCTCATCGTATTCCAGGACGGGTTGGATGGTGCTCTCGCCAGAAAAAACATACTGGTAGAGTGCCGCCCAATTGCTTCCCGTCGTACCAATAAATACGATGGCGTCCATATGGTTAAATTTAACAAGAGCATCAAAGATATATGGGGTTTCGAAGATATCCTCCGATTGACTATATTTTGCTTTGTTGTACTTATATCTATGTTCGCCTTCATCATATTTGCCGGTTCCAATAGAGGTTAATAATACTTTTCTCATCCGAAATTTCCTCCAATTTTCTAAAAATGCACTAATTTCTTTATCTATAATACTCGATAACATGGTCTGAAGTAAAATTTATCTGTTTAATATTTAATGTGTAAATTGGAAGGCGCATGTGATTCCACAAACGTCTTTGCTCCTCGTACTAATAACAGCGGATTTTTTCGAAAATTAACTTCTTTTGAAAAAATGTTTATCCGTTTTCTGCAGAATTGTTCCCCCCGGTTCACAAACCAGGTTGAACATCCTTTCTTCAATTGCGGATGATACGGAAAAGGATTCTTCGCAATTTAATTCGCTCGTATATTTTGATTGAAATGTTGGAAATAACACTGAGCGGCGGGCAACATCTTACTCCCCCAACCGACATATATACCAGGCGGCTCTTTTCCCGACTTGAACGACTCGGACTTCAGAAAAGCACGGCCGGTGCTGCACGATGCATTCTATTAATTCTTTTTC
>DUPM01000010.1 GCA_012838315.1 Clostridiaceae bacterium
CGTGCTTGATTAAGGCCTTGTATAAAGATTATAGAGCATTGGATTTATAAGTGAATGTGTTTTAAAGCGAAAAACTCGGAGTGGCAGTCGTGCCGCACCGAGTCTCGTTCAATGAAGGGAGTCAAAGATAAATGTTGCTATTTAAGTGCTCGGAGAATCAAATTAATCGTTCTTTTTTTGAGTGATTCGATTCCCTCTTGTAAGTGTTGTCGTGCTGCCGGATCCTTCGGTAATTGCGGTAGGCTCAAAGTCATAACACCATCCGTTGATCGACTTAACATGAAACGTGCCTCATTGGAAAATGCAGAGATCATCCCAACAAGGAGGAGGCGACACTCGTCTGCATGAATTTCCTCGGCAATCAGGCCCTCTGCTCGGCCCATTTCATATATCGATTGACTCATTTTAACGATACCGGCTTCAACGGATGCCATGAGCTCAGGTGTCTTGGAGTTCATGCGCTTCATTTCCGCATAGTTGAGATTAAGGAACATGAGTAGCAAGCTCGAGAAACGAGTCTGAAGCATATCGACAACATAATCGATGCACTTCTCGACAATTCCCAGAAAGTCTGCTTCGTCATTCACGAACGCTGAAAACGCATCGAACTCATGACAGACATGGTAACTGATGGCCGCGCTGATGATATCCTCTTTGCTCGAAAAGTATTCGTATGCGGTGCCCTTGCCCATTCCGGCGGCCGCAGCAATATCGGCAACCTTCAGCTCGTGCAGGCTATGTCCTTTTTGAAGCAAATCAATAACGCCTTCAAATATGGCTATTTCTTTCGTTGAGTATTCGCATTTTTCTTTCATAGTCATGTCCTTTTCATTCTTCATCGCTTGACACAAGTAGATGCCTTGCATTCTGGCGGCGATGGAACAAGTCATAGAGTATCGGAACAACAAACAGTGTAAGGAGTGTCGCGTAGGTGAGGCCACCTATCGTTACAATGCCCATCGGTTGCATGATCTCAGATCCGGCATTGAGTCCGAGAGCCATCGTGCTCATGGCCAGAATTGTCGTCAGTGCGGTCATCAGAATGGGTCTGATACGTGCTTCGCCGGCATCAATTAATGCCTCTTTTTGGGGAATACCGTCATCTTTTAGTTGGTTAACATAACTAACGAACACTATACCGTTATTTACAACGATGCCGGCGAGAACAAGAAAGCCTAGCATTGCGATAATTGAAAGTTCCATGCCGGTCGCCCATAGCAACAACAGACCTCCGGTAAAGGCAAGGGGCAAGGTGAAGAGGACGATAAATGGCGATAAGAGGTCTTGAAATTGGGCGACCATGATGAGGTAGATAAAGACGATTGCTAACAAAATCATCAACACCAAATCCTTGAGCGAAGACTGAATCATTTCGTTTTCGCCCTCGACAGTCACTTCATAACCGGCAGGTGCCTGGTAATTCTCGAGTTTTGCCTCGACATCGCGACTGACCAAGCCGATGTTATAACCTTCGGCGATGCCGGCGCTGACGGTCATATAACGTGATTGACCGGCACGATTGATGGATTGCAAACTTGGGGTATCCACGATTTCTGCAATATCGATTAAGAATACTTTGGACTGCGTGCCATCCATTTTTGTTACATCAAAACTGAAATAGGGAAGCATGTCTTTCGAAATTTGTTTCTGCTGGTCTTTAATTAAGACCACGGGGAAATTATCGTCATCTTGAGAGAGGATTGTGGCTTGAACATCGGTTTGCAAAGCGTCAGCAATCTCACCGTAAACTTGTGCAACGGTCAGCCCTTCTCGCATCGCTGCTGATTTATCAATGATGATACGTGTCTCGGTATCCGCGTCTTCAAGGCCGTTAGTGACATCAGTTGTCCCGGGAACGGTCTTCAATATCTCAGCGACTTCGTTCGAAATGCTAGCGAGTTGGTCCAGGTCATAGCCTTTGATGTTGATTTGGATGCCGCTTCCGCCAAGCGCTGCCATATCCATGCTATCTGAACTGATCGACAGTTCGACATTAAGATCTGCGACCTTTTCGGAAATGGCCTTTTCTACTTCGCGATTCGTCATGCTTCTTTTGTCCTTGAGAAGGATATAAAAAGTGGATTCGCTTTCGGATCCACCTCCACCGAGAAGAGCAAGACCGGATTGGCCACCGGCCATGGCGCCAACAGTTTCAACGTCTTTAACCTCAAGAATACGAGCCATGACCTCATCATTGAGTGCATAGGCTTCCTGATCAGAAAATTCTTCCGGCGTCGAAAGTGAAGCAGACAATTGAGGCGCATTCATTGCAGGAATAAATGCCGTGCCCATGACAGTGACACCATAAATGCTGACGCCAAGAAGAATCACAGTAAGTATCAGCACAATAAACTTAAATCGTAGTGCGCCGGCAAGCATACGCTTGTAGACTTTGATTACTGAGTCAAAGATGCCATGCTTTTTCTCGTTAACATTTCTCAACAATGTGGCACCCATTGCGGGAACTAACGTCAGGGCCACAATTAAGCTTGCGGTCAGACTGTAGGCAATGGTCAGCCCCATATCGGTAAATAACTGACGCGAAATACCTTCAGTGAATACGATTGGCAAGAAAACGCAAATCGTTGTCAGAGTGGAGGCGAAAATCGCACCTGCAACTTGTTTGGCACCTTCAATTGCAGCTTTGGCAGAGGGTACGCCAAGATGCCGCATAT
Organism: Clostridiaceae bacterium; assembly: GCA_012838315.1. GTDB lineage: Bacteria > Bacillota > Clostridia > Saccharofermentanales > Saccharofermentanaceae > DUPM01. Next base: position 2,676 of record DUPM01000010.1, read on the forward strand.
GGTAAATGTTTTCAATAACAACAATACTGTTATCGACAAGCATGCCAACACCCAACGCCAGACCCGAAAGAGAGATAACATTCAACGTGACGTTTGTAAAATACATGAGTGTCACAGCGAACATTAAGCTGATCGGTATACTGAATGCAATGACAATCGTTGGGCGAATATCTCGAAGGAACAGTAAAAGAATTAATATTGCCAGAATTCCACCGATAACCAAATTCTCAAGTACACTTCCGGTGACGATATCAATATAATCTCCTTGGTCCATCAATTGAGTGACTCTAAGCCCGGGGTGTTGCTTTTGAAGAGAAAGTATCTCGTCTTGGATGAGATCAGAGACTTCTGCGGTAGAGGCGGTGCTTTGCTTTTGAAAGACTAAGAGTACGCCGTCGTTACCGTTGATTTTGGCATAAAGTTCGTCGGAATTGTCGGTGAGGGTCACATCTGCGATGTCGGATAATAAAATATCGCCTACGGGTTCCGTGTTAAAAATGACTAAGTCGCGTATTTCTTCTGAGTCTGCAAATGAATCACCGACTTTGACAAGGTTTCTAACTTCGCCATCGACAAGGTATCCGGCAGGCATGCTGAAGTTCTGCGCGAAGAGGATGCCTTCGAGCATATCTTCAGTAATCATAGAATTCAGATCCAAACTAGTAAGTGCCTCACCCTTTGCTTTTTCAAATTCTGCAAGGGCCGTTTCGAGTTCAGTCTGTCCGTTTTGCAGTTGCATTTGGGCCTTTGCAAGTTCAATTGATGCAGTCATCTTACCGGACTCTAATGCGGAGTAGCCGGAATTTGCCTGGTCGAGAGCGCTTTGAATTTGAGGCTTCATGGCTTGCAACGCGGTCATTCGCATATCAATGTTTTGAATTTCCATGTCCAACTCTGCAATACGAGCTGGGGCTTTCATCGCTTGGTCCAAAAGAAGGGCAAGTTGCTCCTCGCTCATATTAGCGAGTTCCGGGGGAAGCTCCCCGTCCTCACCGGCGAGTCGTGCAAATATTTCAGACGGCGAAAGCCCCTGAATTCCTTCAGGGAAAGTGGTTTCCCACTGATTTATTAATTCCTGAATTTGCTCCCGCGTGGGGGCTTGGCCGGGTGTAAAGGGCGTCGTGATAAAACCGGAAAACATTTGAAGGAGTTGCTCCAACCCAGCTTTTTCAGCCTGGAAAACGGCCTTGTTCGTCTCGAGCAATGTTTCCTCGGCTAAAATCGAATTCAAATTGGCGATGGCATTGTTGAGTTGGCTTCCGGCCTGTCCCAACTTTGATGTCTGAGATTTCGTTTCGTCTGCGAGAGTTGCCTGGCCATTTTCTAGTTCGGTCATCGCATCCGTGAGTTGCTGTTGCGTCTCATCGAACTTCGACTCCATTTCTTTTTGAATCTTGTCATTCAATTCCTTGATGTTTTGAGGGTTGAGCTTGATTTCAACGCGTTTTTCGACCATGCCTTCCGGGCTGACGGAAGCCACACCATCAATACGCTCAAACGCCGGAATAACGGTCTCGGAAGCAAATGCGGACAATTCGTCGACACTCATACCCTCATAATCCACACTTGCGACAATAATGGGCATCATATCCGGACTGATCTTCATCAGCATGGGAGACCCCACCATGTCGTCAAAGTTGGCAGAAGCCATGTCAACAGTTCCGGACAGCTCAATCATTGCGCTGTCCATATTGGTACTTTGCACATATTCAAGAATGATGATGCTTGCATTTTCGCTGGATACGGACTGGAGATTGTCAAGTCCGCTCGACGTGCCAAGTGCCGCTTCTAAAGGGCGCGTCACGGATTGCTCCACCTTTTCAGGGCTGGCACCGGGATATGAGGTGACGACTACGACATAGGGAAGATCGAGGGATGGCAATAAGTCGGTTGCCATGCCTTGAAAAGAAATCACGCCGAGAACGATGATAAGGATGACCGCAACAAGAACGGTGTAGGGCTTACGAACACTTAATTTTGATAGCATGCTTCACGCTCCATATAAATTGTTTTATTTAAGCAATCTTCATTCCGACCGACCGGTCGGTCAAGTTATTATCACACCCCACCAGAAGCTTGTCAATTCGAAAATTTTGACTCATGACAATATTCATTAACTTGTATAGAATAGTGGAAGGGAATGAATAAGGCACAGTGCATTATCACAATCAATAGAGAGAAGACAGGGGGATATAATGGAATCTGAATGTGTTTTAGGAAAGAACGAGACAACACAAAAAACGGATCGTTTGGCAATAATATTTTTGAGCTTTTTTATATACAGTGTCGCTGGATATATTTATGAAACGGTATTGGAGGTCCTGTGGTATCGTACTGGGTTTACCAACCGCGGTTTTATGTTCGGACCGTACTTACCGATCTATGGTACGGGCGCCATCATTATCTTGGCCATATTTACAACATGGCGCCGGAAGGTGAGTGTTTGGCGAATTTTTGGTAGTTTTGTGGGTATATTTCTTTTGACGACTGTTGTGGAGTTAATTGGTAGTTATATTATGGAGGCGGTGACCGGAGAATTCATTTGGGACTACAGTCAATATGCGTTCAATTTCCAAGGACGGATTGCACCGAATCCGAGTTTACGCTTTGCCATTGGAGGGACATTTTTGTTATACATGGTTCATCCTCCGTTTGAACACTCTGCGGAAAAATATCCGAAGGCTTTTCGAATTGCCGCAGCGGTGATTGCCGCCGTTATGTTGGCGGACCTAATCGTTTCGCTGATGAAGTAGGCCGATTACTGTTGTATAATAAATCGGAATTTATAGAATATTTATCCAAAGGACAGAGGAGAAAAAGAAATTATGAAGTCAAACATGTTTCTAAAGATTCGTCACGTGCGTTCAATGATGCCGCATTCAGCCGTTAAAGGGTTGAAGTTGTTTGGAGTATTATTAGCACTCACCGTATTTATGATTTCGGCAGTAGCTTGTGACAAAAATCCACAGAAGACGACGTTAGGGTCCGATACGGCCACTGTTACTACAGAGTCGGCGGAGACATCCGAACCGACCGCTTCCATAGAGCCGACGGCTACACCGGAGCCGACGGCCACACCGACGCCCAGCCCGACTCCGGCGCCGGGTTCGCCGCCTTTTGAGCCGCTAGTAACCAACATTTTTACTGCAGATCCTTCTGCACATGTTTTCGACGGTAGAATTTACATCTACGGATCGCATGATCAAGATGAGGTATTTCCGTCCGATAACGATGGCGGCGCATATCGAATGATTGATTATCACGTGATTTCAATCGAGAGTTTCGATCAAGATGCTGTGGATCATGGCGTCGCATTTACAGTCGATGATGTCGCATGGGCGGAGAAACAATTGTGGGCGCCGGATTGTGCATACAAAGACGGTACATACTATTTCTATTTTCCAGCGAAAGATTATGACGGAATATTTCGGATCGGCGTTGCAACTTCAGATAAACCGGAAGGCCCATTTGTTCCTGAAGAGAATTACATAGACGGCAGTTTCAGTATGGATCCTTCTGTGTTCACAGATGATGATGGCACGTCTTACATGGTGGTTGGCGGCATCTGGGGGGGACAGCTTGAAAGATGGCAGACCGGAGAATATGTTATTGACGGATCTACGCCCAGCGGCGATTTGCCGGCACTTACGCCTGCTATGACGGTGATGGCCGATGATATGCTGTCATTTAAGGACGAACCGGTGTTTATCGAAATTCTTGACGAAAACGGAGACCCGATAGCAGCAAATGATGAGGACAGGCGCTTCTTTGAGGGCGCATGGATTCACAAGTATAATGATACCTATTATTTATCTTACTCAACCGGTACGACGCATTATCTAGTCTATGCAACTTCCGACGATCCGATGGGTCCGTATACTTATCAGGGACGCATTCTTGAGCCGGTATCCGGGTGGACCACGCATCACTCTATTGTGGAGTTTGAAGGCCAATGGTATTTGTTCTATCACGATGCAAAGATATCAGGAAGAGACTCGCAGCGAAATATTCGGTATGCTCCTCTGACATACAATGAGGATGGCACGATTGCTCCGGTGACAATCCCTAAGTGATCGAAAGATGAATGAGAATTGCGGCAAGTCGGAGAAAACGACTTGCCGCTTTGCTTTTATAGGAGGTCCTATGTCGTATCGATTTTTTCAGAATCGGGCGTGTGAATTTTTCCCTTGTCATCACATATCGGAGCATAGCCAAGAGGCTTTCAACTGTCTTTTTTGTTATTGCCCTTTATACCCGTTTCCGGATTGCGGCGGCCGATATTGGATGCTTCAAAATGGGCTTAAGGACTGTTCAAACTGTACCTTGCCGCATTACGAATATGACCTCATCGTCAATAAGTTGATAGAAAAGTATCCCGGTGCTTCTTCAGCGAAGACCGAATCCATGACATAGCGTATCAATGAAAGTTTTTTGAAAACCGGTGGCATTTTTCATGTCGTCAGTTAGCGCAAATTTTTTGATGTTTTTGGGGTATGATAATGGATGCGATTTCGTCAAAATCTTTTTGGAAAAATGAAGAATCGGAAAAATAAAAAAAGGTAATGAATGGTCTGTGAATTATCTGTAGCTTCATCAGATTCGGATGCATCATCGCGGGCGAATGTGATAAAATTGTTTTACATCTATTCTTCATACATTGAAAGGAGTCATTTATGGAAAAGTATCAAATCATGATGATCCGGATCAATCACAGAATCAACAGCGCAGAATCTCTTCAAAAGGTGCTGACTCGATACGGTTGCAACATCAAGACTCGGCTTGGTTTACACGAAGCCGGAGACGTCTGCGGTGTTGACGGATTGATTATTTTGCAATTAGTGAAAACGGATATGAGCAATACGGATTTCCTATCTGAGCTGAGTGCGCTGGAAGGCATAGAGGCAAAGCTTTGTGAAGTCTGATGTTTTTTTTCGACAATAAGAATGGCCCTCATCGATTCACATCTTTGAGGGCCATTAGCATTTCTGGAATAAATACCGGAGACAAGTCAATCAAGCAAAATGTGTGTGCTTCGCACGCCACTCTCTGAGCTTAATATGAAGCCAGAATGAGTAAATGCCCAAGGTGATGATTGATAAAAGAAACCACTTAATCCAGTTGCCGAAGAGCTGTGTCGCGGTACCGTCAAAAAACAGTCTGCGATCTTCGATAACGGTGTGCTTGGTCTCCCACGAATAAATCATGCATATTGCCCAGGGTGCACAAATACCCAAAGTAACAGCGGTGATAAGACTTCCGAGAATATACCATCCGACGAACTGACGAAGCTTGCCGTCAAAATAAGAGCGCTGTTCTAAGTTCTCTACCATACAAAACCTCCTTTGTAACTAATGTTAATTTCATTTTAGCATTAATGGGGTTCTATAGATATACCTTTCAGGCTACCGGAATAAATTTGAAAGTGTAATTTCAAAGTTCTGCAAATAATGAAAGTTGCACGAGTCGATAATAATGATGGGTATTGATTTTTCTTCGGGGTTCCCATATAGTCTATCGTGTTTGGCAGATTCCTTTTGACGCTTCAATTCGGGCTGTTTCAAACCTTGCAGGTCTGATTGGGCCGTAAGAATTGACCGCAGAGACAAGTACAACTGATGCTGTTGTCTCATGCATAGCTCCGGTCGACATTTTTCGATCGGGAGGAGGAATTATGAACAAATCGACTTCGTCTCGTCAAGGTCGGTCACTGTATCTGGCGACTGCCGCTGTCATGGCGGCGCTGTATGTGGTGCTGACATTGCCTTTTGCGCAAATCGCTTTCGGACCGCTTCAATTTCGATTGGCGGAATGCATGGTAGTGCTTCCGATTCTTATGCCTGCGGCCATTCCGGGGTTGACCATCGGATGTTTTCTTGCGAATTTACTCAATCCCGGGAATCTCGGGCCCATTGACATTGTTTTCGGGTCACTGGCAACGCTTATCGCTGCAGTGTTGACGTACCGTATTGCAAAATGGGCGCCCTTTGCCAAGAGGATGCAAAACGACATCGTGGCTCTTCTTCCACCGATTATCGTTAATGCATTGATTGTTGGCACATACCTTACTTTTTTGCTGACGGAAGGGGCAATTCGAGTTACAATGATTATCGTTAATATCGTATCTATCGGACTGAGCGAGATGGTGATTGTATACATCATTGGACTTCCGATTTTGATTGTTTTACGAAAAGCAGGATTACGTTCGACAAAGGAGTAGACCATTGCGCCATACTAAAGACGGACAAACACAAGCGCACTATTTTTCGGAGCAACCTTCGACGCCGTCCATGCGCAAAGAAATTGCGTTTCGAATTCACGGTCAGGACTACCTTTTTTATACGGATACCGAAGTATTCTCAAGGGGAGCTGTTGATTTTGGGACAGCGCTCATGTTGCAGACCGGGATTTCGGATCTTCTTGACCGGCGGATAAAGACCGGTGAACTCCTGGACCTAGGATGCGGATATGGTGTCGTTGGAATTGTGATGAAGCGCGTTTTCCCAGCGATGTCTGTGACAATGATCGATATAAATTCTCGAGCAGTTTCTCTTTCGCAGGAGAATGCTAGGCACAATTTTGTCGGATCGGTACAGGTATTGGCGTCCGATGTTGTGGCGGGGCTTCCTGATCATTCAAAGAAGTTCGATATTGTTATGACTAATCCACCGGTTCGCGCCGGAAAAACAATTGTATTTTCATTTTATGATGCTTCGTATGAGCGACTAGTGGATGGCGGATTATTGTATGTGGTCTTGCAAAAAAAGCAGGGGGCTCCGTCTAGCTTGACTTATCTTGAAGGATTGTTCGGTCAGTGTGATGTCATCGTAAAAGAAAAAGGATATTGGATTATGAGGGCGATTAAGACGCCGAAAGAGGAAGGGGTTAGTCAATGAGACTTTCCAGACATAAGCGCCTCGCTATCGTAATGGTGATGATTGTTGCGACTTTTGCGTCGGCATCTTGTTCGGACCGCTCCACTAATAAAGCTACTGACAACTTTATTGGTGATTATAGTTATGACGCACCCATTATCGCTATGGTTTACGAAGATCTTGATGATGAGGGTATGGGCATCTTGTACCGAGAGGTGTTGGATTTTGATAAACTTCTTGAGAAGACGGATAAGCCCATACTGATATACATGTACTCTTCAATGCATCCGGATGATACGGGAACAACGGCCTCAATTGAGCAAATGGCAGAAGACTATCATGACGTGATATTGGTTATTTCAGTCGATCTTTTTCAAGCCTCGGATGTTGCTGATCGTTATGAAGTTGCCGCTGTACCGGAATTCATCATTATTGATTCCGGCGATGAGATTTCGCGGTTTGATAGCGTAAACAAACAGGTATGGTATCCCGGAGAGGTCTTAGATTGGATGGTATCGGTCATAGAAACGATTGAATAAAGCAGTATAAGGTGCGGTGACGCGCACTTTGTCAGGGCGCATTGGAGAGCAAAGGAGCGATAATATGGATTATTTTTACTTTCAGGGCATCGGTCAGGACAGTCATCGATTTCTCAGTGATAATAGCCCGAATGATGCGCTTTCGAGACCGCTCATATTAGGAGGCACGATTATTCCGTCTGCCCCACCAATGGATGCGAATAGTGATGGGGATGTGCTTTTTCATGCACTGACCAACGCGATTTCAGGTGTTACGGGGGTCAATATTCTGGGAGATATTGCGGATCAACTGTGTCTTGAGCAAGGCGTAACAGACAGCCGTGTATATCTGGATCGCGCTCTGCAAGATCTCGATGATATTGAGCTGATACATGTCTCATTTTCAATAGAATGCTTGAGGCCGAAGCTTGCGCCGCATATTCCGGCCATCAAGACCTCTGTTGCGAGTGCACTTAAAATCGCCCCGTCTGCAGTCGGTGTCACGGCCACTACAGGTGAGGGGCTGACCGGTTGCGGACGAGGCGAAGGAATTGCGGTTCTATGTACTTTGAGCGTTAGACGTCCGAATTAAGTCTTTTCTTCTTGCTTCGCCTTGATGAGGCTTTCTGCAAAGTGTAAATCCTCGGGAGTCGTTATCTTGATATTTGAATACGAACCTTCGATGAGATGGACGCGATGACCCATGGCTTCAGCCAAAGAAGTGTCGTCTGTTGCAGTACGACCACGACGCATTGCCGCGGTATATGCTTCGACGAGAACGCTGTATCTGAATACTTGCGGGGTCTGAATCTCCTGTAGGGTCGCACGATCCGGAGTTGTAGCAACTTGATTGCTGTCCGGTCCCTCGGTCTGCTTTATCGTCCCTTTAACCGGCACGGCAGGTGCGCACACGTCGAAGTTGGAGGCCGCTTTAAGACATCGATCAAGCGTGTCTTGGTCAATCATGCATCGAGCACCGTCGTGGATAAATACGACGTCATCTTCGTTGGGAGGGAAGGGCAGTGAAGACATGGCCACAATGCCGTTCCAAACAGAATCTTGTCGTGTGTCGCCTCCGGGAACGATGCTCTTGACGAATTGAAATCTATTTTTATCGCAAAGCCCCTTAACCTTAAATATTTGCTCCTCGTGAGCAACAACGATGACTTGAAGCGAAAATGAGCCTCGGCGATTTAATCGATTAGAGAATTCATCGAACGCTTTCAGTGTGCGCTCGATAACGGATGAACCGGCGATTTCAAGGAATTGTTTGTTTTCAGGAGAACTCATGCGGCTTCCGATGCCTGCCGCAGGAATAATGACGAATAAACGCTTGATGTCAGTTGGTGCGGATTTAAAGGCGGATGTTCTCATGTTACACCTCTCTTCAACTGTTTACTTGTGGGCTGGGTAGTGGGGCTTACTGAAAATATTATATCAAAAGCCTCGGCTACTGAATCCGTGTAGATTATTTCCGGCAGAGATATTATAGCACGTTCTCGAGTATTAGCGTGAGCACTTGATGTGGTTTTTTTTGATAATTTGTCGATGGCGACTTGGTTAGCACCCGGTAATATACAAGTCGTGAAGCCAAGTTTGGAGGATTCTGAGATTCTTCGATCAACATCGCTGACCGGTCTTACTTCTCCGGTCAGTCCAATCTCGCCGAGAATCAATGTGTTTTGAAGCACCGGGATATCCTTGATTGCAGAAAAAACGGCAGCAATTATTGCAAGATCGCAAGCTCTTTCGGTGATCTTAAGCCCGCCGACGACGTTGATATAAGTGTCAAATCGATTGAGTCCGAGGTTGAATTTCTTTTCTAAAATGGCGAGGAGCATCCCGACGCGCGTCCGATCGATGCCTTGCGTAATCCTCTGTGGTGCACTATAGGCAGTTGGAGTCAGGAGCGCTTGGATTTCAACAAATACGGCCTTAGTTCCTTCCATGACTGAAGTAACGACAGATCCCGGCGATTGACGGGGACGGGCGGACAACAGTAGAGACGAGGCATACTCAACTTGTTCCAGACCGCGGTCGCTCATTTCGAAAAATGCAATTTCACCGGAAGCGCCAAAGCGATTCTTAATCGCGCGAACCATGCGGTAAGCACCGGAAAAATCTCCTTCGAAATATAGGACGGTGTCCACCATGTGTTCAAGAACGCGGGGGCCTGCGATTGATCCGTCTTTGGTGACATGTCCGACCAAAACAATGGTGATGTTGAGTCGTTTGGCTATCCGCAACAAGCCGGCGGTAACCTCTCTGGCCTGACTAACACTTCCGGGAGCAGAAGAAATCGTCTCTGTATACATGGTCTGTATGGAGTCAATGACGCAAAAAGAAGGCGCAAATTTCTCGAGGGTGTCCTGAATGAACTCGAAGGATGTTTGTGAACTCAGTGTAATGTCACTGTTTTCAATGCCAAGCCGCGCTGCTCTCATTCGAATCTGAGCCTTCGACTCTTCGCCCGATACATATAATACTTTTCCGGACTTATGAAGTTCGTGACAAACCTGCAAGAGGAGGGTGGACTTGCCAATGCCGGGATCGCCGCCGACTAACACCATGGACCCCGGAACAAAACCGCCGCCCAAAACGCGGTTCAACTCGGAGTATCCCGACGAATATCGGAAAATATCCTCGTCCGATACGTCAGAAAGTGCAGTCACGCCGGTGTCTCCGGTCCAGTGAGAAGCAAGCGGCGCATTTTTTAATATGGTACTACGGACGTTTTCTTCGACAAGCGTATTCCAAGCTTGGCACGACGGACAACGTCCCATCCATCCGGAAGTCTCGTAGCCACATGAGTTACAGACAAATTGAGTCTTGGTCTTGGCCAAAAAAACGCCCTCCTTAAAATCTTATCAAGCATTATTAACAGTATAACATCGAAAAAATAATTATCGTTTGTCTATTTGCTGAAAGATGCGAATTAATACAAGATTTTTGTAGCGTTTTCAAATAGAATTTTGTGAAGTTCTGAATCGGACAATCCAAGTTCGCTGATCAAATTTAGTTCTTTCTCAAGTGACCACATCGGATAATCGGTTCCGAACACCACGTGGTCCGCTCCGAACACCGTGATGAGCTCGCGAGCCTTTTCTTTACTAAGAAAAGCCAAAGAACTCGAGGTATCGACGTAAACATTCGAAAGTCCGGCCAAGTGCTCCGGTGCTTTATACCACTCGCTCCATCCACCAAAGTGCGCTGCAACAATAGTGAGATTCGGATGGTCCTTCGCAAGCCGAGCAATTTGCTCGGGATGTGAATAGGAAAATCGATAGTCGCCGGCATGAATCAAAATCGGGAGCTTCCCCTGTAATTTACTGGCAATGGAGTGGACAACCGGATCATCAGCCGCAATTTTTTGAAAATCGGGATGCAGTTTGACGCCTTTGAGTCCCCACTCAGTTATGACAGTAATTTCTTCTTCGATTTCAGCGGGTGTCATTTCAGGATGGAGTGTTCCGAATCCAATAAGGGCGTCCGGAGCCATTGAAACTGTGTCGCGAATAAATGCATGTATGGAACGCACTTGCGACCGTGCCGTTGCGGTGCTGAATACGACGGTTTTCTCAACAGAAAACTGAGCGGCTTCAGATAACAGTTCCTTCGTTTGACCGGATTTTGACATTGGTAAATCATAAAAAGTGCGAATAGATTCTACAGCCCGGGTCTGAATTTTATCTGGGAAGATGTGTGCGTGAATATTAATAATCGGGGATAGTCCCGCTAAGTGATTGTCTGAAAGCGGCATGATTACTCTCCTGAAATGAACTATTATGCGATACCTATCATGCGCTTTTTTTCTGTTTTTTTCCAGTATATCGCCAAAATCAGAATTGATATAACCGAAATGAGCGTGACCGCCAATCCACCTTCCGGCCCGAATGCGCCACCGGTCCAAAGATCAATAGCAGAAGAACCATATTGAGTATCCAGAACGGAAGCCGATCCAATGCCGCCGCTGACACTCATACCCAATATGTTGCCTTGCGCAAAATTCCATGCCGTATGCGCAGCGCAGACGGTGTAGATCTCTCCTGTCGTTAATGAATAAAGCGCGAAAAACATTGCGATGAGAAGAAGATTCATAAAAGCAAGAAAGGAAAAGCCGGTGTTGGCAAAATGCAGGAGTGAAAAGAATAGAGACGAAAGAAATACGCCCGCAGGTACACCGAAGCGCGCTGATGTTCGAGGCAACATGTAACCGCGCATCATAACCTCTTCCGCGGCGCCCTGCGGAATCCACATCAGCACATATGCAAAAAATAAACCGATTTCTTGTTTTTGAAGGCGGATACCGATGGGGCGAATCTGTCCGGATGCGAATAGAATGAGATACACCGAAGTAATCATGGATAAACCGAGAAGCAGTCCTCTGCCGTAAGATTTGAATGCTTTTCGGAGGGGAAAGGACGGAGTTGAACCGGACGTTGGGAACCCCAGAGTGGAGAGCTTGTTTTTTTCGATTTTAGTGACGATTAAAATGTAAGCGCCAATCATCAAATAATAGCTGATGGCCATGGATAGTAAGAATGTCGGCTGAGACATGAAGGTGGACATTATCTCGGAGATTGATGATGAGACCTGATCTGCAGAGGCGTTGCGGAGTGTCGCGGTTGCGTCGATGATTATTTTGTATGCATCTTCTTGCTTCAAAAAATTCAAAATGGGTCCGATTAAGGATAAAGTCTGAAAAAATGACAAAATGGCAAGAGGCATCCAGAAATGAGTGCTAATCGTTCGCATCGCCCGCCGAAGTCGTTTCGGACGATACCCGAATACGATGTTCTTGGAGGGAATTGCGGCAGCGCGCCGGGCTTCTTTATGGGCTCGCTTTTCAGCAGCAATGAATACCTTACTTTCACTGTCATAAACGACGGTAAAGGCTTCGTAACGAAGAAGACGGATGGTAATCAGAGCCACGACGGTGGACATAAGTATGCTTGTGAATGTGAGAAGCAACAGGTCAGCAAGTTGGGAATTTCCCAACAAGGCATCTGTGATCGCATGATAGTGTCCAAAAAATGGAAGCTGTTTATAGATGGAGTAAATCGTACCTTCGCGTTGCATCGACATGACACAGATAACCAGAATCATCAAAAAGACCGGAAGAAAAGCCGTTTGTGCAGCAAGAATGTTTCTGCCCAGCACGGAGAACATGAAAGTGACGGTCGTCATTACCAATGCAAAAAGTACGCATACATATAAGGTAAGAAGAATTCCTGAAAGACCTACATTGATACGCATCAACATAATCAAAGGCATGAACAGGACAGCGGGCAAAATGGTTCGTAAAAAAATACCGAGCAAGTGCCCGAGAACTAACTCGTGATGCTTGATGGGTGCTAACATCAAGCCGTAGAAGGTTCCTTTTTCTTTTTCTCCCGCAATGGAATTCACCCCGGAAGACATTGCAGCGTATGTGATAATAATAATAAGTAGAAGTGGAATAATCATGCGCGCTGCCGTGGATTGTGGCGTTTCAAACGCTCTCTCTTCGGGTTGCAAAGTGGTCCGGTTTATTGCAAATCGGAAGGGCTCATCACGAAGTTCGAGGCCCTTTTGTGCAACAAGGTAAGATGAATAGCTCCGCAAAACATATTCGCAAATATCTTCAGGTTCAGAACTGTCTGTGACGTCTGGGTTAATGTATGTCAAAACGTCTGGAACAGAAGAATCCGTATCGTCATTCAACTGATTATCAAAATTTGAGGGGAAAGCAATGGTCGCAATAGCATTTTGCTCGCGCATCGTTCGATTAATAGAAACGAAATCATAAATTGTCGAAGATTCGATATTGATAAAAGCCCTCTGTTCGTTCTCATCAAAAGATTCATAAAAAGAAGTTGGTGCATTAAAGACAACGATATTTGGCTGTTCGCTTTCAGTATCGTCACCAAGGTCCAAGGAATAAGAAGCCGCAATAAATAATAAGGAGACAAAGAATAATAGCACAGCTAAAAATGTTATCGCTGATATTCTTGTCTTGAAGCCTATTCCGGCCGAAAAAGTCTTTTTGGCTAATGTAAAAATGACACTTCTCATGTTTCACCCTTTTTTGAAACGCCTTCAATATGGTGCAAAGCGTAAAGTTCCAAAAATGCATCCTCAAAACGAGTTGTGCTTGTCAGTTGAATCAATTCTTGAGTGGTCCCGGAGGCGACGATTTTGCCGTCAATCAGTACGGCTATTCGATTGCAAAGTGCTTCGGCTACCGAAAAAATATGTGTCGAGAGCAAAACGGTATGGCCGGTGTCGCGGAGATGCTTGAGGTAATTTTGAACCTGGTGAGACGATAAAATGTCGAGCCCGTTTGTCGGTTCGTCAAAAATCACCACTTCGGGGTTGTGAATCAAACTGATTGAGATAGATATTTTCTGGCGCATTCCCGTTGACAGCTGGCTGATTTTTTTGTCCGCGAAGGGCGTAATTCCAAATCGCTCGAAACTCTCGATTTTACGCGCGGCTGAGGTCTTTTTGTCTATTCGATAGAGTCGGCCGAAATAGTCAAATAATCTGTTGGGGGTCGAATCCGGATCGAGCCGGACCTCAGTCGTCAAAAAACCCATATGCTTCTTAATCTCGAGCGCGTCAGTTGCGGTATTCATTCCGGAGATTAATATGTGTCCGGAACTGGGTTTCAATAGTGTTGAAACCATCTGCATCAAAGTTGTTTTCCCTGCACCGTTGGGTCCGAGCAAACCAAGTATTTCTCCCGGACAGACCTTGAAAGAAACATCGTTGACGACATTGATATTGGCTTTGTAGGCTTTGGCAACATTGAAGACTTCAATCATTATCTTCTCTCCTCAATTTCGTTGTATGAATACGAAGATTTAAATATTTTGCGACAAATGACAAGTAGAATAATGGCAATTGCAACATGCGACGCAACGACCGTAATCATCTCTGAAGTGCTTGCGTTATTGAGCAACACTTCTCGCATCATCGTTAATGCGCCATGAATCGGAATAAATACTTCAAAGGGGTGGGAAGAGGTTGATCGATAAATATTGACAAAAAAGTACACGAGAAAAATGAGCAAAGGAATTTGGAGATTGAGAATGACATCCTGCGGTCTGTTACACGAAAAAATGACGATAAAACAAAACAGAGAAAGAACAACAGCTGCACAAGTAATCAGAAGAAGTATCGACGCCATTTGGAGGGGAAAGGGAGTAAATCCGAATGGAATAAGCGAAAATGGATTGTTGCTGAAATTAGTCCAAGAGGCAATTATAAATACAACAATAATTGAAACACTGTTGAGTAATCCAATCAGAGCGACTGCGCCAGCTTTTCCGACGATGATATCAATTTTTCGAACAGGTGTAAGTGCAACCTTTGCCAAAAAACCCCGCTCCCGCTCCGCTCCGATTGCGTCAAAGGCGATTGAATAAATACAATAGTAGAGCAATAAAAACAGAGCCGCTGGAAGTACTCTGGCCGCCGAAGCGTTCGCAACGCTTCTGTGAAGCATTATTTCTGAGAAGGGATTGAAGACGTTAATAGAAAATTGGCGCCCTCCGCCTGCTGAAACATACTCATTGCCGACGGTGTCGGACAGAAAGTCTTTGTATTCCGGCAGAATTTCCATTTCGAAAATTTTCGCAGTGATTGTTGATTTCATATTATCCGGATCGACCAAGACAGAAATAAAGGCAAGTGAGCCGGCTTGGTTGTCAGAGGAAGCATTCAAATAGTAGCGCTCAAGCTCGCCCTCGAAGGAGGTGGCTGAATCCTTATTGTCCTCGTATCGCGGGAATGAAGAGAAAACGACAAAAGCAGAACCTTGCTCGGCAAGGGCTTTGGCCGAGCCGTCTAAAAGAGCAACTGCAAACATTGATTCATCCATGTCACTGGTCTTATAGGATAAGTTTGCAGGTTTTGTATTTATGTATTCAGAAAATGAGGTTGGAGAATTGACGAAGTAGAGTGTCGGCCTTCCAAGATTTCCGGTTGCCATAAAGTCCATGAGGAGCGGGAAAAGATACAGTACGAGTAGTAACACAAAAGAAGGAATTACAAAAATTGTCATTGCTTGACGCCAATTAGTCAAGACTCGACGCAGTTCCCAGCGAAAAATGTTCCACGCAGAATTCATTTTATCTCCTACTTATCACTTTTGTCTGTTTATTATAGCAACATAAAAATGCAGAGAAATGAACAAAATCAAAATAATGACAAATGCCTGAAAGTGTGTAAAAATGTGATGGAAAACAAATAATGTTTATACATTTCGGGAGGTCACAAATAATGAAAAAGAAAGAAATAATAAATTCCAAAAAAATAATAGCCATATTACTGGTTTGCATTCTTACTTTTGCTGCCGGTTGTCAATCTGGAATAAGTATTTTGTCCGAAAGTGAAACAGAGAAGACGTCTGCTAAGGTCACAACAACCGAGGAAACTGAGACGGAGACCACCGAATCACAAGTGACTGAAGTCGTTGAGACGACATTGGCAACAGATCCTTTGGCATTTACCGAAGAGGATCAATTAGCGGCCATCGAGCAGATGGATGCAATTGATATCAAGCTGGTTGAGAATGCCCTCGGCGGTGACTATCTCAGCATGTATTTTCGGTTGAGCCGTCCGGATGAGTTGGGTATAGAGTATCCGGCTGCGACTTTAGGTATTGAGACCTATGAAGATTATCTGGCAGATTTTGCGGTCTTCGATGAATGTGCTGATGCTCTGAAAGAAGTTAACCGAGACGCTTTGAATCGTGAATACCAGATTATGTACGATGTGCTTGATTTAGAATTAAGTCAAATGCAATATGAGGAGCCGACTGATTTTTACCACTCCTCTGCATTTAACTCCATCACCGGTCTACAATCAAATTTGCCGCTAACGCTTTCTCAAGTAAAGTTTAGCTCGATTGAGGACGCAGATTTATACATCGAACTGATTAACGACATCCCCAGATATTATGACGATTTCATCGCTTTAGAAAACGAGCGCGCTGATATGGGATTGACGGTCGAGGATAAGTATCTTGATAAACTTATTGAGAGCTGCGATGCAATGTTGGCCGATCCTGATAATCACTTTATTCTCACTACATTCGAGGATCGCGTTGCGGCAATTGAGGGCATTACCGATGCTGAAAAAACCGATTTGATTACAAGACATGAGGTGGCTGTTGCCGAGAGTTTTTTTCCGGCATATGAGACGCTCAAGTCCGCTTTTGAAGGCCTTAAGGGCAAAAGTGTTCGCGTTCGCGGACTCGAGGAAGTTGAGGGCGGGAAAGAGTATTTTGCTCGCTATTTTGCGCAACGTACGGGTATGTACATTACGCCTGAGGAGGGAATCACTCTGCTCGAAAGCGAGTTTGAGGCATTGCAAACCGAGTTGTTCGCATTGGCTGTAAAGGAAGGCGTCTTTGACGCATATATGAGTATGGATGTCACAATGGGAGACGTGTCCGAAAACGTCGAATTTTGCAAACAAGTCATAGAAGAAGATTTCCCTGCACTGCCAGAGCACAATCTGATTCTCGAAGATGTTCCCTCTCAGGTCGAAGAGTTTTTTAGCCCAGCCGCATATTTTATGTGCCCGATTGATGACCCGAGTGTCAACATCATTGTTATCAATAATTCCCAGCTTTCTGATACACCTAACATCTTGAGCACCATCGGACATGAAGGCTATCCCGGTCATCTTTTTGAAAATGTGTATCATGCATATCACATGACAACGAATTATCAGAAATTGTATAGTTCGACAGCTTACTCGGAAGGTTGGGCGGAGTATGCCGGTGAATATGTCATGTCTAAAGCCGACGTCAATCAAGATGCCGCGCGACTGGCAGCGATTGATTCGATGTACACAAAAATTCTTGTTTCGAGAATAGACATCGGTGTGAATTACGAGGGTTGGACTTACGAGGATACCAAGGCCTATATGGCGGAATTGGGAATTTCCGATACCGCGACTATAGATCAAATTTGGGATATTGTTGTCGAGATTCCCTGCTACTACACCCCTTATTGCTTCGGTCATCTGGAGACGATTCGTATTCTTGGCGGTGCCATCGAGGCAACAGAAGGCAAGAAAACAATCAAAGAAGTTCACGAGGCCTATTTAGACGTTGGACCTGCCCCATTCCCGGTTATTGAGCAGTATATAAATGAATTTGTAAACAATGCTTAACCGTACGGTATTTTTATCGTTGACATCATTGCCTGTAAGTGCGGTATGATATAATAACAATGATTTTATTGAACTATTTATCTGATGCTGTGCTTCGGCACAAGACAATGCATAAGGTATTTCTGGGAGGCTCACCTCATGGCAAAGATGACTCGTCTTGCAACGACGATAACAGCGAGATACTACCCGACTTCGGATATGACAGATGCTTTTTTCGCGGATGGCCGGTTGGCCGGTAAAAGAGAAAACCGTGCCGCCGATATCACGATGGACAAGGAAGATGGCGGATTTCTTATGGCCGTCTTCTCACACACCCCCGAACTGAGCGGTGACGCTTCTGATACACCGGCTTACGAGCCGATTATCAAGCGACTTCACAATGACATCAAGTCCGGCAAGAGACAATTGGATGACCAGATTGGCGATTTTGTTAATACTGCTGTGATGGTCAGCGGTCGGATGAAGATTCAGGCTGAGAGCAACAGATCGCCATATTTTTCGGGATTTATTGTTAAGGATACTGAAGCCTTTGCGATTACTATGGGTAAAGGCTTGGCGTTCTTGTACCGTGATGACACGCTCTTTCCGATGACAGCAACGGATATTCCGATTGAGCCAATCAATACTCAGCGCCAAAAGGTTGATCATTTTTACAATTATTGTGCTTCGAAGACGGCGACTGCTTTGTGTTCAAATATTGCACAACTTAAAGTCGATGATTGCCTTATTATATGCAATAGGGAAGTCTATGATGCGCTCGGACAAAAAGAGTTGCTTCGAATTCTTTATGACGCGGAAGATCAGTGTGAAGCCGCAGGTAATGTCATTACAGAGGCTGCTGCAAAGATGCCGAATGTACCGCTTCAGTTCCTTATTTCATTTGTTGAGAATGTGACAGTTCAAGAACGCGGTGGTTTTTTCGGCTTTGGACGCAAGAAGAAAAAGAATGAAGAAGATGTTTCTCGTCATCATGAGAGTTCTTCTTCCGGTTCTTCCGATGCTGTTGAGTCAGGGGCGACCATGGCTTTCAATCCGGTGAATCCCACAATCCCTGTTGCACCCGCTGTTCCGGTCACCCCTTCGGTGCCGACGGCGCCCGTGTTTGAGCCCTTGCTTTTTGATACGGATTCCTCTTCCGACCGCAAGATAGACGTAGCAAAGCCGGATTCGATATCCTTCGTATCAGATGAGCCGCCAGTAAATACAATTATTCCGGCAGACCAACTCAATCGGTCTGTCTCAGAACAAGAGCTCTCGTCCGAGCCAACTGCTATAAGCGCGAAGAGTGACGGATTATCGAATGCGCCTGCTAAGGAGGACGCAATACCTGATGCGTCCCCAGTTGAGCAGCAGACTGATGCAGCCGGTTTTTTCAAAGTGGCTGAGACAGATGAAGATTCATCTGTTGATCAAGCGCAACCGCAAGCCACTTTTGCACAGAAAGAGGGTGCGCCTCAGGCGAGTCTCAGCGAGAGTCAGACGCATATCATGAGTGAAGCAGAAAGGGTGGATGAAGCTCGCACTTCTATTCAGCCGGCCAAGTCCGCGACATCGACTTCAGTTGCGGAAGAAACGGAGAGTAATATGAATCGTTTTGATTATGATGAAGACGAAGCACCGAAATTTCTGCAAGATGATGAAGACTTGGATGAATCCCCATTGTTTTTTGGAGACGCCCCTGAAGAGCCTGTTGTTTCGGATACCGATGCTGACAATTATGTAGATTTCACTCCGGATCAGCCGGATGAGAGTGTGCCTGAAGACTTCTATTACAACGATGAGGTATCTGAGTCTCAGAAATCTCGACCGGTCGCTCAAGACGGCGGATACTATATTCCTTTTGAGGATACAGATATGCCGATTCCGGTTGTCGGACAGGCACAGGATATTCCTGAAATGCCGACTTATGCGGCACCTAGTTATTCACCGCCTAGTTTTGATAACGACGAGGCACCAGTGCAAGATGATACTGGTGTATATGCTAGAGGTTCATTCATTACGGACGAGGAGGCAGCTGCCCCTTCAACGTCGTATTCTGACTTTTCAGAGACGCCGCCGGCACCAGCGTTTGATTATGATACTTTTGAGAGATCCGCTTCAAGGCCTAGGCCTCAGGGCCCCCAAGGGGGCCGGACGGGTCCCCGCCCGGGCTCAGGTAGACCGCGATCGGGAGATCCTTTCGAAGAAGAAAAGGGATTTGACTACGGTCGGCCGGATTCTGCGTACCAGCGAAATAACTGGCTGATGTTCATTATGGCTGGAGTTTGTCTTGTTTTGATCATTATCATAATTGTTTTGTTTGTAGTCAAGGCATGTGATAAAGACGAAGCGCCGGCAGAAACAAAAAGTACCAGCGCGTCTCAGTCGGCTGTCATCGATTCATCTACACCGGCAACGGACCCGAATTCCACCGTCGATCCGAGTACTTCGGTTGATCCGAATGCTTCGGTTGATCCGAATGCTTCGGTCGATCCGAATGCCACTACCGCTGTGCCTGTCGTATCCGGAGACTCTCAGGGCACATTCGTGTTTTCGGAAAACACCGGATTTAGGACGTGGTGGGATCTTTTCCATACGGTATACAATATCAACATCACCGAGGAAACCGATCCTCGCATAGCCACAATTAAGACATACAACAATTTGCCTCCGGAATATGTGCCACAGCCCGGAGATAGTATCAATTTGCCACCGTCTGCGATGTTGCAGTAATTGACGATTTGATTTCTTCGTGACACACAGCACCAATCTTTGGGCAATAGCCTTTAGATTGGTGCTTTCTTTTGCTTCCCCTTGTTATTATGTAGAAAAAATGGGCGGATCTGTTTTTCCTCTGGTCAAAATTGTCTGGTACGTATAAAATCATAGGGGTATTCTTTTGAATTCGAGGAGGAATTGACATGCATAAGAAATTATTCATTCCGGGACCGGTTGATGTATGCCCGGAAGTCTTGGAGCAAATGAGCCGACCCATCATCGGTCATCGTACGAAGGATATATCTTCACTTCAAGAGAGTATTTCAACTAAACTTCAAAAAATAATGTTTACGGACAATACCATTATCCTTTCGACCTCCTCCGGAAGCGGATTAATGGAAGGTGCCGTTCGATCATTTACAGCAAAGAGGGCCGCTGTTTTTTCTGTGGGTGCCTTTGGTGAGCGATGGTTTAAGATGTGTATCGCTAACGGTGTGCCTGCTGATATTTTTCGCTCAGAGCTTGGACAGCCGACAACCCCGGAGATGGTTCGCGACGCGTTGTCCTCTGGGGAATATGATTTAATTACCGTGACGCATAATGAGACTGCGACCGGAATACAGAACCCGGTTGGAGAGATTTCGAAGGTTCTCAAGGATTTTCCGGATGTGACTTTTTGTGTTGATGCCGTCAGTTCTTTGGGCGGTGCTTACATTCCGGTGGATGAGTGGAAGATAGACGTATGTATCACCTCGACTCAGAAATGCTTGGCCCTGCCGCCAGGAATGGCCATTGCTTCGGTAACAGACCGCGCGATAGAAAAGGCAAAATCAATTCCGAATCGCGGCTTATACTTCGACTATGTCGAACTGTATAAATTTGTTCACGAGAAGGCATATCAGTACCCTTCGACTCCGTCTGTATCCCACATGTATGCACTAGATTTTCAATTGGATCGTATTCTTAATGAGGGATTTATGACGAGAGTAGATAGGCATGCACAGATGGCCGAACGGGTCAGATCATGGGCTACTAGAAACGCAGCACTTTACTCGAATCCGGAATATCTTTCGGTGACGGTGTCGTGTATTACTAATACGCTTAACATATCGTTTTCTGAACTCAATGCGGCGATGGGTAAGCGCGGATATCTGATGTCTAATGGATATGGTGCGCTCAAGGATGTGACGTTCAGAATTGCTCATATGGGCGACAATACCATCGAAGACATTGACGCGATGCTCTCCGATCTTGACGAGGTTATTGCATCATTTCGTTGATGCTCGATGTACCAGTAAGCATACAGATGAACGCAGGAGGTCACCATGAAAATTCTTATTACCGAAAAAATTGCACAAGATTCTGTCGATTATCTCGTGAGCCGAGGCTTCGAGGTGGATCAAAAACTTGGGTTATCCCAAGAAGAGATTAAAACGGTCATTGCACCTTACGATGCATTGATTGTACGAAGCGTAACACAGGTGAACTCGGATTTGCTTGAAGCGGCCTCAAGTTTGAAGGTGGTTGGTCGTGCCGGTAACGGAATTGATAACATTGATGTGAAAGCGTGCACGGATAAAGGCATCATCGCTGTCAATACGCCGGAAGCCAATATTATGGCTGCCGGTGAGTTGGCTGTCGCACTTGCTTTTGCCGCTTTCAGAAACATTTGCATAGCCAACGAAGCGGCAAGAAGAGATGATTTCAGGCGTGGCTCGATGATTGGTAATGAGCTTGAGGGAAAGACAGTCGGTGTGATTGGCCTTGGACGTATCGGCTCGATCGTTGCGCGCAAGTTAAAGGGCATCGGCATGAACGTTATCGCATACGATCCATACATATCCGGTGATTCGTTCGATCGTGTTGGCGCAAAGCGTTGTGCGACACTTGACGAATTGATTGAAGTTTCTGACTTAATTACTTTTCATACCCCTAAGACTAAAGAGACATACAACATGCTAGATGCCGAAAAGCTTGCGAAGTGCAAAAAAGGTGTTCGGATCGTGAATGCAGCTCGCGGCGGTCTGGTTAACGAGCAGGCCTTATATGACGCTTTGGTGTCCGGGCAAGTTGCAGCAGCGGGTATCGATGTTTTTGATCACGAACCTTCTTATGATAAAGCGCCCGGCGTGCAGAAATATCAGAATAAGCTGTTGGAACTTCCCAATTGTGTGGTTACGCCTCACTTGGGGGCTTCTTCGCACGAGGCCAATCATAATGTTGGATCTGCAGTCACTGAATTGGTCGCAAAGGCTTTGGAAGGTGACTTGGTCGCCGCCATCAATATGCCGAGTTGTTCGGGCAATATGGCGTTTCTTCGCCCATTCGCATCTCTTGCCGAGAAACTCGGCAAAATATATTACCAGGCGGAGAAGACGCCGGTTCGGAAGATTGAAGTTTGCTATCGTGGCGAAATTGCAAATCAAGAGACCGGCATCCTGACACTCTCAGTTCTCAAAGGTTTTCTATCGGCACTCACGACAGAACGCGTCAGTTTTGTTAATGTCCGACAATCGGTTGAAGCGCGCGGTGTCGAAGTAGTTGAGAGCAAGACAACACAAGTGAAGCGGTATAACAATTTGATTCACGTGAAATTTTTCACGGAGGATGGTCGTGAATTGAGTGTTAATGGCACCGTTTTTGGAGTGAATACTGAGGTATTGGTGACTTTCTTCGGGTATCAGATGAATTTCGAACTTGCGCCGACGGTCATCGCAATGCAAAACGAAGATGTTCCGGGAATTATCGGCAAAGTCGCAACGAAGCTTGGCGAGAATAACATCAACATCGGAAGCATGCACTGGGGCCGTAAACCCGGCTCCGGCAAGGCTCAGTCTTTCATCGCGATTGATGAAACGGTTTCAGAGTCGGTTTTGGCGGAGCTCGAATCTATGCCGGGTGTTCTGAGAGTGACACAATTGGATTTTAATTAATCCGTTGATTATCGTAGCGTCAGAGAAATGACATATCTATTAACATCACTTGGCCGCCTCATAACTAAGTTATGAGGCGGCTTAATGCTATCCGGTCTTTTGATGTGGAAGATGCGGGAGAAAGAAATTAGGAATTTACTTTGACAATATAGAGGTCGTTAGTCTCGAATACGATTTGGCCGTGACTTTTGATTAAATCATCTTGAATGTTCGGAAAAACATTACGCTCTAGAAGTCCGACGATGATGTATTTGACCTCGTATTGATTGAGATATGACTGAACCAGCAAAACGTCCGTTGAAGTATAAATTTGTTCAACCGCAAATCTCCGTGGGTTAATAATCTCTTGCCAGAGATCCGGCTTCTCCTTGTCCTGGACGAGCTCGTTATTATCAAGCACACCCTGGAAGCGCCACAACCATTCATGCGTGTACCAACCAAAAATGGTTGGCAGACCGGTGTACGAAGACACGAGACAATTGTCAGTGTAGCTGTATCCGTAAGCCTCGACAATGTTGACGATTCCGGTGACATTGTCGTTGAGATAGTCGATTGCCTGAGCGTAAGACAAAAGGCTGCCGTGGCCCATATTGAGCTGCGGGCTGTTACGTATTTTCAAAGCGACAGTCCCGTCAATTCCCTTGTAATTGGTATACTTCAGATCCCCGGATCGTTGTTCTGTCGATACGAGAGGATAATGCATTGTGATGGCAAGCGAGGCAGATAAAAGAACGGCAACGATCATTGCTGGTGCCGAATATGTTTGGATATTTTTTGTCTCTTTTCGGTATGAGAAAAAGCGCATTGTGATATATCCTGTAATGACCGACAAAATAATGAAGGCCTGAAACGTGAATTTGAACATCGTATTGGCACGCTTGTAGTCACCACCGTAAATATCGACAACGTAGAATAATTCTGGAAGAAGAAGCATGATGAATCCGACTGCAGCAAGTCCGCACACAAACAAATCGGCAGGATTTATGGCGTTGAAAAAGCGCGAAATGATGCATGATGGAGAAGTTTTTATCTCAGACTTTGAAGACGGTTGTCGTAATTTACGAGAAGACAAGATAATGACAAATACGATAAACAAAATCGCAAATGTGAAATGAACCCCCCAGACCATAAAAAACTGATATATTCCGGTGCGGGATTCGACGGGCAGCAATGCGCTTGAAATCATATCAAAATTGACATGAAATGGCATGGATAGGCCGAAGGCAAATGTGAAAATAAATGACAAGACCATTGATGTTCGACTGAGCGCACACGGGAAGGCGGAGGTGAGTATTAACGATACGCACAACACAATCATCTGGAATATGAAGTGGCGCTCGGGCTGTGCGGAATATTTGAGGTATACAAATAGAATAGCGAACATTTCAATGGCAAAAATGATTGCGCCGGGCCATGTCGAAAAGTGTTTGGAAAAGAGAGTTTTGGCGATAAGAATTGCCATGGCCGAAGCAATGAAGTATATGAGAAAATCCCAGTAGTTGCACATTGTACAGATGGCGAGAAGTGATGCAATCACAATGTAGTGATATGAAAACAACGAAGATATTTCAAATCGGGCTTGTTGAACAGATTCTTTTCGCGAGAGCCCGAAAAGCGTGAAAGAGGAGGGGTCTTTTTCGCTGATGGGACTAGACGTAACGACGACGAATAGAACGGCTAATATCAGCAGGATGACCATTGTACCTACATAATGCGCGTGTAAATCTCCAATCAGATAGGAATAGTATGGGAATTCATGAATCGTGTAATCGCCGTTTTGGATTAGTTCTCCGGCAGCATTGACGATACGCGAATCCGGATTATGTCCGATGAATCGAGTTGAGTTGGGATAGAAAAAGGAGTCTGTCTTACCGGTATTAATTCCCAGGCGAGATAAAAAACGCAGGAAAACATTTCCGATGCTTTTTTCGTCGTAGAAAAATGAATGGGCATTGCCAAAGAAGCAAACGGAAAATGCGCTGACTAAACCGGCAATAGCGCGAAATGAGGATGGCGCCTTGACGCCTTTCTGAACAGAGTAATCAAATAGCATGCTACTCAAACCGAATGCCATGATAAATGCAATCGCGAGTGTCGTGCAAATGGACATCATATATGTTACGGATGTGGACAAACCACTGAGTCGAGTGATGAAGGCGTAAATGTATTGTCCATAATAATAATAATTAATGCTACTGCCGGCCAGCCAAGGATCGGGCGCCGGCAGCGAGTTCGTACGAACCAGCGAGTTAAGAAATGCATAATCCATGAACTTTTCTTCGCCATTGATTTCAGGAAAAAAGCCTTTGATGTAACAAAGAAAGAGTAATACAACAAGAAACATGAGCTCGACTATGATGATCTCGTCGCGGTCTTTTACGGATTTGAGCGCGGAAATCGCGTGCGTGCGGGTGTCTTTCTTTCCCCAAGACACCACGCCTATGAGTAATACAGAAATTGAAATACTGAAGATGTTTAAAGGGACAATCTTAAGGTAAACCAGTGTCCAGACTAGAAACGACGGCAACAGTATGCCGATCGCCTTGCTGAAAGCGTAGCCCTTGCCCTGATAGCGTGAAAATATACTCGAAGTCAGCGGATAGACTGTCAGCCCGAGGACGAGTGTGGTAATCCACCAACGAAAAATGGACATCGCATCTTTTCCGACCCGGATGAATAATAAAACGGAAACGAGCCCAAGAACGGATATTAAGAGTATTGATAGGGGACTCGGAGTATCAGTTCGAACGATATGTGTTTTTAAATGGCGTACCATATCTCCTCCAAGAGCAAATAGTTGCTACTGAACATCATCACATTTTATCATATAGCATTGATATCTGCAGACAATCTTACGAGCAAATGTAATCGACAGGCGCGGAACCGGATACCGGTCGAATGGTTAGACGATTATCCCGAATGCGGTCGGCGATATCGTTTGCCAAAGCAACGCATGAATCCATTCTATATTCAGAGTTGCCGGATGAATTACCAATCATGGCCAAGCTACAAATGTAGAGGCCGGGAAGCGGGGTCGAGATGGAAGTCTCGGGAAAAGCAATCGGCAATGCATATCGCGTTCTCGTGAGTCGCCACGTTTTTATGTCAGAACGAAGCAAAGTCGGATTCGTCTTCTGGAGCGCTTTGAAGTAAGATTTAAAGACTTCTGAATCGGACTGTGTCCACATAGGATGTGTCGTTTGAAACGAACCCGATAAATATAGGATGTGACCACCGTATTTTCGTTCTCCTACGAGATTCGAATGCTGGATTATGCGCTGAAAAGGATAATGGTCCTCGTTAAATGGGCGAGAAAAACATCCCGTTAATGGCGATTTCATGACCAAGAGCAATGTCATGTTCGCCCGATATGTCACGTCCATGAGAGAGTCGCGATAATCTGTGGGCAAGTCAAGGCTGTGAGTAATGTGCGCCAAATTTCGGCACGAACCGGTAAACAAAACATCGTCGCAATCGATAAGCACAGAAGTACAATCGGCCAGAACGCAAGTAATCTGATAGGTATCTTTATCTTCGTTGCAAACCAAAGAGATATCAAGCGCAGTATATCCGTAATATATGATGCCGCCGTCGTCGGTGATTTCTTGGGTCAAAGCGGACACAAGTGTGTGGAATCCGCGTTCCGGATAACCCAATTTTTTGCGCCCCGCACGACCGTACCAATAGGAATCAAACCATGAGATGTCATCGAATAAACCCAATTCTTTGAATAGTGAAAGCATATTCCGGTCGTTTTTCCGAAGATGATGAGGGATGAGCTCTAAATATTCATGTCCGATACGCATCGAGGACAATGTGCCACCGGCCGTAGAATGTTGCTCCACAACTAATACCCTAAACCCATTGCGGGCGAGCTTTCTTGCGGCTACAAGACCGGTCAGCCCGGCGCCGATGACACAAATCGAAGGACGATGCGGCATTAGTCGACTCCTATTACTATTGATTTGGCTTCCATATAGTATCGCTTTTCGAGTGCTTCTCCCATTGAAAACGTTTTTCTCGGGTATATACCAATTGAAGAAAGCGTTGGGAAAAAATCGGTTTTATATATCGGCGGCAAGATAAAACCGAGTCCGTCTTTCTCGGACAACGCTTCAACCACGTCCGCACCGTGAATATAATCGACTCGGATGGCGCCGTTTTGGGAGGTAAAGTCATCAAGAAAAATCTGGAGCGTGCCGACTGCAAGAGGGTGAACCGGCTTTAATATTTCGATCCGGTAGTATAACTTGGCGATGGTAGCAAAAAAGACCTGGCCTTCACACTCTGAAAAGACATCCACGGATGCGCTATCCGCCTGTGAAATAACTACATTGTCTTCACCGAAATATGCGGTGAGAGCCGTCGCAAAAGTCTCGTAATCGAGTCCGAAGACCATACGATGGATGGGCTCGAAATCAAGGCCCTCGTCGTGGATATTAACGACTTCTACGAGTGCAAAGCGAGCCGGGTGAACGCGGTATTCTTCAGCACTCAAGCCAGCTTTGATTGAATCCCAATGCGCTTTGGCAGTGGCCAGAGAGTGGTTACCGTCCCCGACAGCAAAAAGAAAACCGTCTTGAGAGGCATCCAAGAGATTGGATAGACCATCGACGATGACGCGGAAAGCCGAAGAGTCCGCTGAAGCGTAATAACCTCGCAAGTGTCCGCCGTTCATCATCAATTCGGTATCGTACACAATCGCATCAGACTGGTCCTTGAGGATGGAATAAGCCGCTTCCACGACCGTTTTATCCGGATCGTCAATCAGCAACATGATGTGTGGAATTTCAACTGCGGCGTCTTTGCGTATCCGAACTCTCGGAGGAATACGGGACAGTACTGTGCCTTCTGTAGCGCGAATGCGACTTTTTGTTCCGGGCGTAAAATCATATTGATCCAGATCGACACTAAGCACAATACCCTTGCGAGAAGGGTGAAGAGGTGTCTTTCGATCAACTAATATGACTCCGGGTTCTTTTTTTTCGAGAATATCGTCACGAAGATATGACGAAATATTATGGTTAATCAACTCAATCATTACGGAAATATGCTTCTCGTCCAACGACTCCAGAAACACTTCAGGCAAGACCATTTTAAGGGTTGAAGGCGATTCGCCGACTGTCTCGGCAACGCTTTTCCAGTAATCCGGTTCCGATGTGAATTGATCACAAGCGATGACCGCCCAACGGCTGAGATCAACTGAAGATTTTGGAAGAAGAATTTCGGGAGCTGCAACCGCTAATTTTTTCAAAAATACTGAATTCATATAAACCTCGTTTGCACTTTGTAAACGGTATTGTATCACAGATTGATGGACGGCTGCACACCCAATAACGCCTGGAAACGCATTTTTCGAGGTGAAATATTTGTTGAGTACATTGAAACCTGCAGTTTATGCGCGATGCTTAAGTCTGCCTCGAATTATGCGCGAATACGAGATAATTTCTGAGCATAAACGGCAAACAACAATAGAAAGATCAACGCAAAGACAGGAATCAAGTGAAGCGTTGTCGCATCGGCAACCAAAGCAACCAAAATCGGGAGGAGGGTGTATCCGATGTTGGCAAAACCCATCTGATAGCCGGTGGCAATCATCGCAAACGATCCAAAGCGAAGTGGTGTATCTTGCATGACACAGGGATAAAGTGGTGCGAACCCAAAACCAATCAGCGCAATACCGACTGGACACAAAACATATGGATAAAAGGGAATGATCAATATAAGAAAGCCGACTAAGCTGATTGCAATACCGATTTTTATCGCGCGAGTCGTTCCGAGTTTTTCTACAAAAAATCCAATAAGAATTCGGCCGATTGTAATTGCCGCATAGTACAAAGATACCCATAATCCGGCACTTTTAACGGTCACGTGGCGAACTTCTCGAAAATATGTTGCGCTCCATAATCCGAGTACGGCCTCGGCACCAACGTAAAAGAAAAACGTGGCGACGGCATAGAATAAACCCTTGCGCGAAGTCATTTCGGATGCCGCCAGCCGGAGTTTTGCCCCGATGAAAGATATCGGATTTGAAAGCCGAACGTCCTTCGCTTTACGGTCTGGGGATTCCGGATTAGGTTCAAGCGATTTTTCGACAGAGGGCACCGGGGTTTCAATTTTGTCGTGGGAGGAAACAGATGGTTCAGTTTCCGGGAGCGGTCGAGCATCATGAATGTTCCACACGCGCAGTGACAAAAAGAAAATGACGGCCAAAACAAGTTGGATGACTCCGACGATATGATAGCCATTGCGCCAAGAGCCGAGAGATGTGATGGCAAAGGTCATCAATAATGGACCGGCAAAGGCACCGAGCCCCCAGAAGGCATGAAGCCAGTTCATGTGCTTGGAAGTGAAGTGCCTCGCCACATAGTGGTTCATTGCTGCATCAACAGCGCCGGCGCCGAATCCCATCGGAATCGTCAACAAGACCAGAAACCAAAAACTACCGGAAAAGCCATAAAGAAATATCGATGCTCCGGTAAGCAAACAACTGAAGAGCACCAACGGACCGGTCTTCATTCGCTTGAGGATGTGGCCGCTCGAAAAAGACGCAATTGTTGAGCCGATTGTACCGACAATGGTCAAAAAGCCTGCTCCAGCCAGAGGCAAGTCGAAAGTGATGCGCATCTCCGGCCAAGCAACGCCGGTTAGCCCATCGGGTAAACCAAGGCTTAAGTAAGCCAAGTAGATGACAATGAGCAATAAAATGGTTGCCATAAACGCCCTTCATATCGGAGATATATTCATCATTATATCTGAAATGTGCATTTTTTCGATCAGGATTGATTGATAATGTGGGTGAAGCAACTATCGCTTTTCGACCAGAAAGAAATAGGGATTGCGAAAAATTGTAACATGTGTTATACATGATGTAGAACAAACAAAAAAGGAGGCAATATAATGATAATAGAAGTCGATTTTTCCGGAGACATTCCGATTTATACTCAAGTGAGAGATCAGATTGTGATTGGAATCGCTTCAGGTCAGCTCCTTCCGGGGGAGGCATTGCCGTCCGTGCGGCGGCTGGCGGCCGATATCGGAATTAACGTTCATACAGTCAATAAAGCGTATGCCATTCTTCGGGACGAAGGTTTCGTAAAGATGGATCGCAGATCGGGTGCCAAAATTGCTGCGATGACGAAAGAGGACGGACCATTTGCCGAACAACTGAAGAGTCGCCTATGTCCGTATATCGCAGAAGCCATTTGCAGACAGATGGAGAGGGAAGATTTTCAAGACATCGTCGCCTCGCTCTTTAATCAACTTGAAAATACCGGAGGTAAGAAATAATGAATGACACTTTATTGTTTTTATTTATCATCAATCTGTTTATGGTCTTTTTAACCGGCGGCTTGCTTGCCGTTATTCCATACATAACAAGTCAATCACCTCTTTTTGGAGTTCGTATTCCAGCGAATCAGGCCAAGCATCCACAGGTTATTTCGCTTAAGAGACGTTTTAGGATGGTTATATCCTTCGCGTCGTTGGTGGTCGCCGGATTGGTGGTTGTTCAATATATGTACGTTCCCCAAATGTCCATCCTGACGGCGATATATGCGCCGCTAATCATTATTCTGATGCAATTCGTCGTCTATATTCCGTCATGGAAGAGAGCACTTTTAATCAAGGCAGAGCATCAATGGGCGCTTTCCGAAAAAGGCAGTGCGGACATGAAGTTAACGATGTCACGCCAGACTTTTTCGCAATTGCCTTGGGCGTGGTACATTGTGAGTGCCGTGCTTGCCATTGTGGCAATTATTGTTGGCCTATATCTTTACCCGACACTTCCGGACCAAATCGCTACGCACTGGGGTGCATCCATGGAAGCAGACAGTTGGTCCGAGAA
Source organism: Clostridiaceae bacterium (assembly GCA_012838315.1). Classification (GTDB taxonomy): domain Bacteria; phylum Bacillota; class Clostridia; order Saccharofermentanales; family Saccharofermentanaceae; genus DUPM01. The sequence continues at coordinate 33,709 of DUPM01000010.1, forward strand.
AAGTCTGATGTCTGTGTTGGCGATGCCGTTATTTGCATTGGGTATGGCCATTTTTATGATGGTCAGCAATATGATGACTTGGAGAATGAAGCTGCAACTTAATCAGGAGGATCCGGCGCGATCTTACGCACAGCATCGTATATATCGCCGTTATCTGAGTCATGTGCTCGGCGCAATAACCGTTCTGATGACATTTATGTTTCTGTTTTTCTACGGGCTTGCTCTGGAATTGTGGTCGCCTTCAAAAACGCTGATGTATATCGCAATGGGTGTACCGACTGTTTTGATGATTGTTTTACCGCTAGGCCTGTCACTGAAAGTCGGTCAGGCCGGAAATAAGATTAATCCGGACATATTAGAGGTGGATCGTGCTTCGGTTGGGTTAATCCCACAGGCGTCTTCAAGACCCAGTGTGAGCCGGCAAGACGATAGGTATTGGAAGCTGGGTATGTTCTATTACAACAAAGAAGATCCGACCCTTTTTGTCGAGGATCGATTCGGTACGAATGGCGGTTTCAACTATGCTAGGCCTTTTGCATGGGTCTTTGTCGCATTGATCTTTCTATTGACTGTCGGAACCGTTATACTCACGACATTCCTTTATTTGAATAGCAACATTTAATATATTCATCCTTAATGTCAGAAGGGCTGTCTCAAAAGGCTTATAACAAAGTCGGATGAGGCAGCCCTTTTTTGTTAATTAGGCAAACTTGGTGGGATTATAAGATTATTGAGGCGCCAATTTCGAGATATCGAATGTGCCGGAAAAGTTTGTAACATATGGCATTTATGAACAAGGAGAGGAGAATATTTATAATTATTTATAAATCTTTCACTCTATAGTCCCATGATTGGTACATCATAAATGATAAAATCAAACTAATGGACTGTAGTATTGCCGATCATCGAAACAGTCCGATTTTTCCAGAGCACTTCAGCCCATCATTTTGGAGGTAGTCATGGCAGGAGTTGAGAATTCCAGAGCAAAATTGTTCTATATTCTACAGATTCTTTACCGGAAATCCGACAATGAGCGTGGTGTAACGCTTAAAGAGATTCAGGACTATTTGAGTGTCAGGGGGGCAAGTGCAGAGCGGAAGTCGATTTATCGAGATATTCATATTCTCAACGAGTGTGGTTACGGTATTTTCAAAAACGGTATTAAGCCGGTTGAGTACTGTGTCAGCGACCGACAGTTTGATATTGCGGAGCTAAGGCTACTGGTCGATGCCATTCAGTCTGCTCGATTTATTTCTGAATCGACGACGAATACTTTGACAGCTAAGCTTGAGAGTTTGACCAGCGAGAGACTCGCAAAGATGATGCAGCGACAGATTTTATTTCATGGTCGCCCGAAGACCGGAAATGACGATGTGTCGGAGATTACGGCAACGATTCAGGATGCGATGAACGAAGGCGTCCGTATTCAATTTAAATACCATGATTATCTGCCTTCTAAGTCGACGCAAGCCCGCCGCGATGGCTCGATCTATCGAGTGAGTCCTTATGCATTAGTTTGGAACGATGACTATTATTATGTGCTTGGATACTACGAGCGGCGAGAGAAAATTAGCTTTTTTCGAATTGACCGAATGCGCAAAGTTGAAAAAACAGAGATTCCGGCGATGCCAAAGCCAAAGTCGCTCAACATCTCGACTTTGGTTGAAGAAAGTTTTGGTATGTATTCCGGCAATAATGAGAGTATGGATATAGCGTTTACAAGAGACCTGATTAATCCGGTCATTGATCGTTTTGGCGATAAGACGAGGATTATGTCGAGCAATGATACTCATTTTGTTGCCCATGTCTCTGCGTCGTTGAGCCCTGTGTTTTTCTCGTGGCTATTCCAATTCGGTGACAAGGTTCGAATTATCAGGCCGGCCAGTGTCGTTAATCAATATAAAGAGATGATTGAGTCGGTATTAAAAACGATGACAGAAGATAATAGGTAACAAGCATCGGACGTCTGAAATCAGCGGTTGTGTCGGCATGTCGTTGCTCTTGGACTGCGATTATTGTAAAATGATTGCTTGTGAAAGCTTTTTCAAAAGCACTTCTCAAGAAGAACGTTTTATTGAATTGCAGAATGGAGCACATATATGGAACCGTTGGGTCTTAATGAAATCCGGGAAAGATATTTGAATTTTTTCGAGCACAAGGCTCATTTAAGGTTGCCGTCATTTCCTTTGGTGCCGCAGAATGACCCGTCCATATTGTTGATCAATGCAGGGATGACGCCGCTTAAGCCGTTTTTTACGGGTGCGCAAACACCGCCTAGTCTTCGTATCACAACGTGTCAGAAGTGCATTCGCACACCGGATATTGATAATGTCGGACAGACTGCGCGTCACGGTACGTATTTTGAGATGCTCGGCAATTTTTCATTTGGTGATTATTTCAAGAAGGAAGCGATTCCGTGGGCTTGGGAATTCTGTACGAAGGTGCTTGAGATGCCTGAGGATCGCCTTTATCCTTCCGTATATGAAGAAGATGATGAGGCATACGCGATCTGGCGTGATGATGTCGGTGTTCCGGAAGACCGGATTACTAGGTTGGGGAAAGCGGATAATTTCTGGGAGCACGGCACCGGCCCATGCGGACCTTGTTCGGAGATCTATTTTGACCGTGGCGAGAAATACGGTTGCGGTTCAGCGGATTGTAAGGTCGGCTGTGAGTGCGATCGATTTGTTGAGTTTTGGAATCTGGTTTTCACACAATATAATCGCGAAGAAGATGGCACGTATACCCCTCTTCAGAAGAAAAATATCGATACCGGCGGTGGATTGGAGCGTTTCGCATGCATTATGCAGGGCGTCGATAATCTTTTTGAAGTCGATACCATCCGAAGTATTTTGGACAAGGTCTGCGAATTATCGGGTGTTGTGTACGGTAAGAATCAAAAGGATGATGTTGCCATTCGCGTGATTACAGACCATGCGCGGTCATCGACCATGATGATTTCTGATGGCGTATTGCCTTCGAATGAGGGCCGAGGTTATGTTCTGCGTCGACTGATGCGCCGTGCGGCCCGATTTGGTCGCTTGCTCGGTATAAAGGATTTATTTTTGACGCAGATTGCGGATCAAGTCATTGAGCAGAATAAAGAGGCATATCCTTCTCTTATTGAGAAACGCAGCTATATCATGACTGTTATTCGAAAAGAAGAAGAGGCATTTGCAAAAACTGTGGAGCAGGGCTCGTCCATTCTGCAGAACATGATCGAAGCGGCTCAGGCTCAAGGTCTTTCGGCACTATCCGGGGAAGATGTATTTCGTTTACACGATACCTACGGTTTTCCGCTTGACTTGACCAGAGAGATTGCCAAGGATGCCGGGCTAACGGTTGACGAGGCCGGCTTTACCGCACAGATGAAGAAGCAAAAAGATGCTGCAAGGGCGGCGACTAAGGCCAAAACAGATACCGCATGGGGCGGAAAAGAGTTGCCCCAAGAGTTGCTTTCGGATCGTGAAGCGACAGACTTTGTGGGATATGATGAGCTCGTATCCAAGGGTATCGTCAGATATATCATCAAGGAAGATGAAGAGGGCGCGCTTCAATTGGTCCCGGAGGCCTTTTCCGGTGATAAGGTGGTCGTTATTTTTGACAAGACTTCGTTTTACGCGACTTCCGGCGGCCAGACTCATGATATCGGAATGATCTTTGCAAATGAATTTTGCGCAGATGTCATAAGCGTAGACAAAGATGCTTCCGGCAAATTTCTACACTCGATTCTGATTAAAGAAGGCGCCATACGTCAAGGTGAGACCGTTGATCAAAAGGTCGATGTGGACCGTCGCCTTTCCACGGCGCGCCATCATACGACGACGCACATTTTGCAAAAGGCATTAAGAGATGTTTTGGGTGATCACGTGGAGCAATCCGGTTCGATGGTCTCCGACGAACGCCTTCGTTTCGATTTCACGCATTTTCAAGCGTTGACGCAAGAAGAACTGGAGTCGATAGAGCATCAAGTGAATGAGGTTATTCTTCGTGATGAGCCCGTCATGACACATGTTATGACGCAAGATCAAGCTCGCGCAATGGGTGCAATGGCCCTTTTCGGTGAGAAATACGGGGACACCGTTCGCGTCATCACTGTTGGAAGTAAAGAAGCCCCCTATTCGATGGAACTTTGCGGCGGAACACACCTGACACATTCCGGCCAAGCGGGCATGTTCCGAATTCTGTCGGAGAGCGGTATCGCATCCGGTGTTCGCCGCATAGAGGCTGTCACCGGTCGATCGGCTATTGCACTTGCCAAGTCAGAACATGAAGTGATTAAGGAAATGACTTCTATTCTCAAAGCAACACCGGATCAGCTGGCCAAGAAGGTTATAGGAATGGCTGCAGAGATTAAGACGCTCGAAAAACAACTCGAGCAGGTTCGCGAAGCACAGTGTGGAAATGAGGCGCAAGATCTTGCCCAGAAAGCCGAGTCGATTGCCGGCGTTGATGTTGTTGTCGCAGAGATTCAGGCAGAGAGTGCCGATGCATTGAGAGATACCGCCGATAAGGTTAGAGATCGCATGGATAATGGTGTTGTCGTTTTGGCGGCGGTTCAGTCTGACAAGCTCATGTTCGTCGTTATGGCTAGTCCAAAGGCAGTGTCTGCGGGCATTCACGCCGGCACGATTGTCAAAGCGGCTGCAACGGCTGCCGGTGGTGGCGGCGGTGGTCGCCCGGACATGGCGCAAGCCGGAGGCAAGAACTTAGACGCATTGCCGCAAGCGCTTTCGGCCGCTAAAGCAGAGGTTAATCGACAGCTTGGTGTCTGATAGCGATGAATGTAGATCTTTCTTCGGTCGTGAAGTAAGGTCGATTATTTAATCCTTTTAACTCACGAAATGGAGGTTCTTATGTGTATCTTTTGTAAAATAGCCAACAAAGAGATTCCGTCGACAATCGTCTATGAAAATGATGATGTTATCTGTTTTGATGATATTCATCCTTCAGCACCGGTTCACGTTCTGATTGTGCCGAAGCGCCATTTTGATGATATCATCGATCTAAGTCAATCTGAAGATGGTGCAAAATCTTATAAAGCCATCTTGGATGCTATTCCGGTTATTGCGGACATCAAAGGGACGCGACAGGGTTTTAGAGTCATAAACAACTGTGGTGAGGACGGCGGCCAAACTGTTATGCACGTTCATTTTCACTTGCTCGGCGGGAAGAAGCTCAACGAGAAAATTATTTAGGAGAGCATTGTGCCATTCTCATACAAATGCCCGAATTGTGCTGCGAATCTTCTGTTTGACCCAGATGCACAAAAAATGCGATGTGCTTTTTGCGACGCGAAAATATCCCCGAATGACATCGTTTCTCGAGATGGCATGGAAGGGTTTATGCCCGGTGAGGCGTGGGATGAATCGACAGACGCCTATGTTTGCGAAAACTGTGGTGCAGAAGTGTTGGTTGGAGATGATACAATGGCCACATTCTGCCTGTATTGCAGTTCATCATCGATTATTCGGCGCGCTGTTACAGGAGGTGTCAAGCCAAACAAAATCATACCATTTACTTTCGGCGAAGATGAAGCACGCCGGTTGTTTTTAGAGACATGCGAGGGCAAAAAACTATTACCGCGCAATTTTGCGAATGATGAGAGAATTGAAAAGCTCAAACCAATCTATATTCCGGTTTGGCTATATGATTATGCGGTCGATGTAGACGTCGAGTTTGATAAGAGTACGGGTTCGGCTGGAAAAGTAAATTGTGATGTGTTGAGAGATCCTGAGAATGTTTCCAAAAATACATTGTCGAAGTTTTATCGTATAATCTCATCTTCGCGACTATTTTCATCTTCGTCAGAGAAAGTGCCGGATGACAATGTGACATACCGGAGATGCGCTGGAAACATGCTCTGGACAAAAATACCGGTTGAGGCCTCTGAGCATTTGGATGAGTCGTTGTTTTCGCGCATTGAACCATATAATTATGACCGGATGCATCAATTTGAAACTCAATATCTTTCGGGTTTTTTCGCAGAAAAATCAGGGTTGTCTCGAGAAGAATACGATAAAAATGCTCGTGACAAGGTGTCAAATTATTCTGTTCAACTGTCTGTGCTCACAGAGGATTCTCTACAGGGCAACTTTCGCTATTCAGATCATTCGAATTACTATCCGCCCATAGCAGAATATGGAGTGCTTCCTGTTTGGTTTCTTAATTATAATTATTTTGGGAAAAAATACGGATTTGCCATTAACGGACAAACCGGCCGAGCTGCGGGAGACTTTCCCGTCAGTATCTTCAAATTTTCTTTATTGGCACTGGGTCTAGCGTTGGCTTTCTTCGGCTTGGGCTACCTGTTATCATCGTTGCTTTTTGTCGCTGATGGCGCGTTTTTTGATCCCATATTTAAATGGATGGATTACGCATTTCTCATCGATCCCCGCGTATATTTATTGGGCGTTCTGGCGCGTTATGTCTTGCCTCCTATTTTGCTTGTTTCTACTTTGGTGCAGCTTTTCAAAAAGCACAAGGGCATTTCTGTTGTTGATGCTCGTACATATGCGGATAATGAAGCGTTGTCGCAATTTTGGAAACATAAGGCGGGGATTGCTTTCGAAGATAGGATGTTAATGGAAGCAGAGAAAGCGATTAGAGAGAGGGCGCGCAAGAACTCTCAAGGATCAGAAGAGCCTCATTCGGATGAAGGGAGCACTTCTGTTGTTTCGGCAGAGCCGGAACCCATTCGTGCGGATAAAACTCTTTCTGGCGTAACGCCTGAAATGGAGATGGCTCCTGATATTGAGATTGATCCATTAGAGGATTTGCCGAAATTTGATCCGAACGGGCCAGATCCTTTTGTAAAAAAATAGACGAGTTCAAAAGAAATGTTCAAACCGATTATAGACAAGCGTCGAAAAGTTGGTTGGGTTAAATTGCTACCATTATAGGTGGCAATTTTTCGTTTTATTGAGTATTTCTGAGTATATTTATAGCGAAACGTTTAAGCTTGTCAGATCATTTGATTATTTGCGCAATCATATCATTTATTTGTCCAAAAACCTGAAAACGCCTGATTTGCATTGATTTATCAATTGATTTTATCTACAATTCTGCCCATGTGTGCATTTGATATTTCGCCATGTTGCACAAGACGAATGCTGGGGGATGACATTTTTTGTATCGGAAAGAGGAGGATCAATTATGACTGTAATCAGGGACATTCGTTCTAGAAAACCATTGGCTTGGCTTGTAGTCCTTTCCGTTGTGTTTTCACTACTTATGCCTATAGTGGTTTTGTCTGGCACGGGTTCAGATCCCAGCACCGACATGGTTTTTTCTCTGGCCGATGAAATTAATCGTCGCGGCTTGAGCGAAGGCGACGCTTTCGGAAGTGATGGCGCGTTGTGGGTGACATCTGACATAATTCCGATAACGGTAACGGATAGTGATGGCATTCATTTCACGGGAAGAACA
>DUPM01000107.1 GCA_012838315.1 Clostridiaceae bacterium
TTCTTACATTGGGCGCGAAAGGTAGTGTGGCCATTTGCAATGGTGAAACCATCGTGCAAGAAGCGCTACCGGTTCAGCGGGTCGTGGACACCACGGGATGCGGTGATGCGTTCCAGAGTGGTTTTACTCACAATATTGTCGTCAATTCTATGCCTAGTCGCACTAAGCAATATTTTGTTTAAGCGTACGCTTAAAGATCAAGCGACGAACTGCACATATCTTCTCTCAGGAATTCCCCTGTGGAAAATTATCGTTTCAATAATTATCGAAATACTACTATGGACCGCAATATCTGTTGGTCCTACAGTTGTGGTATCGTATTTTGAATACGGACAATTGTTTATTTCGCCGTTATACATTTTGGCTTTTCTTTTAGTAATCGTGGCAATTTCTGTCGTTCCGTCATTTCTGATAATAGGGAAAAGCAACATTGATATTTTTATTCGCAGTCAGAGTGAATAAACTGATTATATAGATTATTCAACACAAAAGGAGCAGTGAAATGGCACTTCTGGAGTTAATAAGCATTACGAAAAGCTATGGGAAACCGGAGAAAAAAACTCTCGTACTTGATAATCTGAATTTTTCTGTTTCTGAAGGCGAAATGCTTGCTGTGATGGGGAAAAGCGGTTCAGGGAAGACCACGCTACTCAATATTATTGCCGGTATTGATTATCAGGATACAGGAGAGTACATATTTGACAATCAATCGGTCAAACTTAGGAGAACATCTGACGGCGTCCGTTTCAGGAGAAATAAAATCGGAGTCATTGTACAACACTTTGCGCTTATAAATGATTATACGGTTTATGAGAACGTTGAAATGGGCCTCTGGGAGAGCAAATTGTCGCGTCGAGAAAGAAGAACTCGTACGATAGAAACTCTTGAAAAACTTGAAATTTCCGGTTTGGTGAATCAATATCCACCGGAACTATCCGGCGGAGAGAAGCAAAGGACTGCTATTGGCCGCGCGGTTGTAGCGAGACCGCTACTCATTTTGGCAGATGAGCCTACAGGTTCGCTAGACAAGCAAACCGAAGATAGCATTATGGATATATTCAAAGACATGAATCAAAGCGGATCTACAATGATAATCATTACTCATGATGAAGATGTTGCGAGTCGATGTACAAGAACCATCAAGCTCGAAAAGAGATAGTGGCATGCCAGAAGTTCAAGTTCTTGGATGTAGCTATTAATCGGTATCAACGATGCCTCTCGATTATTCTCTTCGCCTCAAGCACCAATTGATCTCGAACGGATTCCGGCGAGACAATTTCGACATGGGATCCAAAGCTTAGGAGCCATGATACCAGGTGCGGTTCCGAGGAAAAGCAAAAGGTAAATAAGTGGCGGCCGTCATCGGTGGGTGTCAGTAGTGACGCGTGATATTCCTCTGCGATTCGATAGCGCACGCAATCGTCAAAAATAGCGGTTAGCTGAAATTCTCCGCTGAAGCAGTCGTTCCAATTTTTCGGTTCGGCGGCTTCCGGGCGCAAATCAAAATTCTCCTCAAGCAAACTCAACTCGTCCAAACGATGCAATTTGAATAAGCGATAGTCGTCGCGCAACAGGCAGTAGGCGTATAAATACCAATTGCCCCAACGAAAAAGCAGACGGTAAGGCTCAACCGTACGTGTCGAGTCCCCATCGGCGTTGTGATATGAGAAATGAATATGTCGAGACTCGCGAATACCCTGTCGGATGATTCGAATCATATGAGAAAGCGCGGCTGCATGATAATCCACTAAATCGATATCCATCGAAAAATGGGATGACGGAGAGAGATGGCCTGACGACAGCTTGTCAATCAGTCGATCCGTATAGGATTCGCCCAAAGCAGAATCCGTCCCACGCAATGCGATGCAGATGGTCTCTATTTCATCCATTGTGAACACGGAACGATCCACGGCATAGCCGTCCATTATCTCGACACCGCCAGACGGGCCCTGGTGCGTGCACAGCGGGACACCGGCCATACAAATCGATTCGATATCGCGGCGAATGGTACGCGTCGATACATCAAAACGTTCGGCCAGCTCTCTGGCCGTTGCGCGTTGGTGTCGAAGAAGCATCATGACGATGCCGAGTTGACGGTCGATTTGTGCCATAAACGGCCTCCGAAATTTAACTAGTTGGCGAGGTGGTTTTTGTTCGATAACATTATGACATTGATCGAACGACATCTGCAATGTGTTTCGTCGACATATGGCGGTTTTTCGGTCTCAAGTCGTTAACATCACATACTAACATATGCAATACGTCTCTTTCTTGTATTCACGTCAGTATTTTGCAATTCACATCTCTATTTTCAAATGCGACGGATGCAGTATAATGTGTAAAGACGAATTAAGACATCAATATTTTTTGCATCAACATACTTGACCGAATAGGTCTTATCATTCACACCAACACATTCTTCCGGGAGGACTTCCATCATGAAAAAGATGTCTTGTTTCATTGTCATCCTAATAAGTATTGCGCTATTTACTTGCGCGTGCTCAGAACAATCGACCGATAATACGAATATGACATCCTCGATATCGACCACGGCATCGGAGACGCAGGCATCCGAGACCACGACAGAAGAAAGCGCACTCCCGACGCCGACCTCGGCACCGGAACGATATTTTTCTGAAGTGTTGACGACAACTGAGTCTGAAAGCATCGCCATTGGCCCGCTGTCGCCGGAACATGAATATTATGAAGGCGTCTTGGCCATTGATCCGAAAGCGGCGGAATACATCACGGAGTTGACGATTTTCGATGAGGAGATTAACGATGCTTTTGTCATCCACATCTCATTGCCGCCCAACTACTCCGCAGACAAAACCTATCCGATGGTCATCATGACCGATGGCGCTTGGCGGTTGAGCGATCATCCGGAAATGCGACAACTCATGACAGAAGGCGTGATCGAAGAGCTCATTCTAGTCAGTATCGGCTATCCGAATGGCTATGATTACGAGACCATTCGCGAGCGTGACTTAAAAGATGATCCTGAGGCGTTTTTGCATTTCATAACGGACAATGTATCGCCCTATATGATTGATAATTATCCCATCGACACGGAACGTCTCACATTAACCGGTCACTCATACGGTGGGTACTTCATGTTCTATGCTATTTTCCGAAGCGATGAGGTTGGTGTCGGCCTTTTCGAGAATTATTTGGTGGCCAGCCCGGCGCTACAGGCGATGACGGGTTTTGACAATATGGATGATTTCGAAAAAGCATATTCGGAGCGCAACACCTCTTTGAATATTCGTGCATATGTGACCGCCGGAGGTGCAGAAGCTTCCAACTACAGGTCGCGAATTACTAATTTAATTGCTAAGGTTGAAGGGCGAAATTATGAGGGCCTCGAGATATCTTACGAAAAAATCGATAACGAGACCCATAATTCGGTATTTAAGCCGTCGCTCAGAAATGCGCTGGTCATGTTCTATGGCATTGAAAACGCACAGAATTAGCGCTATTTATGACTTGGTATATGGTGTTGATACAATAATTGTCTCGGATAATGAGCTTATCTCGATTGTCCTTGAGGAGGCTCCGGCTTACTTCTATGAATTGAAATCTGCTGAGGATGTTGCTGAGATTATAGCCAATCGCGTTCAGATTCTTATTAAAGAGCGAGCGTCCTGACGAGTACCAAAGTGTTGTCAGGTACACCTCAATTGAATCCGGGTGCACGATTGATATTTGAATTGTTACAAAAAGGTCACCGTATGTGGCCGTCAGTCTCCTTACATTCGTATTCGCAACATGGCATAATGTAAGTATCGATAAATCTTGATTTTTGTCGTTATCCAATTCGATAATTATCGACGTATGTGTCGCCTTAGTCTGCGGAGTATGATATGAAGACGATACTGTTGACTGTCATTGGTTTTTTGTTGTTGGGAGTTGGTGCGATCGGTGTCGTGTTGCCGGTGCTACCGACGACCCCCTTTGTGTTGCTCGCTGTCGGATGTTTTTCGGCGGTTCCGGGTGTTCAAGTGCAGATTATGCGCGTCTCGTTTTTTCGTGAGTTTATTGAGACGTATCGACATCGCCGAGGTCTTTCGAAAAAGACACTCATCTGCAGTTTAGTGTGGCTGTGGGGCATGATGATTCTTTCTATGATTCTCACTCAGAAGCTGTGGCTGGTGATGTTGCTAGCTCTGATTGGTGTATCAGTGACGACACATTTGGCCCTGATGAGTCGATCTCACGACAGGGAGGGCGATTCATGAAGCGCGTGTTTGGGAAGGTCGAGGTAGTTTTCAACGTTGTATATTTGTTAACAGCGGCCGTGCTGGGCGTTCTTTTGCTGATAGGTCCTTATCCTTCAAAAGCGAGAGTGCTTTCCGGGATCATGGTGTTACTACTTGTCGTCGGTGATGCGTTTCATCTTGTGCCGCGTATTCGGTCTGTCATTGACGGCGATGACGTGCCCTATAGAATCGCACTTGGGCGCGGCAAGCAGATGACGTCAGTCACGATGACCCTTTTCTATATTTTGTTGTGGCATGTAGGGCTGATTCTTTTCACTCCGATTGGGTATAGTGGGTGGACGGTCTTGGTATATGTGTTGGCCTTAATTCGAATTATTCTTTGCTTGATGCCCGGCAATCAATGGACAGAGCGGCATCCGCCAACGCGTTGGGGGATTATACGCAATGTGCCGTTTTTTGTCTTGGGCCTGATGGTCGCGGCGCTATTTTTTGTTTGCCGAGAGGAGGCCCGACAGATTGGCCCGGTTTGGCTTGCGGTCGTGCTCAGTTTCGCGTTCTATTTGCCGGTGGTCGTTTTTTCGAACCGACAACCGAAGATTGGCATGCTGATGCTCCCAAAAACTTTGATGTATGTCTGGATTGCCTCGATGTGTTTGGCCTTGTAAATGGTGATGATATCGATTTGCGATATGTCATATGCAGCTTAATTTGAAAGGAGAATGACTATGGATGACTACAAGAAACTAACCAATGAAGTTGGTGCGCCGGTCGCCGACAATGAAAACTCAATCACTGCGGGTCCGCGCGGCCCTGTGGTAATGCAAGATGTTTGGCTCATGGAAAAAATGGCGCATTTCAATCGCGAGGTGATACCCGAGCGCCGTATGCACGCCAAGGGATGGGGCGCTTATGGCAAACTCACAGTCACCGAGGATATCTCCCAATACACCAAGGCTCAAGTCTTGCAACCGGGAGAAGAGACGGAGCTATTTGTTCGATTTTCTACCGTTGCGGGCGAACGTGGCGCGGCCGATTGTGAGCGAGACATTCGCGGTGTGGCCGTTAAGTTCTACACCAAGGAAGGCAACTGGGATTTAGTGGGCAACAATACGCCGACTTTTTTTATTCGCGACGTGCATAATTTTTCGGACCTGAATCGTGCCGTGAAACGCGATCCGAAAACGGGGCGTCGCTCGGCGCAGAACAATTGGGATTTCTGGACGATATTGCCCGAGTGTTTTCATCAAGTGACGGTGGTCATGAGCGACCGCGGGATACCGGCGTCTTTTCGAAACATGCACTTTTTCGGAGAGCATACTTTTTCATTCTACAACGCGAAAAATGAGCGTGTTTGGTGCAAATTTCACTTCAAAACGCAGCAAGGCATTAAGAATTTCTCCAACGAAGAAGCCGCAAAAATCAACGGAATGGACCGAGAATATCACGGCAAAGATCTTTTCGAGGCCATTGAGCGCAAGGATTTTCCGAAGTGGACGATGTATGTGCAGATTATGACCGATGAGCAGGCCAAAAATCACTATGAGAACCCCTTTGATATCACGAAAATCTGGCCGCATGCGGCGTATCCTTTGATTAAGGTCGGGGTACTCGAGCTCAATCGTAACCCTGAGAATTTTTTTGCGGAGGTCGAGCAGGCAGCGTTTACACCGGCCCATGTCGTGCCCGGTATCGGATTTAGCCCGGATCGATTCTTGCAAGGACGCCTTTTCTCGTATGGGGATGCGCATCGCTATCGTTTGGGCGTCAATTATAATTTGATCCCTGTCAATCAAGCGAAGGTACCGGTTGCTGATTACCATCGCGATGGTGCGATGCGTGTCGACGGCAATTATGGTCCAGCGCCTGCCTATACGCCGAACAGTTATGGCGTCTGGTCGGCGCAGCCGGAGGTGATGGAGCCACCGCTTGATCTTGAGGGCGCAATGTATCGATATGATCCAAAGGATGATCCGACGGACGATTGTTTCCGCGCCGGTGGCAATCTATGGCGTGTCATGACTGAAGATAAAAAGCAACTACTGATTGAGAATACGGTTGCGGACATGGCTACGGTAACGGAGAACATCAAGTATCGCCATGCAGCGCATTGCTATCTTGCGGATCCGGAATACGGCGAACGATATACTATGGCTGTCGGACTGGATATGGAAAAGGTCAAGATGCTTTCGCAGCTGGATAACAAGGGTCTCATTGAGGCCACTATCTAGTCCGTCTGAAAGTTGCGTTCAAAGAGTAAAACATGTAATGGCATATCGATATGAAGAAAAGCACGCTTTCGGCGTGCTTTTCAATTTCATGTATAAATATTCTCGAACTCTACGAGCGCTTTGTTCCGGTATACGAGGTCCTCGCGAGATGTAAAACCTTGTTTTACCCAGAACTGATTTCCGATTTTGTTTTCCACTAGTGCGACGAGAGCAACTTTGAGAATTCCCTCCTCGCGAAGCGCTTGCACAGAAGCATCCACCAACTTATCTCCGATGCCTTGCCGACGACGATTCTGGTTGACAGACATGTGATATATGAACCCACGACGTCCGTCATGGCCGGCGAGAATGACCCCGATAATCTGGTCCGACTCAATGGCGACAAAGCAAGTTCCGGGATTTCGGTCTAGATATTTCTTGATGCCTTCGGCAGAGTCGTCAATCGAGTTCAGTCCGAGACCAGTCGTTGAAAGCCAGAGTGCATGCACCTTGGCATAATCGGAAAAAACCATCGTTCTTATCATCATATTTGCCTCTTTGGAATACAGATAATATGAGAATATATACAGAGTAGTGAATATATATTCAAAAGTCAATAGGAAATCTCAATCCGATTACAAATTTTTCAGAGTCGTCTTTGCATCCGGAATTGCCTCATTATTACCGCACGAAGTTAACGGGTGTGCGTATGAGCTGTGTTAGAATTTTCAAGAGTCATTGTCATTTGCTTTGATTCGATTTTTACGAATAGTACTCGTTTTCTGACAGGTTCGTCAGAATTGTGTGATTGATATAAGAGGTTTTCAAACATGAATAAGCGCGTAGTTTTAGCAGTGGCTATATTGCTGCTTTTGAATTTTTCGGGTTGTGATCGGGATGGGTCCGATGAGCCAAAGGTGACGCTGATGGACTTGAGTAGTATCAGCGTCACGGACGTTGCGTTGGCAGAGACGACGTCGGTCGATGAGGTTGAGAAGACGTCTCCGGTCATGCCGGATTCGAATTTCTCCGAGTTTTCCTTGGGAGCGACAACACTGTCAGAACAAGTCGTGTACCAAGACGACCATCTGATTATTTCGGCGATTAACGGCGTGACTACAGATTTAGAGACAGGGTTTGTGATTATCCCGATTCAGGTCCAAAACATGACTTCGGATCAGATTGAGTTGCTGGCTGTTGACGGATCTGTTAATGGTTCAATGATCCAGACAATCCTTTATGCTTCGGCTGAGCCCGGAGTGAAGACCGAAGCATCCTTGTACGTTCCAATCACTGAACTCAATTATGCGAGTATCGATTTATTGGATGAACTTGAGGCTTTTTTGATGCTCACTTATGCGAAGGACGAGAGTGTTGTATATACGAAATCACCTTTGCATATATCCTTCGACGGTAACGGAGACTATTCTCAGTCCTTTGATCGATCAGGTACGGTCGTATTGGATCGCGACGGTATCGTGGCCACTGTTCGGCCATACGTCGATTCATCCGAATCAGGGTACAATTTATTAGTTATGGTTGAGAATAAATGCGATAGCACGGTTCGCATCAGCCTCTCGAGTGTTAAAGTCAATGGCAAGAGCATACCGACACTATTCTACTCCCAAGTGTTATCCGGCAAAGTCGCATTCTCGCTTTGTACATTTATCGAACAAGATTTATCTTTAGAGAATATTACTGAGGTTCAAACGGTAGAATTTGTCATTGCGATAGAAGATCCGATGAGCAATGAGGATTTATTTGTGTCTGAACCCATTACGTTGTCCGTCTCTTGATTGATAAGTGCGTCATGGAAGCGCTCTGAGAATCATCTCTGCAAATGGTTAATAATGCCACTTTTAGTTGGTCGATGTTATAATTATGTTGCATTTTTTCGTGGGCGAAAACGAATATGGAATAGGAGTCATAATGATGACGCAAAAAGTTGCCTCTGCAATGATTCGATACTTTGAAGGCGATATGCGCCGGATTCAACATTTTCTTAAAGTATTTGCTTATGCAAGACTTATTGGGATGGCCGAGAATCTGGATTCCGATACACAGAATATTTTGGATATCGCTGCCCTGACTCATGATATTGGCATTAAGAATAGCGAAATGAAATACAACGATTGTTCCGGATATCATCAACAGATCGAAGGTCCGCCGGAAGCCCATAATATGCTTGAATCATTAGGACTTTCATTAAAAGAAATAGATCGAGTTTGCTTTGTAATTGCGCATCATCATACTTATACTGAGGTTGAGGACGAGGCGCTCCAAATTTTGTTGGAGGCTGATTTTTTAGTGAATGCCCAGGAGGATCAGTTGGCGGCGCAAGCGATTCGTTCGTTTCGCGACAAGGTGTTTCGCACACCGAGCGGTGTTAGTTTACTCAACACACTTTTTGAACTCTAGGCGATTTCAGCCAGCATCGTATTCTTTCTAACACCGGAAAGTTATTTAGCGTGGCGTGAAAAGAAATAATCATAGTATTGTGCCGACGGGATGGATCTCTTTGTGAAGCAGTCTTTTCACGACGTTCAGACCATGCTCAAAGGTATCGATGTCGTTGGATCCGGTCGGACTAGAAA
>DUPM01000108.1 GCA_012838315.1 Clostridiaceae bacterium
AAGAGAACAGGCTGAGTTGGCAGGTGTGAGAACAGATTGATCTTCAGAAATGCTACCCATAGTATATTCCCGTTTTAAGCGAAAAACCCACGGAGATGTTCCCGAAAACCTTAAACCCGCTGATAAGTTCGCGCAAACGCGGAAAGGCAAAAGCAGTATGAAAATATCGAGCCGGAGCTATCAGATATCAATTGAAAGAATACAGGAACCCTTAAAGTGCGAGAGCTTGAAACGATTTGACTATGTTTTCGATCCATGCGTTCACATTACGGATGAATTTCATTCGACCTTCTCGGTCAAGGTTGAGAAGAAGAGTCAAACGTTTTCAATTGCTTTAATTGGCTCTTTTTTTGCGTTTGATAGCCAGTGTGCAGCGCTCGACGGGTCGACTCTCACCGTTCTAATGGATGATGAAATCTTTGTGCTGGATCTCGAGTCAATATCACTCATTCGACATAAGGCTATCGGAAACGAATCGTACTTCGCAATATACCCGATAGAGAATGGATATATCATTCACGGAGAACAGACGATATTGCGACTCAACAGAAACTTTGAACAGGTTTGGCGATTTGGCGGTTCAGATATTTTTGTGACGCAGAATAACGGCGAAGGGTCCTTTGCAATAGCCGATGACAGGATTTATTTGGAAGACTGGAACGGATACAAGTTCATATTAGACTTGGATGGAAAACTACTTCTGGAAACGCAACTGCAATGATGTCGAGGAACAGAACCAGATAAATTGTAGTTGTTATATTTTGGAGAATGACGAGATGACTTTTTCGCTAATAATCAGATGTCGAATTAGTATTTATTTTGTATGATGTAGGCGACTCAATATTCGATGTCAGGAGGATAATGGCATGAACGGGAAAAATGTAACGACCGGCGCGTGCATATATGCAGGCAACATGAATACCATGGTTCGATTTTACAGAGATACATTGGGTCTTCATGCGGAGTGGGACGGTGGCGATTTCGCTGAGTTTGAGACAGCGAGCGGTAAACTGGCCCTGTTTATGTATAGTAGGAAGGCTTTTGTAAAGGCAATCAACGAGCGCTATATTCCGCCAAAAGGGATCAATCAAACATTTGAAATTGCCTTTTGGTTACCAGTTTATGCCGATGTGGATGCGGAATATGAGCGCCTGTCGAAGTTGGACGTTCAATTTCCGATGGGGGCACCTACAACATTTTCTTTCGGTATCCGCAACTTCTATGTTGCTGATCCTGAAGGTAACCTGCTTGAAATCGGTAGCACGAATGAAATATAACCCGGTTCTTTCGAGATGGTTTTTGGTTGAGTTCTTGAAGTCACATTTCCGAATGGAGGAAAGAGTTTAATGCAATACGGCATGCCGACTTGGATCGAGAATCAACCGCTTGAAGATAACATTTGCTTATATAAAGAGCTGGGATTGAATTAATGTCAAGAACCTCATGCTTCAGAATATACCACACCGAGTTCTGAGACTCGAGCCTTCTGCTTGGACTCGCGTTTGGGAGACATCGTCTGGACCGCGTCGCTTAGGATGCGGGCAGAAAAGCCATTGCGAATCGCTCCCTCGGCTGTCAGGGGCACACAGCCGCAACCATCAACACCCACGATATCGACGTGCGTGATACCGGATGTGCGAAGATCTTCGGTTAGTGAAGGGTTTGCAAACGCGTCTCCGACGTACTTGATATAATTCTTTTCGGAAATCACTTCGAGCGCCTCTGCGAGATCTGCCTCAGGCGTTCCGTCGAACGCCTGTATCGGAGAGAGCCGGTTCAATAGATTCTTCTTCATCACTTTGCGAATATAGTAGACATGTTGCGGCGGATATTCCGATATCTTTTGGTTCACATTGCGAAAAAGAACGTCTGTATCGTACTTGAAAAGCTTCGCGTGACTTTTTCCGACGAGGATCTCCTGCATATCGATGACTAAAAGTGCGTTATTCATACGACCTCCCAAGATTCGTCCGGTGCGGACATAATATATAGATTGCGTTTACGGGTGCCGGGTATCGGAGTAGCGGATTCATATTCCAGAAGAAGTGTCTTCATCCGGTCACAGAGCTCATTATAGGTCCTGTCATCGAGGTCGAGGTCCGGTGAGACCATAAAGAGTTTGTCGCGCTTCGTATTGATCGTGTTCCCGGAGAAGTAGGCCTCATACTTCCTGTGCACCTCTCGAAGATAGAGGAGAGTTGCAGCCATGTAGTCGTTAGTTGAATCATCTCCCGCGATTGTCACTTTCTTCAGCGCATACGTGCGACGGGTCTGACCGCGAATCTTCTCATGCATGACGGTCTCGAGCATATCCATCTCTGCCATAGACTTACAGTAGCGATAGACGGAAGCGCGAGAGATATCCGGAATTGCGTCTGCGATATCGGAGGTCGTCGCGGTGTGTGCAGAGGCTACGGCCTGCATGATTTTAAATACAACCGGATTGCGTAAAAGCTTCTCAAAATCGTTCACGTCGACTCCTTGACTATTATCAATTATGAGAACAGTATAGGTCGTTCGGAGCGATTAGTCAACTGGTAGAGACTACTTCATGTACAAGTATAAAAATATACGTCCGCCAATAATGAGTAATCCGTGCCAAAGTGAACTAGTGTCCCGGTGGGTGAGAGTCACCTGGCCGGCGATCGAGTCAGCGTTACGGCGAGTGAGAGTAAAGAAGAAAGAGTTCCTATAGAGCAATTAATTCACACCGGCGAACCTACTCAAATGCACATAGCAGCTGATTGAGTAGGCTCGATAATCCTAAGAAACGCGCTTTGGGTGGCCGGCGAGGTAGATGTGCCGTTCATCATGAGCCATAAAGAAATACTCGTACACTTCCATATTCACGATGGGTCAGAAGTGCCTCCAAAGAATCATCTTGCACTTGGAGACGGAGATATAGATATTTCGGAACGGTCGAATTTTGCCAGGGCGCATCATTGCAGATGTGTTCTCGAGACAAAGACGATTGAAGATTTGAGAATGTCTGTGGCATGGATGAGAAATGCTTGAGAATTTCATGATACAACTAATTGAATTTGAACCTGTTCTTCTATATGATAAAAACATGAAGAAATTTGAAGATATCACAATCGCATTGCTACTGAATGATTTTCATAATGAGTACAGTGTTGCCGTGTTTGAGGGTGCTATTTCTGCTGCCTCGAAAATGGG
>DUPM01000109.1 GCA_012838315.1 Clostridiaceae bacterium
AGTGCTGCGAAGGGTGGCGTGAAGGCCGACTTCTTGGCGTTTGTTCCGCTGGAGTATAACGGCGAAATCAACAAGGTCACTTTGACCAACGATTCGTCAGTGACCAAGACGCTTCAACTTTTCTCTTTACGAGAGTGGTGTCTTTGGGATGCATCGGACGATATGTTAAATTTCCAGAGAAATTTTTCGACGGGTGAAGTCGAAGTTGAAAACAGTGTTATTTATCATAAGACAGAGTATCGTGAAAGAAGAAATCATTACGCTTTCTATTCCGTAAACACCCCGATTGACGGCTTCGATTCTCAGCTCGAAGATTTTCTCGGCATGTACAATGGCTTTGATGAGCCGGCTGCGGTTTTCGAGGGTAAAGCTCGTAACAGTATGGCAAGCGGATGGCAACCCTGCGCCAGCCATCAAATCGATGTCACTCTTTCGCCGGGTGAATCTAAGTCATTCATCTTCATTCTCGGCTATGTCGAAGTTCCGGTTGAGGACAAGTGGGAAAAAGCACATGTCATCAACAAGCGGCCGGCGAAGGAAATGATTGCAAAGTACTCGACCGACCTTCAGGTTGATGAAGCGTTTGCGACGCTCAAAGCATATTGGGATCGCCTGTTGTCTCTTTATAACGTTGAAATTGATGACGAGAAGACCTCGCGTATGGTCAACATATGGAACCCCTATCAGTGCATGGTGACTTTTAACATGAGCCGCTCGGCATCGTATTTTGAATCCGGTGTTGGCAGAGGTTTGGGATTCCGCGATTCCTCTCAGGATCTCTTGGGCTTTGTTCATCAGATTCCGGAGCGCGCCAGAGAGCGCATTCTCGATATTGCAGCCACGCAGTTCAGAGACGGCGGATGCTATCATCAGTATCAGCCACTGACCAAGAAAGGCAACAATGACATCGGCGGAGGTTTCAACGATGACCCGCTCTGGCTGATTGCCGGAACGGCAGCATATCTTAAGGAGACCGGCGACTTCTCGATTCTTGAGGAGCAGACGCCGTACGACTCCAACCCGGATGATACCGGCACGCTCTTAGAGCACTTGACCGCATCCTTCTATCATGTCGTCAACAACAAGGGGCCGCACGAATTGCCGTTAATCGGACGTGCAGACTGGAACGATTGTTTGAACCTGAACTGTCACTCCACCAATCCGGGTGAGTCTTTTCAGACATCAGGAACTGCGGACGGTCGAGTAGCGGAGTCTGTGCTCATCGCAGGTATGTTTGTTGCTATCGGACCGGAGCTGGTCCGCCTTTTTGAAAAGAAGGGCATGAGCAAAGAAGCCCAAGCGGCCCAAGACGAGATCGACAAAATGCGCGCAACCATTTTGGAACATGGCTATGATGGCGAGTGGTTCTTAAGAGCCTACGATGCATTTGGCCAGAAGGTGGGTTCCAAAGAGTGTAAAGAAGGTCAAATCTTCATCGAGTCTCAGGGCTACTGTGTTATGGCCGGTATTGGTGTTGAGGATGGCCGTGCATTGAAGGCTCTGAATTCTGTAAGAGATATTCTGGAGTGCGAGCACGGTATTGTGATTCAACAACCGGCATATCAGACGTATTATTCCAACCTGGGTGAATGTTCTTCTTACCCGCCGGGATACAAAGAAAATGCCGGCATTTTCTGCCACAACAACCCGTGGATTATGATTGCTGAGACCGTGATCGGACGTGGTGATCGCGCCTTTGATCTTTATAAGAAGATATGCCCGGCATTCCGCGAAGACATCAGCGATTTGCATCGCAATGAACCATATGTCTATTCGCAGATGATCGCAGGCAAAGACGCACAACGTATGGGTGAGGCAAAAAATTCATGGCTGACCGGCACGGCGGCATGGAATTTTGTTGCTATATCTCAGGCCATTCTCGGTGTGAAGCCGGATTACGACGGTCTCATTGTAGATCCTTGCATTCCGTCTGATTGGAAAGAATACAAGGTCACTCGAGTATTCCGCGGTGCGACATACGTCATTTCGATCAAGAATCCGAGCGGTGTGCAAAAGGGTGTTGCTTCGGTCACGGTCGATGGTGCTATAATTGAAGGCAACCTCTTGCCGGTATTTGAGTCGGGCACAACACACGAGGTTGAAGTGGTTCTCGGATAAAGGACCTTGATACAGATGACAAGTACAATTTTACTATTGGGTGAGGGACATCAGCGTGGGCGAACCGGTCAATATTACCGGCGATATTCGTAAAAAAAAGGTCCTCGTCGCAATGAGCGGCGGAGTGGATAGTGCTGTTGCGGCCTATTTACTCATCCAACAGGGATACGAAGTGGCTGGATTCACGGCAAGACTGTGGCCGGATAAGCCTGCAACGTCTTCAAAGACACAGTTACATCAATCCAATATGAATGAAGAGATCTCCGAGAGTGCGAGCGATGCCGCAAGGGTCGCCGCACACTTGGGGATTTCCCATTATATCGAAGACTTAACGGAGCCTTTTGGGAAAGACGTCGTAGAACCTTTTGTGCAAGCCTATCGCGAAGGCATTACACCCAATCCGTGTGTGGAGTGCAATCGCCGAATCAAGTTTGATGCGTTTTTAAAAGTCGCGGACCAACTGGGCTATCCGTTATTAGCGACGGGACATTACGCGTCTTGTGTGCGAGATGCGTTGACCGGTGAATATCGGATCAAAGCCTCCGAAGGACCCAAAGATCAATCGTACGTGCTGTATACATTGGGACAAGAACAGTTATCTCGAATTGTGTTGCCTCTTGCCGATTATGACAAGAAAACACTTCGCAAGATGGCTAAAAACGCGGGCCTACCCGTCGCGTCCAAGCCGGATAGTCAGGACATCTGCTTTGTCGAGGATGGAGATTATGCGGCTTTTTTGGAGCGATTCGACGGAAAGGCCTCCGAACCGGGTGATTTTGTCGACGGATCGGGACATGTTGTCGGCCGACACAAGGGCATCGAGCACTATACGGTGGGTCAGCGCAAGGGTCTTGGCATTGCCGCGGCTCAGCCTCTATACGTTATTGCTGTCGACGCACGGTGTCATCAAGTCATTCTCGGTACAGCTGACGAACTGATGTCGCGCACCATGCAATTATCTCAGGTGAACTATATTAGTGATCAAAAGCCGACTGAGCCCTTCCGCGCCAATGTCAAAATCCGATACTCTGCACCCGCGGTGCCGGCTATTATAGAGCCTCAATCGCCTGGTCGGGCTTGGATTACATTTGATACGCCGATCCGCGCGGTGACGCCGGGGCAGTCTGCGGTGTTCTATGATGGCCCATATCTTTTGGGGGGCGGCATCATTGAGTCGGTGGCTCGAAAAGACGAATGCATTTAATGCATTCGGTCGGCAGAATCGTAGTAGAAGTAGTCTGATGAAAGGGGGCGATTAACCTGATAATCGACAAACATTTGAACTGTGTAGCGGACGACGGCTTATCCATCAGAGGCCTGTGCCGGTATGACGACGAAGTTAAGACTTCGGCTAATCTATTGATTGTTCATGGCATGCTTGAACATATCAAGCGATATCAAGAGCTGTCGAATTATCTCGCTGAGTCGGGTGTACGAGTCTACATGTTTGATTTGCGCGGACATGGCGACACAGACATATTGGACGAGCGACGCGGCTATTTCGCAGACAAAGATGGCGTCGCCCGCCTACTCGCGGACATGGATGCCATCTTGTCGACGGTGAGAATCGATTATGTACAAGAAGGTCTTCACTTACTGCCTTTTGTTCTCTTAGGGCACAGCATGGGCTCGTTTATCGTCCACAATTATATGATTTCCGGGACCACGATACCTGTTGATGCCATTGTATTATCGGGCTCGACTGCGCTGAAGGGGGCGGTCGAATTCGGTCTACAGGTTGCCAAAATTCAAACAAGACTATTGGGGCCTCATTCCGAGGGCCGATTACTTACGCGTTTAGCCTTTGGGCCATACATGTCGCGGATTCGCCCCAAGCGAACGGACAATGACTGGCTGACTCGCGATGAAGATATTGTTGATCGCTACAACGATGATCCGGGATGCACATTTATTTTTAAAGCATCCGGTTTTCGTGATCTGTTCTCACTCATTCTCAATATAAGCAAAGAGAATCGTACGCATCTTGTTTCAGAAAAGACGAAGATACTCATTATTTCAGGATCAGAAGATCCTGTGGGCAGCTATGGTGAAGGTCCCAAACGATTGGAGCAGTTTTTTTCTCAAACCGGTCATGAGACGATTCTCAAACTTTATGACGGTGGACGTCACGAGATGTTCAATGAGACCAATCGAAAAGAAGTATATGCGGATTTACTCGAGTTCATACTCCGTGTAAAGGAGGATCCGCTACGGCGTGAAGGCGCGATGGCCAGCGGCCCGGGGCAAACGCAAAACGAAGAGAAATAGCATCTGTATGATGCTTTAATAACGACCGAGACTTCGAGAATTTTTTCAAATAACAAAAATACACAGATGTGGAGGCATTCTATGACTATGCAAATCAAAAGTCAGCGGGCAAGGGGCCAATCGAATACAGCGGAAACGGTCGCTTCGGCACGCTTTTCAGATATTAAAATGACAGGTGCTTTGAGTGCACAATATGTATCGGGAATCGAAAATGGTCCGGTGCTGGCGGTTTCGGGACTTCCGTTTTATGCGCCTGCGGCGGCATGTATAATGCAGGAAGCCGAGCTTTTTGAGATCTTTCAACGAGAGTTTTCAAATAATAACAGTGTGTTGTTCTCTTATGAGAACGATGTGGTTATGGCGTATGTTTGTGAAGGGCGTTCGACTCGTTCGATTTCGCTTAACGCGTCTCAAGAATTGTGCATCAAGTCCGTTCTCAATAATATCAAGTCATGGGGCGGTACATTGGACCAAGACGCCATATTGAAGTGTGATCCCGGAGCACCGGCACCGGGGCCGCACTATTTCACAAATCTTCTGATTGGTAATCGCATGGACTTTTCGCGTCCTCTGCAAAGCACGCCCAAGAGTGTGGTGGATCGATTGGGACGCGGCTCTTTTCGAGCGCATGCTGACACGCAGGTTTTAGCGACGCGCTGGGATTATCTGCCCGAAGAGAACGGTTTTCCGGCGAATCGACAATTCTATTTGCTCGAGGACGGCAAGGTGTTCTTTTACTCCGGAATCGCGAAGCAAGATGCCGTTATCAAGACGACCAGTGAGCATGCACAAAATCGAACCGTGATTACTTACGAGACGAGCTGTGGCCTTGTGATCGAGAGAACCATTTTCATTCTGCCTCAGGAAGACGGTATGCCACTGGCGACCGAGGTGCAGATGATTCGAATTGATAATCAATCAGACCGCGTCCGCAATCTCCGACTGGTCTACACCGGCATGTTTGGTACATCCGAAGTTCATGCCCTGCGAGAGGACGTTATATTTACGACTGTCGTCGCGCAATCTGAAGTTTTTTATGATCAAGACGAGAAAATTCGAGCATTTTCGTTTAATCCGAATCCAAAGTGGACCAAGGGCAACATTCGCTATTGCTCGATGATGGTGCATCAAGATGACCGTGTTGTTTTTCCGGACAGTTACTGTGCCAAGTACAGTGAATTTGTCGGCGCCGGCACACTTGAAAATCCTGAGTTTGCAACGTTTCTTTCGAATCGCCCTTCGCGAAAAGGTCCGGGATTCTTTGCTCTATCCGCGCCCGTCAGCATTCAACCGGGAAAAGAAATCCGTGCCGATCATTTCACGTGCCTTTCTTCAGATGCGGTCAATGAGGACTTCCTTGAGGATGTGACGATGCAACAAGAACTCGATGTTCTTTTGACTCGATTCAAAGAGCCATCGAAGTTGCCTCAGACATTAGAGGACGTGACCGCATTTACGAGTCGCTATGCGTCCTATTTGCAAATTCGACACGACGACGCGGAATTCCAGGCTTACGTCAACAAAAACTTGCCCTACCAAGTGTATTATCAGACCTTTGTATCGCGCTCCTTTGATTGGACGCAGAAGGGCTATCGTGAAATCGGCTTTCGCGAGATTCAGGATGTGTTTGCTTCGATGTACTATTTTGCAGGAATGGGGCGAACGGACTTTGTTAAAGATTTGATTCGCGAGTGGGCCGGAAACGTCTTTGAAGAAGGTTATGCCAACCATAATTTTTATTGGAAAGGCAAAGAGCCGGGCTGGTGGTCGGATGATGCGCTTTGGTTATTGCAGGCGTTGGATCGATATTTGAAATTGACCGGAGACTATGATTTTCTTTTCGAGCGCCTGCCGGTTGCCGGGGGAGAAGGTAAAAAGCGCCCGTTAACCGAGACCATAAAGGCGATTCTCTCCTACTCGGTTCGCGTCTCCGTCGGCAAACATGGTCTGCCGCTGATTGATCGGGCGGACTGGAACGATTGCTTGCGCGTTGATCCGGATTGCATCAGCGGGCCGGAGAAAATCGAAAAATACAAAGCACAGCTCGAAAAGGGCGGTCAATCTTACGGCAGCGTTCCGTTCGAATCCGAATACGCTGAATCCGTGATGAACGGCTTTTTAGCAAAAGTAGCGATTGATGCGGCAATGGACATGTTTAGAGTCATCAAGGATGATGACTACGCTATGATTCTCTCCGAAATGTCGGAGGGCGTTCGCGTCGCACTCGTTGAATCTGCGTGGAAAGATGATTTTTATGCGAGAGTTCTTTTTAATCGTAATGACAAACCGAATCTCAGTTATCTCGGTGCGAAGGGTGACGGATTGGCGGTCGAAGACGGGGCGGAAGGTACCTACTTCCTCAACGCGTTCAGCTGGTCCGTATTATCAGGTTGTGCGACGGACGAGCAAATTCAAACGATGTTGAATACACTGGACAATAATTTAAGGACGCCTTTTGGCTTCCGGCTTTGCACCGCGGTGGATTACCCTCAAATCGCACCTAAGATTGATGTTGCGCTATATTATGTCGGTGACCGTGAAAACGGCGGTATTTTCAAGCATGCGAATATGATGGCGGCCGCTGCGATGCTCAAGGCGGCCAGAGATGTCAAGGATTCTTCGCTGGCAGAGCGGTTGACCGAGACGGCATATTGGGTGATCGATTGTATCTTGCCATACCGCACGTTACGTGCGCCTTTTGAGGTGTGTGGCAATCCGCGCTTTTGCACACAATACAACAATTCCGATACCGGAGAGAATATCGGACCGACGCTTTCAGGCACCTCAACATGGCTTCTCCTTTGTCTGTTTATGAGTCTTGGCATCGAGTTTTTTAGTGACGGCCTTGACTTGCGTCCGATGCTTCGTCCATCGGAGACCGGGTGTGAGTATAGGGTGAACACCGGGCGCGCTCTTTATGAGATTAAGGTGGTTAAGCCGATAGGGTTTAGGCGTTGTCAAGCCGGTGTTTCAGTCGTATGCGACGGACAGAAGATAGATGGGACGCGCGTTCCGATATTCGAAGATGGTAAGGTGCATGAAGTCGTCATTTCCTTCTAAGACATAAGGCGGTAGGTTCGTCCGTATCAAGTAGATGCTCATTATTTTCCGGCCGTTTTGCGACTCTTTATCTATTTCCGTGAAAAAGGGCACATTATTTGTTCATCTAGACGGAGGGTGAAC
>DUPM01000110.1 GCA_012838315.1 Clostridiaceae bacterium
CATCAGCGAACTGCTTACGCTTTTCTGAAGACGCTCACAGACGTGGACGCGCTTGTGAAATAGTAAGAGGCACAATCGAAAACCGTTTTGCTTAGAGCCTTTTCAACAAACACAATTTGAACTTCTCATAAAAGAAACCCAGAACGATGGTGGCCGCAACGATTAATGGCGCCGGGACTTTCCCGGAAGCCAGCAGAAGTGTCGTTGCGGTTGCCACCGTCATGTTCACCCGGGTCAATCCACTCTTTTGGATCAGAATAACCGCCGCGACGGCGATGCGTCCTGCCGCGACGGCCGGACAAATCCGTCGTAACTGTCAGACGCCTGAGGTCAAGGCAAAATATACGAGTACTGCAATCCCTAAGAGGATGCGATAAATACCGAAAACTTTGAAGTCGTGTTTCTTAATGTATGCCATAAGAAACTTAATCACCAATATGGAGACACCGAAAGCAACCAGCATGCCGACACCGAGCATCAACCACTCTTGTGTCGTAAATGACAATCCGAATTTGACGAGCTTCAAAGCGCTCATGCCAAACATGACCGGTACTGCTAAGAAAAAGGTAAACTCCGCCGCGGCAACGCGCGAGACGCCGATGACAAGTGCCCCGATAATCGTTGCTCCGGATCGCGATGTGCCCGGAATGATTGACAGAACTTGGAACAGGCCGATTAATATCGCTATCTTGTAAGAAATATCCGGAAGGGTCTCAACAGTAGGCTTGCGATGCTTGTTCCAAATCTCAATTCCAATAAAAGCAAATCCATAAAAAATAAGCGCAAGAGCAATGACTGTCGGCGTATGTAGGCGTGCCTCAATAAAATCATCGAATAATATCGTAATGATTGCCCCGGGAATACACGCGACAACCACTTTCATCCACATTGAGAGCGTCTCTTTTTTAATCTTGGGTTTTTGTTTGTCCGAAAACTGAAACGGAATCATCTTTCTCCAAAAAATCACAACAACCGCCATAATCGCACCCAGTTGAATGACATATAAAAAAAGCTCTTTAAAGGCTTCGCTTGCGTTGAGTCGAATGAATTCGTCAACCAACAGCATGTGTCCCGTGCTGCTGACCGGTAGCCACTCGGTGATACCTTCAACAATACCGAGAAAGATTACCTTTATATATTCGATAAAATTATCCATAAAGTGTTTCTCCAATACAAGCGTCAAAAGACGTTTGGTGATCGGATGATAATCCGACCCTTCTCGTTATTATCCACAAAATAGACTGATTGCACAAGAAAGAGCAATTAAAGGATTTCGGCACGCGCGGCAGTGTTTGTATGATATCTTTATTTCACAAGCGCCTGCGGTCAAAAATCACCCACCCCAAGACGAAGGATACGACCACAAGTATCGAGGTCACTACTATCACCAATAAATAGTCTTCCGGATCTCCGGCCCTGACCAGCAAAGCCTGAGCACTCAAGAGATATGTCGGAACATAGCTCTTGATATTCGGAAAAATCCCTAATGCATACGAAGCGATCACAATGCTTCCTGTACCCATCGCAACGGAGATGGCATTATTAAGAAAGGACGAAAACAGGGGAACCATCGCGGTCAGCCACAAGCCAAAAAGATATACCAAGCCAGCAGCGGCGATGGGATGAGCCACAACCGAATTGTCCCAGTAAATGTCGTTGTAAACATACGTTATTCCAAAACAGGTCCAGTATCCAACGGTCCAAACCAACAGTATGCCGAAGGTCTTGGCCACATAGACCTTCCACCTTGCAAGTCCCTTGGTTAAGACCGGAATCAATGTGCCTTTTTGAAACTCCGTCGCAAACAATCCACTGATCATCAACACAAATACAATCATCGCAATCGGAATATTCTTATAGAACTGTTCCCAACTCGTGAATGCATCAACACGAATCTCACCGAGGATAATGCCCGAATTTTCGAGCGATTCTGACATGCTGTCCATTAACCAAGGTGTTAACTTCGCAAACGCCGGATTCATAATGCCGAACAATGTAAAAACAACCATGAGAATAGCAAATCGTCCGCTTCTCCACCACTCCGTAGCTTCTTTTTTCGAAAATGCGATGAGTGATTTCATTTTCCGACCACCTCCATAAACATGGACTCGAGAGAATATTCTGATTTTTCGATACGTCGAAACGGGATTTTCTCTTGAATCATTGAATAGATAATCGCATGCATTTGCGCTTCGGTCGCTGTTTCGAACAACACGCGCAGAGCATCCAGACGTTTCGCATCCGAATGGAGGTGCAGAATCGCATCAACGGCGTTCGAATTTTCGAGTTCAACCTCAAATCCGATGGCCGGCTTGCGCCTGCGAAGGTCGTCCTTATCTCCCGAGAAAACAACTCTTCCACCATGTAGCAGAGCAATGCGATCCGAAATGCGATCAACATCAGAAAGAATATGAGTCGAGAACAAGACCGTAGTTTGCGATTTGGCGGTGACCAATATGTCCAGAATCTCTTTGCGACCGACCGGATCGAGCGCCGATGTCGGCTCATCACAGATCAGTAGTTTCGGTTGATTGAGAAGCGCTTGCGCAATGCCGAGACGCTGCTTCATACCGCGCGAAAAACCCCCGATGCGATGCTTTTCTGTGTTCAGGCCGACCAGTTCCAAGAGCATAGCCGATCGCAACTTTGCCTCGGCTGGCTGCATCTCGGTGATTTCCGCACAAAACCGCAAATATTCTCTGGCGTTCATATAGTTGTAAAACTCCGGAACATCCGGCAGATATCCGCAATAGCGATTGGTAAGATTTTGACCATAAGTCACCTTCTCACCTTGCACGCGGATTTCGCCATGATCCATGGGCAACAACCCGAGAATCATTTTCATCGTCGTCGTTTTGCCGGCACCGTTTTGTCCGACAAAGCCATAGATGCAATTGGGCGGTACGCTCAGACTTAAGTCTTTTATAACTTGTTTGTCGCCGAAACGCTTTGAGACATTTTCTATTTCGAGCATATTCATATATGATTCATTCCTTTGCATTATTTGAAACGGAATCCGTTTATTCAGATTCTTTTCCCAAGAGAAAATACAAAATTGGGCCGATAAACTGCATGCCAACAATTGCGACAACTAACCAAATCGTCCTCGTGCCACGTTTATAAGTCGTGTGTGTCATGATATGAATGATCGTGTATACCAGCAAACCTAACTGAACTGCAACGAGCGGAATGATGAGCGGAAGGTATTCTTGAATGTCTGACATTGTCGTTCCTCCTAAATATTGTTTTGAATCAGGCTTTTGAACTCTGAGCGATTTTTTAACGGTTCGAATATTGGGTGATCAAAGGATGAGCGGTAACTCTCTTTTATTAGTTTGGGATTACGAGGCGGCGAGCCGCTCATGTCAAGCGATTCAAAACTATCCTCAATGGTGTCGAAAAATGCATCGCCGTGAAGGCAAATGGGATCCATATTGAGCAATCGATCCACGTTTGCTTTATATCGGCGCAACGCGATGAGCGCATCTTCCTCATGGCCGTGTGTCATGTAGACCATTGCCGAGATATACCGCACTTGTGCGGCGGTGTTCGGGTGTAAATGTTCAACCTCAAAAGTGTCCATCAGTGCTTCAAGCCGCGAGATTGTCTCCCTCGCGACCTCAAAATCCTGCATGCACACCATCAGATATTGAAGGCCACCGGCGAACACGCCCATCAAATGACTATATATCGAAAGTTGTGCGAACTGCTTTGCTTTTTTGTGATCACCATGGGCGAGATAGGCCTGAACCAGAGTCATTTCGCCATAGTCTCCCAAACGATTAGGCGAAAAACGATCCTCGAGCATCTCGATGACTTCCGACGCTTGACCGGACTGAAGCAACGCGACCGCCTTAATCGACGATGCGTCGTTACGGATGCCAACATCCTCCGCATTCTCGCAAATATGCGAGCAGAGCACCGCCGTATCACTTAGAATCTCTTTCTGCCGCTTCGTGGGCTTTGCAATCATGAAGTGATTGAGCCAAAGCACAGCAATCTGAAACAGAAACGGATAGCAGGTATAGTACTTCTTGACGAGTACCTTGGTTTTATTCATGACCGATTCGAATTCTTGACTCGAAAAATCAGCTGCTAATTCTTGGTAGATTCGTTGGATTTGCTGCTTGCTCAGTTGCGGTGCATATCCAATCAAATCGTCTATTGTAACATCAAAAAACGAGGCCAACTCTGGCAGTAGCGCGATATCAGGCATGCTGAGACGGTTTTCCCACTTCGATACGGAAGCCTTTGTCACACCCAGAAAATCAGCTAATTGATCCTGCGTCAGACCCTTTTCACGTCGAAGACGAGAAATGTGGCACGCTATATTAATGTCTGAGAAAGTGCTCGTACTCATGTTTTTGTCTCCTGCGATAGGTCTTGTTGGCGAACTGCTTTTATATTTTGAGTTTATGCTATTAATTCTGGGTTTGCAATGGACGTGTGCGATACTTTAGGAAATTTAATCAACCAACGCGATACTTCAACTCAGCCCTCATTGCCCAAGATAATGACCACCTCAAGGCAGATTTTATCAACAAGAGAGAAATAAACCGAACCCCAGTATGATTCCCTACCTTTTCACTCGGTTTTATGGTACAATTACTTTGTTAGAAAACTACTCTTTATTGAAAGGGGTGTCACATATGAAAGTATTTATGATTGGTGGTACCGGATTACTTGGAAGTGAAGCAGCGCGCGAATTAATTGCTCGCGGTCACGAAGTGACTTCGATTGCTCTCCCGCCGATTCCCGAAGGCGCACAGTTACCTCCGGAGATGAAAATTGAATTCGGCAACTATATGGAACTCAGTGACGATGAACTTCGAACATATTTTGATGGATGCGAAGGATTTGTTTTTGCGGCCGGTATCGACGAACGTGTCGAAGGTCCTGCACCGATTTATGATTTATTTGCGAAATATAACATCGACCCCTTGCGTCGAATTCTCAAAATCGCCAAAGAGTCAGGCGTCAAGCACAGCGTTATATATGGTTCCTATTTTGCTTATTTCGAAAAAGTGCGTCCGCAAGACGAACTGGCCAGATGGCATCCATATATTCGCAGTAGGCGCGACCAGGAACAAATGGCGCTCTCCTTTGCCGATGATCATTTCAACGTCGCGGTCTTGGAACTTCCCTACATTTTCGGCGCTCAACCCGGTCGCAAGCCGGTCTGGGTCTTCCTCGTCGAGATGATTCGTGGCATGAAGAAATCAACCATGTACCCGAAGGGCGGAACCACAATGGTGA
The DNA here is from genome assembly GCA_012838315.1 of Clostridiaceae bacterium. Classification (GTDB taxonomy): domain Bacteria; phylum Bacillota; class Clostridia; order Saccharofermentanales; family Saccharofermentanaceae; genus DUPM01. The sequence goes on from DUPM01000110.1 coordinate 5,257, forward strand.
CCGTCAAGCAAGTCGCTCAAGCGACGGCCGGCGCACTGGAAAAGACCAAAGGCGGTGTCGCCTACCCTATTGGCTGGTACAACATGACCTGGAAAGAATTTCTCTCAATTGTTCATAAGCATTTGGGTACACCAGACAAAAAAATCGTCACGATTCCGACGTTCCTTTATCAACTCGGAGCGAAAAAAATTGCGAAGGAGCAGAGCGAAAAGAACTTGGAAGGCGGTCTTAACATGATCAAATTCAAGTCGTTGCAATGCTCGAATCAGTTTATCGACAAATCTTTGGGTTGTGAACCGCTCGGGGTCGAGCCGGATGACATCGATGCCGCGATCGGCGAATCTATTCGTCTCTGTGTCGATATCCTGGATGGCCACGTCCCTGTTGTCGAAATGAAGGGCGAATAACCTATCCTTCAAAATTCGGTGCTTTAAGCCTTTGATACTACCTCAAAAAGAAAAAAACGGAGCGCTTCCTTTGGATACGCTCCGTTTAAATCTATTCGATGGTCTTAGCAGAACAGAGTATTGATTCGTTTTCGAATATCCGTACCCAGGGGGCGACGACGACCTTCACTAGATGTAGTGAATGGTAATCTCTGCAAAATTCACATTGCCGACGAGCTTCACCTTCGTCCGTGCCTCACCGCTGATGACTTGCGGCTCAGTGACCGTGCCGGCAAATACACTCACATGATTATCAATCTCCCAGGTCCTGGGAACGGTCAGTTCCAATTCTCCAAAACTGACGTTAGCGTGAATGACTAACCCTTGCTCAGCAATCGCCGTGGGATCGAAAAAGATCTTCATCTCACCAAATTGCAAATCAAGGACGACCTTCTTTAACGTCTGCAAATGAATATATCGTGTCTTCTCCCCGAACCGACAACTCGCAGAGACATAGCCCTCGGCGTCATTGGCTTGAATGTCTTCGTCAGAGTTTGCTTCCAGGTTCGTGTGCCACACAAATGCCCGCTCCGGATGTGAGCGATGCACAATCATCGACATGCCGACGCCCAAGAGAAATGCGGGCAAGGCAAGCGCCCAGAAATTCACATTCTCAATACCTAACATATCTCGCCAGATATAGAGTACGCCGACAACCGGCAAAAACGTAACTACAAACCGAAGCCTGAAAAGACTGTAAATCGAAATGCCGCCGAGCAACACTGAAAATACGACCTTCACATAGAAATAGTCATCTGCAATGCCCAGCGCATGCAATCCCAATAACACCGCGAACGCAATAAGAACCAAACCGAATAATGGAAACTTGTAGTTGGACTTCTCTCTAGCTGTTCTCATATAAATACCTCTCATTCATCTTTATGGCCAGCTCTTTGCCATACATTCTCGAACAATAAATCTCCTTGTGGGTGTCTCTAAATGTAAGAAGACTCAACCCGGTCAGATTTTTGTGAATCGAAAAGACACTAAGAATGCTGACAATCGAAGATCTGGATACGCGAACAAAATACCTCGGCAAGGCCGCCTCTAATTCATACAAACGCATGCGAACCTCATAGGAGGAATCCTTCGTATGAGCAAAAACGCGGTTATCTTCGGTCTCAAAAAACAGAATCTCTCTGAGGCTCAGAAAAAACTGCTGATCTCCCTTATAGAATGTCAGCCCAGAAGGCTCTCCAAATCGCCGATTCAACAGCGCTTCAATCGCCCGGGTCTCCGGCGTAATCTCTTTGCAGTAGATCACAATCTCTTCCGGATGATTCTCTCCAGTCATCTCAATTCGCGTGCGCATAAAATCTCCTTACACGTTCAGTATACGTGAAAGGTAGATTTTGAAAACAGAATAATGGCCAGTGGAAGAAATTTGATGCTAAGTGGTAGAAAATTGCGCCATCAATCTTTGATGCCCAAGCTTTACCTATGACAATTTCCTTTACTCATCGGCTAAGCTTTTTTTGCGAAAAAATGCACTTTCACAAAACGCCTCCCAGGCAATTATCATTGGCCTTTAATGTCTATGATTCGGATCGACTATTATTCGGCCGATTAACTAGGCTGTCTCTTTTATCAGTAGCCCAGTTCAACAACTATTTTATCCATTCTCTCTTGAGCATCCGAAGTGGCCATAACGTGAATCAGAGTGTTTTCGATTCGAGATACAACATTGTAGGATTCTCCGATTGTTATCGCATAATATTCGAAATTCTCGCCAAGCGTCAGCTCGCTCTCCGTGTTACTTCGCTTGCCATTGATGCTTTTCAGATTATCCAAATACGCCTGCGCATTATCATCTATATGATTTTTTCTTATCTGATCGGATACCATTTTGGACTCTTACGTCCATATAAATATCCAATGAACATCCGGAATATCACGGGTACTCTCGCTTTTCAGTTGCTACTAACCGG
>DUPM01000111.1 GCA_012838315.1 Clostridiaceae bacterium
ATTCTCATTTTCCAATCAAATAACTCAATTGTGCGCCCAGAGCCATTTTCTTATAAACTTTTCACGGTAATAGATAAAGAGCCTTTTGCTTGTTATTCTTGCACTGTTTGACTGTCCGTGATAGAATTTTTTAGATAAAAATGCGAATAAATCCGACAGATGGGAAAGGAATGTGCAGATGAATTATTTAAACGGCCGGAGCCTTCTTGAAGCCACAACATTTGAGGCGCTCCGCAACAGTGCACAATTGAATGAACCGATACAGATTCATGGTGCAATTCATAACATACGTGACATGGGCGATTTTGCTTTTGTCATTCTCCGCATTCCGGAAGCCCTCATTCAATGTGTTATTGATAAGACCGGCGAATTGGCCTCCGTTTTTCAGACGCTTCAGGTGGAGTCAACGCTTCGGATGATTGGCATGGTCCGATTCGAAGAGCGTGCACCGGGTGGCGTTGAGTATACACCGACTTCAATTACTGTGCTATCAAAACCTGTCGAAGCTCTGCCTGTCAATATTTCAAAACGATTCAAAATGAACGTAAACTTGGATACCGATTTGTCGAATAGGCCGGTGACGCTTCGTTCCGGTGAGATGCGTGCGAGATTTCGTATTCAGGCTGCTATTGTTCGTGCATTCAGAGACTTTATGGATTGCAATGGCTTTGTAGATATTCGCACTCCGAAGATTGTCGGCGGAAATGCCGAAGGTGGCACCAACGTATTCCGTTTGGATTATTTCGGCAAAAAGGCTTTTCTCGCGCAAAGTCCACAGTTCTACAAGCAAACGATGGTCGGTGTTTTTGAAAGAGTCTACGAGATTGGACCGGTTTTTCGTGCTGAAAAGCACAGTACGGTTCGTCACCTTAACGAATATATCAGTTTAGACTTTGAGATGGGTTATCTCAATGATTTTACCGACATTATGAACATGGAAACAGCCTTGCTTAAGCATATTTTCGCAACGCTCGAAAAAGATTGCGAGAGAGAGTGCAAGGCGCTTGGTGTTGTTATTCCGAAGTTCGAACAAATACCTACTATTCGTTTTCGAGACGCCAAAGAGGCGGTGGCCGAGATGTACGGGCACAAGATCAAGGACCCATTCGATCTCGAGCCGGTTGAAGAACAGTTAATCGGTCGTTATTTTAAAGAAGAATTTGACAGTGACTTTGTTTTTGTTACACATTATCCTTCCAAGAAGCGTCCCTTCTATACGATGGATGATCCGGAAGACCCATCGTTTACGCTGTCTTTTGACTTACTGTTTAGAGGCATGGAAGTGACGACCGGTGGGCAGCGTATACACGATTATCAGGAGCAAGTCGATAAAATGCTTGCTCGCGGTATGGATACGGATGGGTTTGAAAAATACCTGATGATTCATAAGCACGGTATGCCGCCGCACGGCGGGCTCGGACTTGGTCTGGAGCGTTTGTGCATGAAGATTTTTGATGATAGCAACGTGCGTAGCAGCGCATTGTTTCCGAGAGATATGAACCGGCTGGAGCCATAATTAGGAGGCTAAAGTGGAAATTTCCAAAGAATTGGTGGCTTACTTAGAAGACTTAGGACGCATTCGTCTCACAGAAGAAGAGCAGATTAAGACGATGAAAGATCTGGGTGCGATCCTCGATTATGTTAACAAACTCGAAGAACTGGATACGACAGGGGTTGAGCCGCTCAGCCATGCAATGACGTATACCAACATTTTTCGAGAGGATCGGGTAACCGACGGCGAAAAGCGAGAGGATGTACTCTCCAATGCGCCGCAACAGAAGAATGGATGCTACAAAGTACCCAAAACCGTCGAATAAGTGCTTGATCAGCGAAGGAAGAAGGACCGCATATCATGACAACCGAACAATATCTTCAAATGTCCGCACTCGAGCTCGGAAAGGCAATTCGTGAGGGAAGGACGACCAGTCCGGAAGTCGTTGAGGCGTTTTATCAACACATCGAGAAGACGAATGAGACATACTCCTGTTTTATCAGCCTGACCAAAGAATTGGCACTTGAAAAGGCTCAAGAGGTTCAAGCTCGCATTCGTTCCGGGGAATTTATCTCCGATGTTGCCGGCGTGCCGATTGCACTTAAGGATAATATTTGCACCAAAGGGCAGCGCACGACTTGCGCGTCCAAGATGCTTGAAAATTTTGTCCCGCCGTATTCCGCAACCGTTTATCGCAAACTTGAAGACGCAGGCATGATTCTTGTCGGCAAGTTAAATATGGATGAGTTTGCGATGGGCGCCACGACAGAGACGTCGTATTTTGGTATTACCAAAAATCCTTGGGGCATTGACCGAGTACCCGGCGGATCATCGGGTGGTTCAGCGGCAGCCGTAGCGGCACGTCAGGTGCCTGCGGCGCTGGGGTCAGATACCGGCGGGTCAATTCGTCAACCGGCATCCTATTGCGGCGTGTCCGGAATCAAGCCCACTTATGGCAGGGTTTCTCGTTTCGGTGTCGTAGCATTCGCGTCATCACTTGACCAGGTCGGACCGATTGCGAGAGATATTTTTGATTGTGCAGCGGTGCTCAATGTCATTTCCGGTAAAGACGATAAAGATCAGACGTCCGTCGAGACGAAGCCGGTCGACATTGATAAAGCACGTTCCATGGATCCCAAGACTCTTCGAATTGGTGTACCTCGTGAGTATTTTAGCGAAGGCATTGAGCCGGATGTGGCCGATGCGGTTCGTCAGGCGATTGAGACTTTCCGTCAACTCGGTGCGCAGATTGAAGAGTTTGACTTGCCAATCGTTGAGTATGCCGTACCGACTTACTGCATTATCTCAGCGGCTGAAGCGTCTTCCAACCTCGCACGATACGATGGCGTCAAATACGGTTATCGTTCGCCGGAAGCGACGGATCTGATTGATCTATACGTCAAGAGTCGAAGTGAAGGCTTTGGCATGGAGGTCAAGCGACGCATCATGCTTGGTAACTTTGTGCTGTCTTCGGGCTATTACGATGCGTACTATCGTAAAGCGTTACAGGCAAAGGGATTAATAAAGAAGGCTTTTGACGAGGCTTTTAGCAAATACGACGTCATCGTCGGACCGGTTGCGCCAACTACGGCACAACGTCTCGGTGAGACCCTTCAAGACCCACTTAAAATGTACCTTGGCGATATTTACACGGTCCTCGCAAATATTGTCGGTCTTCCGGCCGCATCCATTCCTTGCGGATTTGACGCAAAGGGATTGCCTGTCGGTCTGCAAATTCTTGCCAAGCATTATGACGAACAGACTTTGGTCGGTGCAGCCGCGGTATATCAAAACCATACCGAATTTCATAAGCGCAGACCTGCGGAGGTGATATCATGAGCCAATACGAAACCGTCATCGGCTTGGAAGTTCACGTCGAATTATCCACTTTATCCAAAATATTCTGCGGCTGTTCAACGGCATTTGGCGGAGATGAGAACACGCACGTTTGTGAAGTGTGTTCGGGTATGCCCGGTACGCTCCCAACCATGAACAAGGATGTCGTCGAGTATGCGGTAAAAGCCGGATTGGCTCTGAACTGTGAGATTACTCGACTCAACAAGTTTGATCGCAAGAACTACTTCTATCCGGACCTTGCTAAGGCGTATCAGATATCACAACTCTATTTGCCAATCTGCAGAAACGGGCATGTGGATGTTGTCGTCGAGGGAAAGACTTCGAGAATCGGAATCCATGAAATTCATATGGAAGAGGATGCGGGCAAATTGGTTCACGATCCTTGGGATGACTGTACTTTGGTCGATTACAACCGCTGCGGTGTACCTTTGATTGAGATTGTATCTGAACCGGATTTTCGTTCTGCCGAAGAAGTGGTGGCGTATCTTGATAAACTCAAGACAACGCTTCAATATCTCGGCGTTTCCGACTGCAAAATGCAAGAAGGCTCCATGCGTGCGGATATCAATCTGTCGGTGCGCAAGATCGGCGAGAGTGTTTACGGCACAAGAACCGAGATGAAGAACATGGCATCGCTCAAGTCCATCGCCAGGGCGATTGAGGGAGAGTCTAAGCGTCAGATTGAACTCATCGAGTCCGGTGGGATAGTCCGACAAGAGACCCGTCGATGGGATGACAATAAGGACAGTTCTTACGCCATGAGAAGCAAGGAGAACGCACAAGACTATAAGTATTTTCCGGAGCCGGATTTAATGCCAATCGAGATCTCCGAGGAAGAGATTCAGAGACTGACCGATGGGCTTCCAGAGATGCGTGAAGCCAAGATGGCAAGATATATCCGAGAATGGGATTTACCCGAATATGATGCGGAGATCCTGACCGGATCCATGCCGTTGGTCTCACTTTTCGAAAAGACGATCGATGTTTGCAGCAACGCAAAAGAAGCTTCAAATTGGATTATGACAGATGTTCTGAAACTCTTGAACGATGCGCAAATGCAGCCTGAAGATATGCATTTTGAGAAGGACGCACTCGGTAAAATCATTCGCATGGTCATTGACGGGAAAATTAATCGTGCGACCGGTAAAAAAGTACTCAATGCGGTATTTGAGAACAATGTTGAGCCGGAAGCTTATGTTGCCGAAAAAGGCCTGGCGCAGGTGTCAGATGTATCTGAAATTGAGCCGCTGATCAAAGCGGTTCTTCTCGAGAATGAGAAGGCGGTATCTGAATATCGTGCCGGCAATGCCAAGAACTTTCAGTTTCTGATCGGGCAATCCATGAAGGCCTTAAAAGGCAAAGCGGATCCGCAAATTGTGCGCTCAATACTGACTGCGATTCTCGACGCCTGAGTGGATTGATGACCGGTGAACTTGTTAATGACTATGAAATCTGATATATTTTCTCTTGTAGATTGTCGAAATGACAATCAGAGTTACAAAGCAAGTTACAGGTGCCTTTGGCGCTCTGAAAGGAAGGACAGGATTCACTGTGCCCGATGACAGTATAGGCCGAATAGTAATCGACCTTTTAATCGTATTCATTTTTGTATTAATTAACGCGTTTTTTTCTGCGACCGAGATGGCCGTTATTTCATTAAATGATAACAAAATTCGCAAAATGAGCGAGGAGGGTAATCGCAATGCGAGACGCGTCCTCAAGTTTATTGAGAATCCCGGCATTTTTTTGGCGACGATCCAGGTTGGTGTAACGCTAGCCGGATTCTTATCTTCCGCATTTGCGGCGGATAAGTTTGCCGATCGATTGGCGATGGCCGTCGACGCGGCCGGTCGATATCCATTTATCCGAACGGGAAGCATGGTATTGATCACATTGATTCTTTCTTATTTCTCACTGGTACTCGGAGAACTATTTCCGAAGCGCGTCGCTCAGAAATATCCGGAGCGCGTCTCCTTTTTCGCGGCGTCTATCGTTCAAGGTTTTGGTTTTGTTTTGAAACCATTCGTTAAGTTCTTGACGTTCTCTACTAACACGCTTCTCAAGTTAATTGGAATTGATCCGAACTCTAATGATAAGAATGTGACTGAGGAAGAGATTCGAATGATGGTTGATGTCGGCAGTGAGTCCGGCAGCATTGAAGATGAAGAAAAACAGATGATTCAGAACATCTTTGAGTTCAATGACAAAGAAGTTTCTGAGATCATGACACATCGGCGAAAGATTGTTTCTTTGCCATGCGATGCGGATTTTGATGAAGTCATGCGTATCACTAAGGAAGAAAAATATACGCGAATTCCGGTTTACCGCGACACAATAGACGATATCGTCGGTATCCTTCACATCAAGGATTTACTGGGATTTTCGATGTGCTCTGAAAGAAGCGAGGAGTTTAACCTTGCATCTTTATTGCGTAAACCGCTGGTGGTTCATGAGACGAAGAAAATTTCTTCGCTTTTCCGCGAGATGAAAAAGGGCAGTATGCAAATGGCGATTGTTGTCGACGAGTATGGTGGCACCATGGGGCTTGCAACGATTGAAGATATGCTTGAAGAAATCGTCGGTAACATCACGGACGAATTTGATGAAGAAGAGCCACAGTTTATGTTGCTTCCGAACGGTGACTACATGGTATCCGGCGATATGACACTCAACGATCTTGAGAACGCTATTGGGATCGATTTACCCGACGAGGATTATGATACTATTGCCGGGTTTACAATTCAGTTGTTGGATCGCATTCCTGTAAAGGGTGAGAACCCAATCGCCACTTACAAAAACATACAGATTAAGGTTGAGCAGGTGCAGGACAAATGGATTTCCAAGCTTCGCCTCACCATCATGCCCGAAGAAGAAACAGCTGATTCCGAAGACAATAATTCTGCGCCGGAGTCCCAATAAAGGAGAAACCATTTTGAGATTTGACGCTGTACTATATGATTTTGACGGAACACTTGTCGATACCATACCAATGATAGTAAATAGTTTTCACTACGCTTTTCAGAAGGTGTTGAATATTCGCAAGAGCGACGATGAGATCAAGTCGACCATCGGACTGCCGCTCTGGACGGCTTTTCAGGAGTATGATGAAGAGACTCAAAAAGCATTGAATTCGGCTTATCATGAAGAAAACGAGCGGTTGTTGCCGCATGCGGTTGAGATTTTCGAGGGCATTGAAAGCGGACTGAGCCAAATTAAAGCGATGGGCATTCCGCAGGGCGTCGTGACATCAAAGCGCAGAGAACCGGCGCTGTTTACAATGAAGCAATTCCAGCTCGATTCCTTTTTCGATATTATTGTGTCGAGAGAAGACACGACGGAGCACAAGCCGGGACCGGCGCCGTTGCTCTTTGCTGCGGCGCAGATGGGGATTGCGGACATGAAGCGAATTCTTTATGTTGGAGACAGTGTTCATGATATCCGTTGTGCTCATAATGCCGGTGCGGTATCGGCTGCGGTTGCGTGGACAAGAATGCCGCTGGAAGAGCTTAAAACTGAAAACCCAACATACTGGATTGATTCATTGCATTCCATTTCTTGCATTCTTGAATCGGGCGAATTATAATAGGCGTGCTGTCTAAAAATAAACATCGAAGGACGGAAATCATAATGGATAACAACAAGAAGGTCGCCAAGAAGAAAATGAATAAAAAACCACTCTTGAGCGAATCAACAAAACAACGCATTGTTGCCATCTGCATCGTGCTATTGCTTGTGGTTTCTCTTGGTGGATATTTTATATACTTCACGGGGGTTCCGGCCAAGATATTGAACGGGGTTTCTTACTACGAGACCGATGCAAACGGTAAGGTCAATAAAATTTACACTGCGAAGGTGACCGAACTGAATTACTACTTTTCGGCGGTTTATAATCAATATCGTGAATATGGTATTCTTAACGATTCCGTTACTCCTGATACTGTTTTCAACCAAGCGGATGGGACGACATACCGCGATCTTCTTAATGAATCAGCGGCTGAAAGTTTAAAGCAAGTCTTTCTTTACAATCGAGAAGCGGAAGAGGCCGGGTTCAAATCTGAATCTGCCAAGGCCGCTACTGAGGCAATGATAGAGACGCTTCGCGATACAGCGAAGTCTTACAATATGACTGCTGATGATTATCTCAATGCTCTGTATGGCAGAGGCATGACAGTGCGTATTTTTAGAGATATCGTTAATCGCGAGTTGATGGCAGAGGAATACAAAGAATATCTTTTACAGAGTACATTTATGCCGACTCAGGATGAAGTGACGATGCTTCGCGATGTGAATCCTACGGAGTTCGGGACAGTTACGTATCACGCGTATTTCTTCGCTGCAGAGCATGTTGAGGATTCCGACCCTACAAAGATTGAAGAATCTCACAAGGCGGCAGTTGCCAAAGCGCAAGCCGTTATTGAATCTTCCACTGACCCGGCTTCTTTTAGAGAGGCCTGTAAAGGGCTAGTGACCGGAGACGCTCTTGGCAAGTTTGCCGCTGACCAAGACCCGACGATCAATTCTGATATGACGGCTCAAGTTGTCAAATCCCAGAATGAGATGCTTAGAGATTATCTCTTCGCATCCGATCGCAAGACTGGTGACATGACGGTCATCAAAGACGAGATGGGTGCTTATGCTGTATATTTTGTCTCTCGTAATTTCGATGAGACACCGACGGTGTCTTATCGCGTGCTCTATTTGGAAAACGACAAAGTCACATCAGGAGACCCGGTAAAGATTGCCGAAAGAAATGCGGAATTAGTTCAGAGTATTAATGAGATCAAGTCAGGCATAACGGATGAATCTTCTTTTGTCAGTGCAGTAAAGGCGAAGTCTGATGAGAAGTCTCGTCTGAATAGTGGTGCCCTTGTAAAAGGAATTACCGAAGCTTCTTTCGCAGAGATTGATAATATTGCGGAATCCGAAGTCGTATTTTCGCAGTGGCTGTTCGATACGTCTCGCGCCTATGGCGACATGATGATTGTGGAGCGCGACGAAGGTGTGTCGCTGGTTTATTTCATAGATAGTTGCCCGGCATGGATTGATGCAGAGCGAACGAGTATGGCTCAAGACCGTTTGAATGATTGGGTCCTAAGTCTCGATCCACAGAATTCAATTTCCTTTACGATTCATCGTAAAAACGTTGATTTTTCCACCTATTGACAGCAATTAGTCCGGCCTGAAATCTTTAATCAACATTTCGTTGACACTTGACATCGAGAGTGCTATCATGCTATAGCGCGTCATAAATTGGAGGCTTGTCGCCTTTTGCCACCCCGGTTCTATCCGCAGGTTGTGCAGAGGGGGCTTCAGTGCCTTGATATTGCCTCTTTTCAGTGGCGCGACATTCCTGGCGAAAGCCGGATAATTCGAGAGGTGATGTGTAATGGTGCGTCCCGTCAAGCAGGGAAGAGTTGAGAGATTATCTTACTCTCGTATCGACGAAGTCATTGAAGTACCGAACCTGATCGAAGTTCAGAAGAACTCGTATCAATGGTTTTTGGAAGAGGGCCTTGTGGAGGTGCTTAAAGAAGTATCTCCCATTACTGATTTTTCCGGAGACATCGAATTATCATTTATCGACAAGGAGTTCGATATTGATAATCCACAGAACACGATTGAGCAGTGCAAGGAGAAAGACTCCAACTTTGCAGCTCCGTTGCGCGTGTTGGTTCGTTTGAACAACAAACGCGACAACAGTATTAAGGAGCAATCGGTCTTTATCGGCGATTTTCCCATCATGACGGATCACGGTACGTTTATTATTAACGGTGCCGAGCGCGTCATTATCAGTCAACTTGTTCGTTCGCCCGGTGCCTATTTCACCATAGCCAAGGACAAAACGGACTTGGATCTATATGCGGCACAGGTGATTCCGAATCGCGGTGCATGGCTCGAATACGAAATGGACGCCAACGGTGTCATTTATGTTCGTGTTGATCGTGCGCGTAAGTTCCCGTTAACAGTATTTCTGAGATCACTAGGCATTGGTACAGACCAAGAGCTTCGCGACTTGTTCGGCGATGAGCGCTGGCTGAATGCGACGATTGAGAAGGATTCATCGCATACTCGCGAAGAAGGATTGAGCGAACTTTATCGTAAGCTCCGTCCGGGCGAGCCGACATCTATTGAGGGCGCAGAGTCTTTGCTTAATGGCATGTTTTTCGATGCGAAGCGATATGATTTAGCGCGGGTCGGCATTTACAAGCTCAACCAGAAATTGTCTTTGGCGAATCGTATTGCCGGACACAAGGCGGCTCAGGATGTCATCACTGAAGACGGTGAATTACTTCTTGCCGCTGACACCGTAATTTCACCTGATAAAGCGCGAGAAATAGCGGACTCCGGGTTGAATGAAGTGGTTATTTTCCCGATTATTAAGAATGGTGATACGATTCGTGTATCGGACCAACCGTTTAAGGTGGTTGGTAATGGTCGAGTGGATGCACTTGCATTTATTCGCAACACGTTCTCCGCGGATGAACTTGAGGGCTTTGATATTACGAAGACCGGAGTCAATGAGAGCGTTAGGACTTCTGTGCTGCGCGCTATTGTGGCCGATATTCGAATGGGTGATTCGGACAATGCCGCACAGACTCTGATGACTGCGTTGCGTTCGCAATCTACCGAGTTAATGCCCAAGCATTTGACGATCGAGGATATTATCGCTTCGGTCAGTTATTATTTGGGACTGGCATACGGAGTCGGCAATCTCGACAATATTGACCATCTTGGTAATAGACGCGTTCGTTCAGTCGGTGAGTTGTTGCAGAATCAGATCCGCATTGGGTTCTCCCGTATGGAGCGTAACATTCGTGAACGAATGGGAGCTGTGCCGGATATATCGACTGTTACACCGATGCAACTGGTTAATACCAGGCCGGTTAGTGCAGCAGTTAAGGAGTTTTTCGGATCTTCACAACTCTCCCAGTTTATGGATCAGCCGAACCCACTCGCGGAGCTAACACACAAGAGAAGACTTTCGGCTCTCGGGCCGGGAGGTCTGTCCAGAGATCGTGCAAACTTTGAAGTTCGTGACGTTCATGCTTCTCACTACGGCAGAATGTGCCCGATTGAGACGCCGGAAGGCCCGAACATCGGCCTGATCAACTCTTTGGCTACATATGCTCGAGTGAATCCGTATGGTTTTATTGAGACCCCTTATCGTATCTATGACAAGAAGAAGGGCGTTGTCACGCGAGAGGTCATTTATATGACTGCTGATCGTGAAGATTACTTTAATATTGCCCAGGCCAACGAGCCAATCGATGATGAGGGACATTTCCTCGACAAGAAGGTTGTGTGTCGTTATCTTGATAAGTTTATTGAGGTTGACCCCGAAGAAGTTGATTACATGGACGTTTCACCGAAGCAATTAGTTTCAGTTGCAACGGCGTTGATTCCTTTCTTGGGCAACGATGATGCGAACCGTGCGCTCATGGGTTCGAACATGCAGCGTCAGGCAGTTCCTCTTATTCAGAGCGATTCTCCGATTATCGGAACGGGCATGGAGTATCGTGCCGCAAAGGATTCCGGCGTATGCAAGGTTGCCAAGACCGACGGAGTCGTTACATATGTTTCGGCTGATCGTATTGAGGTGACGAGTGCGGACGGAAAGAAGGACAAGTTTAACCTTACAAAGTACCAACGCTCTAACCAGAGCACATGTATTAATCAGCGGCCGATTGTTAAGCACGGTGAGATGGTTAAGGCCGGTGATATTATTGCCGATGGTCCGTCCACGGATAATGGCGAACTTTCTTTGGGTAAGAACGTCTTAATCGGTTTTATGACATGGGAAGGCTACAACTACGAGGATGCCGTTCTGGTCAACGAGAGAATGGTTCGCGACGATGTTTATACATCGATTCACATTGAGGAATATGAGTGCGAGGCTCGTGATACGAAGCTCGGTGCCGAGGAGATTACTCGAGAGATTCCTAATGTCAATGATGAAGCTCTTAAGGACCTTGATGAGGAAGGTATTATTCGCGTCGGTGCTGAGGTGCGCGCAGGAGACATTCTGGTCGGTAAGGTCACGCCTAAAGCCGAAGCAGAGCAGACGGCCGAAGAAAGATTGTACAGAGCGATTTTCGGGGAGAAGATTCGCGAAGTACGCGACACTTCAGTTCGTGTTCCCCATGGCGAATCCGGTATCGTTGTTGATGTCAAAGTTTTCACCAAGGAGCATGACAATGTGCTCAAGGGCAGTGTCAATAAGCTCGTCCGCGTTTATATTGCGCAGAAGAGAAAGCTTTCAGTCGGTGACAAGATGGCCGGACGTCACGGTAACAAGGGTGTTGTTTCACGCATACTCCCTGAAGAGGATATGCCGTTCTTGCCGGATGGCACACCACTCGACATTGTTCTTAATCCGCTCGGTGTTCCGTCTCGTATGAATATTGGGCAGTTGCTTGAAGTTCACTTGGGATATGCGGCTCGTGTACTCAATTGGAAGGTAGCGACTCCGGTTTTCGACGGTGCTAACGAAGCAGATATTGTCGCGGCATTCAAGATGGCCGGATTGGAGTCAGACGGTAAGACGATACTTTATGATGGTCGTTCCGGCGAGCCTTTCGAGAGCCGTATCACTGTCGGCGTCATGTACTACATGAAGCTTCATCACTTGGTCGATGACAAGATTCACGCTCGTTCTATCGGACCGTACTCATTGGTCACTCAGCAGCCGTTGGGTGGTAAAGCTCAGTTCGGCGGACAGCGTTTCGGAGAGATGGAAGTTTGGGCGCTTGAGGCTTATGGAGCGGCACACATTCTTCAGGAGATTTTGACGGTCAAGTCGGATGACATTACCGGAAGAACGAAGACTTATGAGTCAATTGTCAAGGGCCAGAGTGTTCCTGAGTCCGGAATACCGGAGTCGTTTAAGGTTCTGGTCCGCGAATTGCAGTCATTGGCACTGGATGTACATATCTATTCTGAAAAGAACGAAGAGTTCAAACTCAAGGATGCCGCGGAAGAAGAAGTAGACCTTCCGTTACCGGACCCTGAATTGCTTGCTCGCTTTATTCCCAACGATGGAGAATTGGCAAGCACGGGTTTTTCACAGGTTGACGAAAACGGCGAATTGATTGAGGACGAGGACGCAAGTTCCAATCTTGAAGATCTCGAGTTTCCGGAAGTTTTTGCATCTTCGGATGAAGAGTAGTTGTATTTTAGCATCGGCTTCATAGTCGAGACAGTGTCGGTTTGGAAGGAGACTTCATATATATGTTTGAAATGAATCATTTCGAATCCATAGGAATTAGGCTGGCTTCGCCTGAGATCATCAAGGGATGGTCGCACGGCGAGGTTAAAAAGCCCGAGACTATTAACTACAGAACTTTAAAGCCCGAAAGAGACGGTCTTTTCTGCGAGCGTATTTTCGGACCACAGAAGGACTGGGAGTGTCATTGCGGGAAGTATAAAAAAGTTCGTTACAAAGGGATCATCTGTGATCGATGTGGTGTTGAAGTCACTCGGTCAAAGGTCAGACGTGAACGATTGGGGCACATTGAATTGGCTGCTCCGGTATCGCACATATGGTATTTTCGCGGTATCCCGAGCCGTATGGGACTAATCCTCGACATAACACCCCGAAATCTTGAGCGTGTGCTCTATTTCGGTGCATATGTTGTTATCGATCCGGGTACAACGGATTTGGTTAAAAACGCCATTATCGATGAGCGTGAATTTCGTGATACCGTTGAGAAGTACGGCAAGAGCGCGTTTGTTGCCAAGATGGGCGCAGAGGCTGTTAAGATTCTGCTTCACCAGATCGACGTTGACGCATTAGCTTTAAATTTGCGCGAAGATTTTGCAAGCGCGACTGGACAAAAAAAGGCTAGAATTATTAAGCGTCTCGAAGTCGTCGAGGCATTTAAGAAGTCCGGGAATAAGCCGGAATGGATGATTCTGGACGTGCTTCCTGTGCTGCCTCCTGAGTTGCGCCCGATGGTTCAGCTTGATGGTGGACGTTTTGCAACGTCTGATCTTAATGATTTGTATCGTCGTGTAATTAATCGCAACAATCGTCTGAGCAAGCTTTTGCAGCTCGGTGCGCCTGAGATTATCGTCCGCAATGAGAAGCGTATGCTTCAAGAAGCGGTTGACGCATTGATTGATAACGGTCGAAGAGGACGCCCGGTTACCGGTGCATCCAGCAGAGCGCTTAAGTCTTTGTCGGATATGCTTAAGGGTAAACAAGGCCGTTTCCGTCAGAACCTTTTAGGTAAGCGTGTTGACTATTCCGGTCGTTCGGTTATTGTTGTTGGACCGGAACTCAAGATGCATCAATGTGGTTTGCCGAAGGAAATGGCTCTTGAGCTATTCAAGCCTTTCGTTATGAAGCGTCTGGTTGCTGACGGGTTTGCGCAGCATATTAAGACCGCAAAACGTCTTGTTGAGCGTGCATCAGATCATGTTTGGGATATTCTCGAAGATGTTATCAAGGATCATCCGGTTATGCTCAACCGTGCGCCAACGCTCCACAGACTCGGCATTCAAGCTTTTGAGCCCGTTCTTGTAGAAGGCCGTGCAATTAAGCTTCATCCACTCGTATGTACTGCATTCAATGCGGACTTTGACGGTGACCAAATGGCCGTTCACGTTCCTCTCTCAGCAGAGGCACAGGCTGAAGCAAGGTTCTTGATGTTATCATCAAATAACCTCTTGAAGCCTCAAGATGGTAAGCCTGTTACGGTCCCGACTCAGGACATGATTTTAGGTTGTTACTATCTGACTATCGAAAAGCCGGATGAAAAAGGCGAGAATATGGTGTTCTCGAGTATTGATGAAGCCATTATGGCTTATGACGAACATCACTTGGAGCTTCATGCTTCGATTCGCGTACGTATGACTCGCGAGGTGAATGGTCAATCTTACACCGGATTGGTGAAGTCGACACTTGGGCGCTTTATCTTTAACGAAATCATCCCTCAGGATCTCGGCTATGTTGATCGCACAGTTTCCGGCAATGAATTATTGCTTGAATGTGATTTCTTGGTCGGTAAGAAAAAGTTAGAGGATGTCATCAGCCGAGCGATACGTATACACGGCATCGGACAGACTGCCATTCTTCTTGATGATGTTAAGAGCTTGGGCTACAAGTATTCGACACGCGGCGGTATTTCGATTGGTATCGAGGACATGATCGTCCCGGATGTCAAGGAAAAGATGATCAAAGAGGCTGAGGAGAAGGTCGAGCACGTCACTAAGATGTATCAGCGCGGTATGCTTGATGAAGATGGTCGTTATCGTACGGTCATATCTATTTGGAATGAGACGACCGATGCGATTACCGAGGAGCTCAAGAAGAATCTCGGACCTTACAATCCGATTAAGATGATGTCCGACTCCGGAGCCCGTGGTCAGATTAACCAGATCAAGCAGCTTGCGGGTATGCGTGGTAATATGTCTGACACTTCCGGTAGGACAATTGAGATTCCAATCAAGTCAAACCTTCGTGAAGGCATGAACGTGCTGGAATTCTTTATCTCCTCTCACGGTGCCCGTAAGGCATTGTCAGATACCGCATTGAAAACAGCGGACTCCGGTTATCTCACGCGCCGTCTCGTCGATGTCGCGCAGGATGTCATCATCAGCGAAGAAGATTGCGGCACTGAGGACTATACTTATATCAAGGAATTGGCAATCATTGCCAATGACAAGAAGGACGTTATTAAGACAATCAGTGAGAGACTCGCCGGAAGATTTACGGTTGAACCTATTGTGCATCCGCAGACCGGAGAAGTATTGATTGGTAAGAACGAACTGATTACTCAGGATATTGCTAATGCCATTGAGGCATCCGGCTTGACAAAGGTCAAAATTCGTTCCGTCTTTGATTGTCGTTCACCTCGTGGTGTTTGTTCTCACTGTTATGGCGTGAATTTGGCAACCGGCGAGAAAACAATCGGCGGTGAGGCTGTAGGTATTATGGCTGCTCAGTCCATTGGTGAGCCCGGTACTCAGTTGACCATGAGAACGTTCCACACCGGTGGTATTGCATCCGGTGACGATATCACTCAGGGTCTACCGCGTGTGGAAGAACTTTTTGAAGCCAGAAAACCGAAAGGTCAGGCGATTATTTCCGAGATAGATGGTATCGTTCGAATCGAAGACGGCAGCAAGCGGAAGAAAGAGATCGTTATTACTGCTGCAGAATCCGAGGAAAGCGAGCTTGGCATCGAAGAAAAGCGCTATGTTGTTCCTTATTCTTCAACGATAAAAGTGACTAACGGAGACTTCGTTGAGGCAGGAGATCTTCTGACCGATGGTACGGTCAACCCTCAGGAAATCATGAAGATCAAGGGTGTTCGTGGTGTTCAGAAGTATATCATCAGCGAGGTTATCAAGGTCTACAAGAGCGGTGGTGTTACAATCAACGACAAGCACATCGAGATTATCACACGTCAAATGATGCGTAAGATTCGCATAGATGATCCGGGTGACACGTCTTTGATGACGGGTAGCATGGTTGATATGTTCGACTATGAGGCTGAGAATAACATTGCAGAGGCTAAGGGTCTTGAGTCTGCGAAAGGCAAGCGTACGTTATTGGGTATTACCAAGGCGTCACTTGCGACGGATTCTTTCTTGTCTGCCGCTTCTTTCCAAGAAACCACTCGCGTTTTGACAGACGCAGCGGTTAAGGGTAAGATTGACCCATTATATGGCCTCAAAGAAAACGTCATCATCGGTAAGCTTATTCCTGCAGGAACAGGCATGATTCGTTATCGCAATATTACGGCAGTTCCGGTGATTCCTGAGAACAGGGAACTTATCGCGAATCCTTATGGCGATGTGGTTCCCGAAGGTGAATCGGTGACGGTGGAGGCAAACGCAGAGTAATCTGCAACCGTCGGAGGTTCAATGCGTTTACGTATTGTGTATAGGAAAAATAAAATGTGGTCAGTGCTTGCAGTCGCCGTTTGTGCGATTGTGACACTACCACTTTTTCTTTTCCCAATCGGACTTTATGAGGGTACCAGCCCTGATATTCTCGTAGGACGGGCTTATGCTGCTCATTTGCCTCAGAAGGACGAGGATGTTCTGGTTGAGGATTGGGCGTTGACCTATGATGAGATTGCCGAGCAAACCATCGCAGACGAGGAGCAGATCGTGGATCCTGCGCTTGAGGAGCCATCTGAAGTAACTGCCGATACGCCAATATCCGTTGATGAGGAGACTGGCTTGATTATGCTCACCGAAGGCCAGACCATCGGGCAGACGTATCTGGAGGGTATGGGACCCGCCGAAGAAGTAACAAGTTATGAAGGTATCCTGACGGCAACGATTGTTCAGACTTATGATTCATCGAATCTTCCAGTTGAATTATTGGATACATCAGTGTTTCTGTCTGATTCCACAACATATTACATTAAGGCGCCGAATTCGATTATTAAAGAGTCCCCCAACATGGATTCTATGACATTGACAAGCATCAACATCGGAAAGGAAGTCGTTCGTACAGGAATAGGCGACTCATGGTCTCGTATTCGTACCGAGGACGGCGTAGAGGGCTATGTTCTTAGCAACACGATTACCGATGAGATGGTTTTTGTCGCAATTGACCGAACTGTGTGGGTCGATGCAGACGGTCTGAAGCTCCGATCTGAGCCGTCGACTTCGAGTGAAGTTCTCAAGACATTGTCTCGACACACCCGATTGCGATGCACAGGCGTTTCTGATAAATGGTATAAAGTCACCACAGAAGACGGGGACCAAGGCTACGTTTATTTGTCGTTTACCACGACAAAGGCCCCGCCGACTCCGACGCCGCGTCCGACGCCAAGAGCGTCATCGTCTTCAGGAGGCAATAAGGGGTCGTCCGGCTCGAGCTCGGGCTCGACGTCTTCACTTCCGACAATCACAGGTGTTAACGGCGAGAGCGTGGTCAATGTTTGTATATCAATGCTCGGTGTGCCTTATGTATGGGCTGGAGAATCAAGAACTGGCGTGGATTGTTCCGGACTGGTTGTGTATGCGTATCGCCAAGTCGGTGTTGGTGGATTGCCGCACCAATCCAATTCGTTGAAGAATTATGGTGTCGGCGTTTCCCGATCAGAGATGAAGCTCGGCGATGTCGTTTGCTATGATATTCGCGGCAGTAGCGATTCCGTTGAGCACGTCGGCATTTATGCAGGAAATGGTCAAGTCATTCATGCATCATCGTCTCGAAATCGAGTGGAGTATGCAAATCTCGACATGTATTACATCGTTACGATACGTCGATTTATTCAGTAGTCAATGAATTCATTATTTTGTTCCTGACGCCCTTGATGAAACTCGTCAAGGGCAATTTTTTATTCGGATACGTGCTTTTTTCTATTGTATGATTCGAAAATGACTTGACAGCGAGAGACAAGGTACTATAATTAAAATAAGTCAAAGATAGTCAAAGTCAGATAAAAGTGCATTTTCGCGCACAATGTCGAGTTCCGGATTTTTGAAAGGGTGTTTAAGTTGGCACGTTTAGTGGATGTCATCGAAGAAATGATCAAGCAACTTCTTGATGAGAATCAGGGTGTTGCAGTTATTAGTCGGAGCGTTTTAGCTGAGAAAGTGAATTGTGTTCCGTCTCAGATCACCTATGTATTGTCGACGAGATTTACAAATGGGCAAGGCTTCATTGTAGAGAGTAGACGTGGGGGAGGCGGTCAGATCCGCATTTCTCGCATTCAGAGGTTAGCATCGACGGACTATCTGATGCACACGATAAACGCGTTGGGCGACGACTTATCACAGCAAGAGGCCGAAGTGTATTTGAGGAACTTTATGGACTACGGTATCGTGACCGATAGACAGGCCGCACTAATTAAGGCCGCGATTTCGGACAATGCACTCTCTCGTTTGGAAGCGGATAAGAAGGGTGCCGTAAGGATGGATATATTCAAGAATATGCTTGTCAGTCTTATCGCCAGATCCTAGTGAAGACGATACGGTTTGCCAAGATGCTAAACCAAAATGCGACGCGAAATCGGAGGTAGAGATATGAAATGTCAAAGATGTAAGGAACGAGAGGCGAATGTTCAAATCATACAGCAGGAGGCGGGTAAGAAGCCCCAAACCTTCATGCTCTGTGATATATGCGCGCGAGAAATGGGCATCTCGATACCAACGATGCCCCTTGGTGTGAAGATGACCAATCCTTTCGCTGTGATGGGAAATGCGTTTCAGACGACCTTCGGTCTCGGGAATGAAGAGTTGAACAGAAGACGCATATTGCGTTGCCCGAAGTGTCAATTGAGTTTTGACCAATTCCGAAAAGAAGGATTTCTGGGTTGTCCAACATGTTACTCAACTTTTGGCAGTCAGATGGATCCGGTATTTTGCAGAACCCAGATGGGAAAGAAACACATAGGTAGAAGACTGGGCGAGCCGACCGACCCAGACAAGCAAGCGGATTTATCAGAGACTGATCGTTGCACGCTCAAGGATCAACTGGACAGCATTGATGCGAGAGATGACTTTCTTCCGGACTCGATGAGGATGCAAGGAGAATCGGCTTTGGAAAACCGACACATAGAAGTTGGCGATTTCACTGAATCGGAACAGACTGGCGACAGAAAGAAGAACGATTCGATCGATAACATTGAGAAACGCCAAGTTGAGCGACAACTTGAGAGAATGAAGAAGGCGCTCGGAAAGGCCATTGAGATAGAGGACTATCTTACTGCCGCCAAAATTAGAGATCAAATTTCCAATCTCGAAAACAAGGGGGAAAAGCAATGAGTTGGTACCTTTCAGCCGGAAAAGACTGGGATGTTGTGCTGTCGAGCCGTGTCCGTTTGGCCAGAGATATTGAGGGATACGAATTTCCCCACCGCATGACCAGCGACAAAAGAATGGAATTGCGAGATAAGGTGATTGATGTATTGACAGCAAGAACACCGGATGGAAAGAAAGAATACGTTACACTTGTTATGGATCTCTTACCGGAGGAGGATCGGCGCGCTCTCGTTGAAAAACATTTGATCAGTGATGATTTGGCAAAGGGCGGTCCGGGACGAGGCGCCTGCATCTCGAGAGATGAATCAGTCAGCATTCTTGTTAATGAAGAAGACCATATTCGGATACAGGTTATGGAAGCGGGGTACGCTCTTGACTCGGCCTACCGCAAGGCGGAGGAAGTTGCAGTTTTGATAGAGAATCAACTTCCGATTGCATACTCAGAACAGTATGGTTTTCTGACGGCATGTCCGACCAATACGGGGACCGGCATGCGCGCGTCTGTGATGATGCATCTTCCCGCATTGACAATGCTCGGCAAAATGCAGGCATTGATTGAGGGATTGACTCAAGCCGGTTTTGCGGTCCGTGGCTACCTTGGCGAGCACAGTCAGGCGAATGGCAATCTTTATCAGTTATCGAACCAGATCACACTCGGACTC
>DUPM01000112.1 GCA_012838315.1 Clostridiaceae bacterium
GATGTCGACGACTCCACGCTTTCGGTACCGATTTGGGAAGAATCTTCCTACAGAGTGCGCAAGACACCCTCGGAAAAAACGGAGACCGCCCCACCCATTGCAACAGAAAAAGAAATCCCAACCGAAACGAAAAAAGTCGAAAATGATATTCTCACACCCGAAACAACAGACAAGCCTCCCTTATCAGAACAGCCTTTAACTTCTGCCAAGACGGACAAACCAGTCACACCCGAAAAACTTGCCACACCGGAAGAACCTCCTGTGCCAGCCGCGTCAGATAAACCGGACGATGCCAAACGAAGGCCGGGCAAATCCGAAAAGCAAGCCGAAGAAGTCCCAATCATCGAGAATGCAAAGCCGGATGAAAAGGCAAAAGAATCAAAAGATTCAAATGGAAAAATGTCCGCTCCTACCCCTCCGAGGCCTGTGTGGGAGAAACAAGAGCCGGATTATTGGGAGAACAGATACTGAACCGAAACAGATCCCTGAACAGTTGGCTGAAGGAATCATGCGCGAGAATCGGTGATAATCTTAAGCTACTATTCATCTCCACTCAAATGCAGTCGCCATGCTATCCATCTCTCTTCTGGTCAAATCGTACATTTTTGCCAATCTCTTCCAATTGCTCGCAACGACATTAATTATCTCTTTCTGAATATCTTTTGCCTGGTTGTCCTTCAAGTCAAACCACCTGGAAACGGATAACGCCAGTTCAAAATCAATCTCGTTGTTGTGCTCGTCGATTGCGAGTGACAAAGTATGTCCATCAGGATTCGGATTAAGATCATATGCCGGAGACATCTGCCAGCCTTCTTTTGAAAGAAGAAAACCATGGTTTCTGAGATGGTCATCTGTATTCGACACCGCCATGTTAAAAACCACTCGCTTCCAAAGTTCCGTCAGGTCTTTTCTGGGTTTCGACCCGTATTTCCGAATCAGAGATGCTATGTCGAGGTAGCTTGCGTCCTGAGCGCCCGAACCGTCTGTTTTTCCAAGCAATGTCATTGCAGATGCAAAATGGATTCTTTGTTGCCCATCCCGATCAAATCGTCTGGTCAAAAATGTACTTCCATTCTTTGAAAAATTCTCCAATGTTGCAACAGATACGCTAATTCCGCAAAGAATCGCCAATTCATGTACCACCATCTCCCATGCGCCCACATTAACGTCATCATGGTTCGATGGGAATTTTGCTATCCACAAAGAATTATCCGGGGTAACCACCGATGCTTTTGGTCTTGCTCCGCCCAGAGACGAACCCGGCGCAATTAACTGATTAAGCCATTTTTCTTCCATCCCGTCGTCGTTATTTTCAAAGGATAGAGAGGCAGATTCAAGGGCTCGGAGTGTTGTCCATGGTGGCGCTGCCAAATCCTTGCTGTCTGACAAAAACGGTCCGTTTTCCGTTTCGGAAAATCTCAGGGCGCCCATCCTGGTTTCATCATATACTCCTATAAGATAGTCCGTCTCTAATAAACGTCTTGCCGGTCGGCCTTCCTTTCTCGCCAGAATCGCCTCGCGCCTTTTCATGAGCAGCCGACCCCATCGGTCAGGACACGAATCCGCAAAGATACCAAACATTGGTTTATCAAGAGGTGTATATTGTCTGCCTCTGTAAAAGGCCAATTCCGGGTCAAACACAAAGTCACGGTCTGATTTTGCAAGCCAGCCTTCATCGTATTCAAACGAAATCACTTCTTTACCTTTTCCGGCATCAATATGTAAGGTTCCGATCTTGACCGGATCCGATTGACTCCAATTCTCGTATACCAGAATCTTTTCTCTGCTCGCCATGAAAATTAGCCCCGCTTCGCCCTTTTACCGGAGAGAAGATTCAGGTCCTGAAGCTTTTTCCCCAGTTCATCATCTTTCGCAACATTTTCGAAATCCATATCCATGCCCCCTAAAGCATGAAGTACCGCTGCATACGTTCCGATGGAAACCGTTGGAGATCCCTTTTCGACGGACCATAATGTAGCTCGACTGATTCCGGCTCTTTCTGCGACAAGCTCCGTAGCAAGATTACGACGTAATCTCGCCATTTTGATTTGTTCTCCCATGGTTTCCAAGACTCTTTGTGTTTCCGGCATTATGACAACTGATTTTTTACTCATATTATCACCTCTTATGTTTATTATAATAAACGATAATAGGTCTTACGTCAATTATATTATACGTTAGATTTGCGGTCGGGAATTGATTTTCTGTGCCACAATTATACTGTACGCAATATCACGACAAAGCGCGAAAAGTACTCTTGTGCAACAGATATGTCATTTTACTTATACTTACCGACCCCCGATGCCAGGTGTTTGTCCCCATGTGTCCGATTTAAACGGATCAGCGCATCTCTGGGATCTTCGGGTGTTTATCGGGTCTTGACATCCTCCCCTCCCTGAAGAAAGGGGATTCCTACTGCGTTCAGGCAAACGCCTGAATCGCTTTGGAGGGTTCCTGATTCACCGAGACGGCTATTGCCATCTCTCCACAGGCTAACACGGCA
>DUPM01000011.1 GCA_012838315.1 Clostridiaceae bacterium
GACCCACGCAAATGTTGTTTGATAAAGCACCGCCACCACAGCCAACCATCGACTGTTAAGCTCTCTTCGAATCGCAGCTATTGCGGCAACACACGGCGTATAAAGCAATGTAAACACCAAGAAAGCATAAGCAGAAACCGGTGTGAAAAGTTGCTGTAAGGCTTCTGACAATCCGGCCATTCCCGTGCCTGTTAAGACCGCAAACGTACTGACCACAGCTTCTTTTGCCATAAATCCCGTCAACAAAGCCGTCACCGATTGCCAATTGCCGAACCCAAGAGGCTTAAATATCGGAGCGATAAATTGTGCTATTGAAGCGAGCATGCTACCTGATGCATCATCGACAAGATTCATGCGGACATCGAAAGTCTGTAAAAACCAAATGACAAGAGACGCTATAAAAATAATCGTAAACGCTCTGGTGACAAAATCTTTTGCCTTATCCCAGAGCAACATCAGCACGGATTTAAGGCTGGGCAATCGATAATTCGGAAGTTCCATGACAAAAGGTACCGGCTTACCTTTGAATATACTGCGTTTCATAATGAGGCCGGTCAAAATAGCCAACAGCATACCCAGCACATAAAGGGAAATCATTACTAACCCCGCATAGCTCGGGAAAAATGCCATCGAAAAAATGCCATATATGGGAAGTTTCGCAGTACAACTCATGAACGGCACCAAAAAAATGGTCATTATTCGGTCTCTCTCGCTTGAGAGCGTTCTTGTCGACATAATCGCCGGTACCGTACATCCGAATCCAATCAGCATCGGTACAAAACTTCTGCCCGACAAGCCAATTTTTCGAAGAAGCTTATCCATAACAAAAGCAACACGTGCCATGTACCCGCTATCTTCCAATAATGACAAGAATAAGAACAATACCAAAATCGTCGGTATAAAGCTCATTACACTTCCGACTCCTGCGATTACACCATTTACGACTAAATCAACGACCGTCTCGTTGACCGACAAACCGGTCAGAAAATCAAACGTGACTCCCCCCAGCTTTTCTATCGCCCCCCCCAGCAAGTCACTTAAGAATGAGCCGATCACACCAAATGTAATCCAGAACACAGCCGCCATAATCATTATGAAAATGGGAATCGCTAACACACGATGTGTCAACAACGAATCAATCCTCTGGCTGCGGTCTCTACTCTTGTCGCTCTTGGGCTTGACGACGGTTTGGCAGACAACATCCTCTATAAATGAATATCTCATATCCGCTATAGCCGCCTTGCGATCAGTGCCCAGTTCTTGCTCCATCTCTGTAATCGCGTGATCAATCATATCTTTTTCGTTGTCGCTTAACTGTAATGCATCCGCTATGGGTTGATCTCCTTCGACCAACTTTGTCGCGACAAATCGTGCAGGAACACCAATTTTTTCGGCATGATCTTCTACAAGGTACGCAATTGAATGTATCGTCCTGTGAAGCCCTCCGCGACAATAATCTGTATTGTCCGGTTTTTTGTGATTGCTTATGGTCTTATTCACGACATCAATCAGTTCCTCTACACCCTCATTTTTGTTGGCGGATATAGGAACGACAGGCACTCCGAGGCACTTCGATAATTCATCAATCTTGACAGTACCTCCGTTCGCGCGGACTTCATCCATCATATTCAACGCAATAACCATAGGCACATGAAGTTCGATCAATTGCATGCTGAGATATAAATTTCTCTCAATATTTGTGGCATCAACAATATTAATGACACCATCGACATTGCCTTTAACAATAAAGTCTCTTGCAACTTCTTCTTCCTTAGAATATGGAGCCAATGAATAGATACCCGGAAGATCAACGAGCGTTATGTCTTTTTGGTGTCTTATCAAGCCTTCTTTTCGCTCTACAGTAACACCCGGAAAATTGCCGACGTGTTGGTTTGAGCCGGTCAGCTGATTAAAAAGAGTCGTTTTACCGGAGTTTTGATTTCCAACAAGTGCGACAATCATTCTGTCTTTCTCCTTCTTCCAAAACCTCTGCGCTTATGCCCGTCAGCTCTGTTTCTCATTCCTCCGTGCCTATGTTGAGCATAACAGCAAGGCGGCAATTCTTCTGTGCTCTCGACAACAATATTTGCCGCGTCTTCCTTACGAAGAGTTAAAGAATAGCAACGGAGCTCTATCTCAATCGGATCACCCATAGGGGCCGCTTTCACCACCGTCACTTTTGTTCTGGGCGTCAAGCCCATATCCAAGAGCCTATCGCGTAAGGCCCCTTGTCCTCTAACTGCTATAATCACTGCAGAATGACCGATATTCAATTCTTTCAATGTCATTTATACGAGCCTCCTTGGAATAAACCGTCATTTAAAAGTTAGTTTAGTCTAACTATAACTAATCATATCTGCTTGTCGGGATATTTTCAATAGAATCTTGATCAATTCTTATACAGAATCTTTTACAAAAACTCATCTGTCTTTGTGCCTTTTGTCAGGTTCAAGACAGATGCTTCGTTTGTGCGCCACAAATAGTGTATAATCAACACGAAATGAAAAAGAGGAGCGACCGAAGCGGTCACTTGATATCAATATATGGAATACAAAAACCTCAATGTTAAGCGCAACTATCAACGAGCAATTCATCGGCAACGCAGAATTATACTTATACTCTGCGCATGTATTTCCGTCGCATGTATTGTCGTCTTATCTATGCTGATCCGGTCTATTCTAAACGATCGGCAAGATATTCCGAAGTCCTCATCCGCCAATATAATCACGACCTCTGATTCGACGTCTCAAACCGACGTCTCTCCTTCGGAGTCCGGGATTGCATCTACAAGTCCTTCTTCGTCCTTGACCGCCGAAGAAAGAGAATCGTTTCGCGTCAATTTAGAAGCCGCACTTTCGGAAAAAATGGCCTCATACAGCGGAAGGTACAGCCTATGTTACTTGAACCTGCAAAACGGCGAAGCCATAGTAATTAACGGGACACAGCCTATGGTTGCAGCCAGTTCGATAAAAATCGCATATAACACCGCCCTCTATCAGAAAATCGAGTCTGGCGAGATTTCTCCGGACGACGTACTCGCATACAATGCCGATGCATATCCGACAGGTGATTTTGAAGCCGGAACCGGAACCATTCAGAATTCTGCGAACGGCACTGAATTTACAATCAAGGATACAAGCAGTCTTTCCATTCGAATAAGCGATAACTGCGCAACAAATATGATACTGCGTCGCCTTGGTGGAATTGATGCCGTTAATGAATCATTTATGAAGCCGATAAGTCAAGAGGTCGATTATCGTTCCTCAGTGTCTTATACGGATTACAGAGGAGTGGCACAAAGCGGACGACACAGAACATCCGCCGTGGATTTGGCAGAATTTGCTCAAAAGTTATACGAACTCTATAACGCGAATCCCACAACATACCAACCTCTGATTGATGATCTCAGTAATACAGAATACTCTTGGGGTGTTTCAGCAGGCGTGTCCTCCGAATCGGTCGTCGCACACAAAGTCGGATTCAATTCTGCCTACGGCGTGAATAACGACGTGGCCATCGTTTTTGGTATCGAAGATTATGCGCTTTGCATCATGACAGAAACTGGTGATGACGCAACCGCAAAAGCCAACATCAAGGACCTCGCGGCGATGATTGATGCATTCATAATTTCTTGTAACCGTTAAAGTGCTTCAATCCCAAAAAG
Source organism: Clostridiaceae bacterium (assembly GCA_012838315.1). Taxonomy (GTDB): domain Bacteria; phylum Bacillota; class Clostridia; order Saccharofermentanales; family Saccharofermentanaceae; genus DUPM01. Next base: position 3,665 of record DUPM01000011.1, read on the forward strand.
CAACCGTTAATTAAGTGTCGAAAATTCTACGACACCAATCGATAACTTTTTCCGAGGGCTCTTCGACCTCTCCCAGTTCGTAAGCACTGTCAAAGTCTGCCCACTTATACTCACCCATTTTATGAAAAGGAAGCAACTCAATTTTTTCGATGCAGTCATATCCGGAAAGACGTTTTGCCCCACTGAGAAGCCTCTCATTGACACGACAGAAAGAGTCATAATCCTCTGCTTTCTTGCCGCCTGAGATGACCGTTTGAATCGTGAGACCAGGCACAAGAACATGTCTTATATGAACCGGCTTTGACCTGTTTTGACAATAGTCAAGAAGATTCCACGCGTTATTAATATCGATTCCGAATCTCTCCAAAGCAATGCTCGCGTCAAAAGACTTGATATCCATAAGAATTAAGTCTGCTTCATCGACAATATCCACAATGCCTTCGAGTGGCATACCGCCAGAAGTATCAATGGCGCAATGAATCCCGCTTCGGTGACATTCGCGTATCAGAGAGAGTACAAATTCCGGTTGGGCCAGAGGCTCACCACCAGTCAATGTAACGCCGCCCGATGTATATTTTCGGTATCGCAAAATACCTTCCATCAGCATATCGACCGTCATTGGCTCGCCTTTGCCGAAAGACCATGTATCCGGATTATGACAATACGGGCAACGAAAAGGACAGCCTTGGAAAAAAATGACGTAACGAATCCCGGGCCCGTCGACCGTGCCGAATTTTTCGATCGAATGAATGTAACCGACTTGAATATCAGACTCTTGCATGAACCGTACGCCGAATAACTTCGAGTTGCTGTTCTTGCGTCAGGTTGACGAAATGCACGGCGTATCCCGACACACGAATGGTCAATTGTGGATATTTCTCCGGATTAGTCATGGCATCTAACAATGTCTGTCTTTGGAAAACATTGACATTGATGTGATGTCCGCCATCGGAAAAATAGCCATCCAACAATCCGAACAAATTGTATTGTCTGGTCTTCTCATCTTTTCCAAGCGCTGCGGGAACGATTGAAAACGTGTAGGATATTCCGTCTTCACTATAATCGTACGGAAGTTGAGCGACGGATCTCATAGAAGCTATCGCACCTTCGACATCGCGGCCGTGCATCGGATTCGCGCCCGGAGCAAATGCCTCTCCGGCTTTTCTCCCGTCCGGAGTTGATCCTGTCTTTTTCCCATAGACAACATTGGATGTAATGGTCAATATCGAAAGTGTCGGTTTCGCATCTCGATATGTCTTATGTTTTGAAAGCTCCGTCATGAATTTTTTCACGACCTCGGATGCGATTCGATCCGCTTTGGGATTGTCGTTTCCGAATTGCGGATAATCGCCGTGCACTTCAAAATCGACCGCCAATCCGGCAGCGTTTCTGATGACCTTGACTTTCGCATGCTTGATTGCACTCAAACTATCCGCCACCACCGATAATCCGGCCATGCCACAAGCCATAGTGCGCATGACTTTTTCGTCGTGAAGCGCCATCTCAAGGTTCTCATAACAGTATTTGTCATGCATGTAATGAATGACATTCAGTGTATTAATATATAATTTGCACATCCAAGTCATCATCTCGTCAAAACGATAGACGACCTGCTCGTAATCTAATACTCCGGACTTGAGTGGTTCTCTTTTCGGACCCACCTGTTCTCCGGTAATTTCATCGACACCGCCGTTAATGGCATAGAGTAAGAGCTTTGCCAAGTTGGCACGCGCACCGAAGAACTGCATCTGCTTCCCCACTCTCATAGCCGATACGCAACATGCAATCGCATAATCGTCACCGAATTTCTCTCTCATCAAGTCATCATTTTCGTATTGGATCGACGATGTATCGATGGACATTCTCGCACAAAATGCCTTAAATGGCTCCGGGAGTTTCGGACTCCACAACACGGTCATATTCGGCTCCGGAGCAGGACCCAAATTGGTCAAGGTATGAAGGAATCGATAAGACATCTTCGTTACCATGTGCCTGCCGTCTAGAGCGACTCCACCAATAGCTTCTGTCACCCAGGTCGGATCACCCGAAAATAGCTCATCGTACGCAGGCGTCCTCAAAAAGCGAACCAGTCTCAGCTTCATGATAAAGTGGTCAACAATCTCTTGAACTTCCGACTCAGTTATCGTACCTTCATCAAGTTCTTGCTGCGCATAAATATCAAGAAATGTCGAAACACGTCCCAACGACATCGCCGCACCGTTCTGTTCCTTAACCGCACCCAAATAGGCAAAATACAGCCATTGAACCGCTTCTTTGAAACTGCGAGCAGCTCGCGATATATCATATCCATAGGACTGAGCCATCTTTGTCAGTTCGTAAAGTCCTCTTACCTGATCCGATATTTCTTCTCTTTCTCGGATTTGCTCGGTATCCATCACATCCGGAATCATCGTATCCTTTGCCTTACGCTTCTGGGCAATCAAGAAAGCGGTGCCATAAAGCGGAACACGTCGATAATCTCCGATGATTCGTCCCCTTCCATACGCATCCGGAAGTCCCGTCACAAGACCGGCATGTCTTGCCCGCTTCATCTCAGGTGTATACGCATCAAAAACACCATCATTATGGGTTTTACGGTAATTGAAAATCTCCTCAACCTTCGGATCCATCTCGTAACCGTATGCTTCTAGAGAAGTTTTAACCAATCGAACCCCACCAAACGGCATGATTGCCCTTTTGAGCGGCGCATCCGTCTGCAGACCGACAATAGCCTCTAAATCCTTATCAATATAACCGGGCGCATGAGATAGAATCGTCGAAACAACAGATGCATCAACATCCAGAACACCCCCCGCATCTTTTTCAGCCTTCTTTAGAACCTTAACTTTATCCCACAGTCTTAGCGTATTCTCTGTCGGTTGTGCCAAAAAAGACTCATCCCCGTTGTATGGAGTATAGTTCCGGGAGATAAAATCTCTGACATGAATATCTTCTGTCCATTTTCCCGTAACAAACATCAACTTTCCTCCGAATATGCCGCCAGCTAGTTTGTATTATATACAAGTTTGGTGGATGTACAATCCTATTAATATATTACCTGAATCTTTCATTGCATGCACTACCTCAAGTGCACTCAAAACAGAAAATCTTTCCGTCTGATTTCGAAAATATTGTAACACTTTATACAGAGTAATCTGAATGATTTTGTATTTATCCGTCGACGTTATTCATTTTCGTTGCGAAAAAGCTATAATAAACAAAGGTCTATTAACATAGGGAAGGTTATAAGGAGATGCTATTCGTCCGGGCAATCATACTGTTTTCTGTGTACAGTTTTTTGGGTTGGATGATTGAGACCGTTTTTTGCTCGATATGCGAACGTCGATTTGTTTCTCGCGGATTTCTTTTCGGGCCGGTTTGTCCAATTTACGCGTTTGGAGCTTTTTTTGTTCTTTTACTGCTCAAACCCTTTTCACAGAGTTATTTGCTCACATTCGTCCTTGGGATGGTCATCTGCTCCGCTGTTGAGTATTGTGCAAGTTACATTCTCGAAAAACTTTTTAATAAGAGCTGGTGGGACTATAATGATTATCTTCTAAATTTAAACGGACGAATAACTTTTTTTTACAGTTTAGCGTGGGGATTTCTTTGCTTACTTCTCGTGTCCATTGTTCATCCGACCATAGGACTACTTTTACGCCACATTCCCGAGAAGGTACAGGTTTCGGCCTCGGTTCTTTTATCTATCGCATTCTTAGCCGATATCATATACTCCATCCATGATACCATCCGGTTCAATCGAAGTTTTGCTGCTGTATCGGACGTTATTGATAGAATCAACAAAATAAAGAGCATGATTGCCGCGAGCGCAGGTGATACTAAGGCAAAGCTCGAAAACGAACTCGCTTCACTCGTCAAACAACAAGAGACATTTCTCAAAACTCAAGTCCGCAAAATGCGAAGAATCCTTAACTCTTTTCCGAAACTTCGAGCATCTAAAATGGACCGTCTATCCATTCGAGAAATGATTCATCAATACATTAATCGACATGGATAACATATGAAAAGCCGCCCATATAGATAATGCCAACGCCCGTTTTACGATTTTCGGCAACTATGCTATAATATGCTTGGTTTGTTCTAAACAAGATCAATATTCGAAGTATAAACTTGTGACTGCACAAAGTCAGATTGATAGTGAATGAAATATATAGGAATACCTCGGCACACTAAATCCAAACAAGAAGTCATTAAGACTATCGCAGGCGTTGTATTGACTTCCGCGGTGGTTGTTGTGACGGTTGTTGGCTTTAGTTCATTTTTTAATGAGACACCACCCTCTGATTCTGGTGCGGAAACCACCCTTGAGTCTATACAATACGCATCTGTTGATGCTAATTCTTCTGGAATCCCATTGGAGAATCGCTCTGACGATACTGTCGTCACAACAACGGGAGCCAACGCTCTAGAGACCTCGTCCGTTCTTTCTGCTGAGACATCTTTAGAATCTCTCCTTGCCGATCCATCAACATTAGACCCTGTTGTTCCGGAATCCTCAGAAGCCTCGGTGCCTACTGAGACAACATCCGCCCAGCCAACCGAGACGTCAGAGACGAAGACTTACTATGCAACTGCGACGCTCAACATCAGGTCCGGTCCGGGTACTGATTATGAGAGCGTTGGCCAGTATACACTAGGTGATAAAGTCGAAGTGATCGCATCCACATCAAATGGTTGGAAAAAAATAGCTGACAAACAGTATGTCACGTCTGAATTTCTTTCGGAAAACGAGCCGGATCGGCCCGCTTCCGGAACATACTATACTGTCGGCAAGGTGAATGTTCGTACCGGGCCGGGCACAACTTATGAGATTGCACGTGAGCTCGAAGCCGGAAGTCCGGTGGAAGTAGTTGCCATTACCGCCAACGGTTGGTACAAGACGGTCAAAGGCACATATGTCTTGGCTTCTCTTTGTACGGACACACCGCCTGCGACGCCAGCTCCGACACCGAAGCCCACCTCAGCGCCGACGCCGAAGCCAACACCGAAGCCCACCCCGACACCGAAGCCTATTGTTCCGTCTACACCCACAAATCTTGACGTGAACAGCATGGCTGCCGAAGTCGGTCTATCTGTTGAAGATTTCGAGTTATTCGCACGTGTCATTCAAGCGGAGTCTCCCTCTTCACAGGGGCAAGTATATGTCGCCAAGGTCGTATGGAATCGCGTTAGAAGTGGTGAATGGGGCAGTGGCGTTTACGGCGTGCTGACAGCACCAAAACAGTTTTCCGTAGTCAATAATGACAATGAATGCACGACCGCTGCCACAGACAGTTCGCGACAATCCATTATTGATGCTTATAAAGATACAACCATTCCTTCAAATCTCATTTATTTCAGAAGTCAAAAGCACGATGCCTGGTCACATCTCGAATATTATGGCGAATATGGTGGAAATCACTTCTATCTGGGCTGATTATCGTTTCACCAACATCGGCCTTTCCCTATTTATGACATATATATTGTAACCATGACTTAGATTTTTTCTTGCGCAAAGCGATTACTAATCCTATGGGCAAGACGATATATTCAAAACACAAAGGAGATACTATGACAAGAGCTAGAAAGAATGGCGCAAATTTTGCGCGCACAAATCCTTCCCCGGAATATGACAACCGTATTCAAATCCCCTCAGCCGACAATAGCCAAGTGGCAGCCAAAGTGCCGACAGAAAAAACCGGCAACACTACCAAAAAACGCAGGAAACCCGGCAACGGTCCTTCTCTTAAGGTCATTCCGCTCGGAGGATTAGGCGAAATCGGAAAAAACATGACAGTTTTCGAATATGCGAATGATATGATTATCATTGATTGTGGAGTCGCTTTTCCTGAAGAAGAAATGTTGGGCATCGATGCCGTTATTCAAGATTTTTCTTATGTCATTAATAATAAACACAAACTTCGCGGTATTTTCCTGACTCATGGACACGAGGATCACATTGGCTCAATTCCATATTTGTTTCGCGAATTAAAATGCCCTGTTTATGGCGGCCGGTTAACCATTGAATTATTGCGACGCAAGCTCGCCGAAAAGGGTGGCCTCAAAGGTGTCGCCTTGCATGAGTGCGCGGATGGGGACATTATTAAGATATGCAGTTCTTTTGAAGTCGAATTCATTCGAGTGAACCACAGCATCGCTGACGCTTTCGCCATTGCCATCAATACCCCATTGGGCAGCATAATTCATACCGGTGACTTTAAAATTGATTACACGCCGATCAACGGAGAGCCGATTGACTTGCAGCGCCTGGCGGATTACGGACACCGAAAGGTACTTCTTTTATTGGCAGAGAGCACAAATGTAGAAATCCCGGGTGTTTCTCCTTCCGAAATGCAAGTCGGGGAGTCATTTCAGCGAATTTTCAAAGATGCGCCCGGGCGAATAATCGTCGCGACCTTTTCGAGCCACGTCCATCGTATGCAACAGATATTTACTGCTGCAGAAATGCACCATCGCAAAGTGGCACTCATTGGCCGAAGCATGCTCAATGTTTTCTCTGCTGCAAATTCTCTCGATTATATAAAAATGAAGCCGGAAACTTTGATTGATATCAGTGATATCGATAAATACGAACAAAACGAAATCGTTATTCTTACCACCGGTAGTCAGGCTGAGCCTTTATCCGCATTATCTCGAATGGCATTCGCATCGCACAGAATCGTCGAAATTCACCAGGGTGATATGGTCATTTTGTCTGCGCATCCTATTCCGGGCAATGAGAAACCGATTTATCGCGTTATCAACGAGTTATTTCGTCGAGGCGCGCACGTCATTTACGAGTCTTTGGCTGATGTCCATGTATCCGGACATGCCTATCGCAATGAGCTCATGCTTATCCACCAGTTGGTAAAGCCAAAATACTTTATTCCGGTACACGGTGAATACCGCATGATGTACCGACACGCAGAATTAGCCAAAACACTCGGCCAACGCGAGTCTGACATCTTTCTTCTCAACAACGGCGACGTTCTTGAAATTGACCGTAACCATGCTTCTGTAACAGGCTATGTAAATGCCGCTCCGGTTTTGATTGACGGCTCCGGTGTTGGTGAACTCGACAACCGTGTCTTGCGCGACAGGAAGCTTCTTTCAGATGATGGTGTCGTCAGTGTTTCGATTGTTTCTTCCAAAGCCAAAGGTACCTTGTTGGCCGATCCGAAAATCGATTCGATGGGATTCCTTTATGATAGTGAAGCCAAACAAATCCTTGACGAGTGTCAGGACAAGCTCATCGCATTTATCGAAAAGTGCGCACGCCAAGGCCGATCACTTCCAACAATCGTTGAGTCGGGTCAACTTCGCGATTATCTGAAAAGTTTTTTCTTTGATCGCACCAAACGTCGACCAATGATTATCATTTCATTATCTTCGATCTAAATCGAGTACAGCAAAATCACTAAAGCCCGCGACACAATGGTGTTGCGGGCTTTCTTAATCCGGAATGGGCACAGATTTGACCTATCGACCGCGACGCACTTCAATAACATCGCGAATGGCCTTGAGTCGACCGAGTACGCGATCAAATTGACTTTGGCTTCTGACTTCAATGGTCATAATAATATTCGCCGTAACATCCTTCATCGCTTGAAGCTGCGCGGATATAATGGACACCTTCTCTTCTGCGATAGCGTTGGATACGTCGGCGAGCAGATGCTGACGATCGTGCGCAAGAACTGTGATTTCAACCTGATAGTTCTTGTCCGAACTACCCTTATCGTTCCAATAAACATCGATAAGTCTCGACGCCTTCTCGGCATTCTTTGCGTTTTCTCCGGCATTTTTAAGAATATTTCGTATGTTCGGACAATCCGTTCTATGCACCCCCACGCCGTTCCCACGTGTAATGAAGCCGATAATCGAATCTCCGGGCATAGGACTGCAACAGCGAGACAGATGCACTAAGCAATTCTCAATACCCTTGACCCTCACACCGGTATCATCTCGCTTCTTTCCGGACTTTGTAAGCTTCGGTTTAAGCTTAATCTCGCCTTCTTCTGCGATATTTGCCTGAATAGGCGAATACACAACCTGTCCGGCCGATGTTATTCGGTATCCGAGCGCAAATCTCTCGTCCTCCGGCATGGACTTGATGTATTCATCCTTCAGCCTGCCGATAATCTTTGATGCAGGAATGCCACCATACCCAACCGATGCATACATATCTTCGGCAACGCTAAATGAATACTTTCTCAGCGCGCCCTCCAGATACTCCGGCTTTAAAAGTTGTGCTGCCGTAAATCCGGTCTTCTTAATATCGCGCTCGATAATCTCTTTGCCGCGCTCGATATTCTCTTCGCGCATTTCTTTTTTAAACCATTGATTGATTTTTGAACGCGCAGAGGCGCTTTTGACCATCTTCAACCAATCCCTTGAAGGCCCGTGAACCTTTTCGGACGCCAGAATCTCAACGATGTCACCATTCTGGAGCTCATAGGACAAGGGTACGATACGGCCGTTCACTTTCGCGCCGTACATGCGATTTCCCACTCCGCTATGAATGTTGTATGCAAAATCAATCGGGACAGAGTGCTTCGGCAACGAAATGACATCCCCCTTTGGCGTGAAAACAAAAACCTCATCAGCGACCAAGCCGGTTTTAAGTGAGTCAAGATACTCCTCTGCATCTTTTGACTCTCCTTGCCAATCCAATATTTGCCTCAGCCAAGACAGCTTGGTCTCAATCGGATCCTGCGTGCTTTTACTGCCTGCCAAGCCTTGTTTATAGCGCCAGTGAGCCGCAATACCATACTCAGCAGTTCGATGCATCGCGAATGTTCGAATCTGAACCTCAAAGGGAATGCCTTTCTTTCCGATAACCGTGGTGTGCAAAGATTGATACATGTTCGGCTTAGGCATTGCGATATAATCCTTAAACCGTCCCGGCATCGGGTAATAAATTTCATGCACCAAGCCGAGAACGGCATAACAATCCGAAACGGTACCAACGACGATTCGACAAGCAAACAAGTCAAATATTTGGTCGAGGTTCTTACCTTGAACCTTCATCTTGTTATAAATACTATAAAAATGCTTCGGCCGCCCCTCAATCTCAGCGCGTATACCCATCGCCTCTATGCGTGTCTGGAGTTCCGTCACGACTTCTTGTAAAAAAACCTCGCGCTCGGATCTTTTTTGAGATATCGCTCCAACAAGCTCATAATATGCGTCTCGATCTATGTAGCGGAGACTTAAGTCCTCAAGCTCCCACTTGATTTTGTATATTCCCAAACGATGCGCTAACGGCGCATATATATCTCTCGTTTCGAGAGCCTTTTCAAGTGCTTTCTCAGGCGTCAGATGCTTCATCGTCCGCATATTGTGCAGGCGATCGGCAAGCTTGATTAAAATCACGCGGATGTCTTTCGCCATGGCGAGAAACATCTTACGCATATTCTCCGCTTGTATCTCTTCTTTGGATGAGTAAGGAATTCGACCCAACTTGGTCACACCGTCGACAAGCTGTGCGACCTCATCACCAAACAGTTCACCGATGAACGCCAAACTGACAGGCGTATCCTCAACTGTGTCATGCAACAAAGATGCTACTAAGGTCTCCACATCTGACTCAAGCTCAATTAATATTTCAGTGACTGCCAACGGATGGATAATGTATGGTTCTCCCGTTCTGCGCCGTTGAGCGGAATGTGCTTTGTAAGCGAAAATGAATGCTTTCCGAATGAGCTCTGATTCATCTGTATCGGTAAAACGCTTGTATCTGGAAATTATATCCTCAAGTGAATCCAAAATAGCAGGAGAAATATCTTCAGGCATTGAAAAATCGCGCAACATGACTTCGAATTCAGCGATGTTCATCTCATCGCTTCCGTCGCTATGCTCCAATTTGTCTTTATTCTTCTCTTTATTGTCTTCAGGCTTCATTATGGACACCTAGTGAAAAAATATTTCGGAAAGTTTCTGTGTTTTCAAGTTTAACTTTACCATCTACAAATAACAAGCAGAAACCGACTCTCATATCCCTAATTCTAGATTGCTTCATTAGTCCTGCCTGCTCGAAAATATCAAAAACACGCGCCAACGCAAATGCATGTATCGTGACGCCGTATTCGATTGAGATTCTATCCGCGAGAAGAGGTAGATCGCAAACACAATACGACGCGGCGCACCGTGCTCTCAAAAACTGATATATCGTGCGTATATCCTCTTTTTGAGGAAGTAATTCTTGAATCGATAGCTTGGCAACAGCGGCGATGTGCTTAAACCCGATATTATTGCGATATAAGCTTTCCAGAACATCCGGCTTGTCCTCAACGAGGCGACCGGTATCAACATTTCTGGAATCGATGATTTGCAAAGAGAGCTTCGCATTCCCTCTCCACTCGTTGCGTTTCAATTCGTAGGCAATATCTATGACTATTCCCGGTCGATATGAAATAGAATGCGTATCGAAGTTAAAGGCAACGGCTTCGACACTCTCTGAAGAGCCGTCATTCTGATCAAAAGAGAGCGCAAGGCGAACGTGCCTGCCATCTCCTATATTCTGAACACTTATGACTCGGGCAGCTCGAGAAAAAAATCGTGGTTCTCTGTTGCCTTCACCAAAAGGCTCAAGTGCAGATAGTTCTTCCCAACTTCGCAAAGAGAGTTCTTCGGGCAACAATTCGCCGTCTATATGAACTTCGGGTTCAGAAGGGCGTGTGCCGACACTCGCTGTAAATTCTCGAAGCTTATTTCTAAACGCCCCAAGAGCGGATTCTCTGAGCGATAATCCGGCCGCTTTCTTATGCCCGCCGTATTGCTCTAAAAAGTCTTCGGCATAAATAATGGCATCAAGAATATTATCATCTGCATATGCGCGTGCGGAGCCCTTAATGAGCCCCTCAGTTCCGGATTGACCACTAAGTACTATTGCAGAGCGATGAAACATCGAGACCAACCGAGACGCGACTATGCCGACCACACCGGGGTGCCAGCTTGCACCATAAACAACAATAGGGGAATGAATCTCTGTGCACAAGTCATCATGCCCGGCTCGCATCTCTTGATTTACTTGCTGAACTGCCTCTTCGAAAATACTCGTCTCAATCGCTTGACGCCGAATATTTTCTTCGAGAAGCTGCATTGCAAGTCGATCCGCATCGGCCGCGCTGTTTGCCAAAAATAGTTCCACGGCTCGAGATGCATCACCCATTCGACCGGCAGCATTAATCTTCGGTATGACCGAGAAGCCGAGATACGTAGAAGACAACTTGATCTGTTTGGTTGAAATCACTTTTAACAAGGCCCCAATGCCGAGCCTAGGCGATTGATTAATCATCATCAATCCCTTTTTGACAATCGTACGATTTTCTCCGGTTAGCGGCACAACATCCGCAATCGTCGCTAATGCAGCCATGTCGAAATATTTATAATAATAATCATTGTCATAACCAAATGTATCTTGGCGACACAACGCCTCCACCAGCTTAAGAGCTATTCCTGCGCCACATAGGTGCGGGAAAGGGAAATAATTATCAGAGCGCTTCGGACAAATGACCGCCAGAGCGTCCGGAAGACTCTCTTTAACCTCATGGTGGTCTGTGACAATTACATCAATGTTATTGTTGCGCAAAAGCGACGTCTCTTCAATGTTCGCAACGCCGCAATCAACAGTCACCACAAGCTGAGGAGATAAGGAAAGAATTTCCGGAATAACTGAGGCGGACATACCATAACCCTCTGTCACACGATCCGGAATCATGTAATGCACATCCATCCCGAGCGAAATAAAAAAATCAACCAGAATCGCCGTAGCTGAGATGCCGTCAACATCGTAGTCACCGTAAATCAGGATGCGCTCTTGGCCTTTATAAGCTCGCTTAATCCGTTCACAAGCTACGCTCATGTCCGGCAACAAAAAAGGATCATAATGCGCCCCGCATTCCGTGCCCAACATCTCCGACAAGAAACTGGCGTTATTCAATTTGCGCCAATACAAAACTTTCTCTGCCAACGTTAATCCCTCTGGCAGAGCTAGGTCAGAAATATCCGTGATTGTCCATTTCTTCTGTATCAACCTCAAATGCAGACCCTCTTAACATACTTAAAAAAACACCAAGATGAATGTCGTTGTCACAATCATTGTCATGTTAAAAGAGCCCGACGCTTATGCATCGGGCCCAATTGAATTTCAAATCACATTAGCGCTTGCGCTTTCTGGCCGCTTCAGACTTCTTCTTTCGCTTAACCGACGGCTTCTCGTAATGCTCTCTCTTGCGAACTTCGGCTAGAACACCGGACCTTGCGCAAGAACGCTTAAAACGACGCAACGCACTGTCAAGGGACTCGTTTTCCTTGATTCTGATTTCAGACACTTTTATCCCTCCCCTCGTGCGTTTATTGTAGAAACCGGATGCAAATCGCACTCGGTAACGTTGGTATTATACCCTGAACCGGTAAGAACGTCAACCAAATACGACAACAATAATGGGGGGGAAATCCCCCCATTATTGCCACTAACTAATTCTTATGACTCTTGCTTTTTATTAAATATACCCATCCAAATATAAGGATCGCTCCGGCAACTATCGCCGCTATGCTAAAGAATTGCCCCAGAGGATCCTCTCCGGTACGCGGCAAAGCGGATGTCGGCGAAGTCGTTGGTGTAGGTGCCTGTGTGGGCGTCTGAGTTGGAGCTTGTGTAGGAGCTTGTGTAGGAGCTTGTGTAGGAGCTTGTGTGGGCGCCTGCGTCGGTGTCGGAATGGCGGTTGGTATCGGCGTCGGCGTTGGGTCAATCGCATGAACGAATGGAGTGGCATTAATCACCGCGCCAAAGGCCGGTTTCACTTGACTGTTTCCATCAAACAATAATGGATGCCCCCAAGATCTCCAACTATGGTCATCTGCCAATCCCCAGAGGGTAACGCGATCAATATAATCCGCAAACTCAAGGTAATGACTCATGACAAGCGAATATGCGTCCGCCAAACGTTGATGTTGCTCTTCACTAAGCGGTGCCGGCAAAGTCGCAGGATGCGAACCACCTTCGCCACCAATAGTAATGTCAAGTTCAGAAACGTTCATCCGAATCCCTGCATCAGCGTAACGATGTAGTGCATCATGAAGATCGTCAAAATTGGTCGACCATTGATCTAGGTGATGGTGGGATTGCATACCAAAACCATCGATGAGCGTGCGACCATCGTAGTCTGGGTGTGACTCCCATTGTTCATTAATATCAGTAATCATCTGAACAATTGCCATGCTCTTTCCCGGATCTTGTTCATTATAGTCATTGTAATAAAGTAAGGCGTTGGGATCGGCTTGACGCGCGAAGTAGAAAGCATAAAATACGAAATCTCCTCCGTTGAGTCCTTCCGAATTATTCGCAAATGCATTGTACCATTGCAAATCATTGCTTCCGAGCTCAACCGTTCCGCGACGCAAATGATCGCGCCAATTAGGGTTTGCTTCCCAAGCATCACGAGATACCACGCTAGGGAAAACTTCGTTGACCACGTCCCAAGAATAGATTCGACCTTCGTAACGATTCAAATAAGTGCTGATGAACAACTCCATATTATCCATCGCCTCCTGACGCGTACGTAGTGGGTATGTCTCAGAATCCATTCGCCCTGTCATCCACAGAGGCGACTGAGAATGCCATACCAAAGTATGCCCCACGATAGCCATATCTCGGTCTTCTGCCCATTCGACAAAAGTATCTGAATTGGACCAATTCCAATTTGCCGGATTCGGGTCACTTGCAATTTGATCCGGTTTCTGCGCATTTTCCGCAGTAATCGCATTAAACTGGTAGCTCATGAACTCGTCGGTATTATATGCACTCACTCTTGACGCTGAAGACCAAATGTTTCCAAACAAGAAATAGTCCTCAAAAGTCTCTGCAAGCGAGGGTAAATCCATGTCCCAATTACGAGGCGTTGGTGGCTCGGCAACCGTGATTTCTATTCTCGTAACATAGAAGGGAAGCGTACTTGCTATAGTATTGCTCTGAAAACGAATGCTTTCAAGAGATAATAATTCATCAGCTGTGATCGTACGATCAAACGAGAACGTCGCATCAGTAGATCCATCAACGGCGACCGCAACAAACTGAGGCCAATAGTTTGTATCATTATTGGAGCCGCCAAGAACAATCTGTGAACTTGCGGGTGCGTCCCCGACAATCCGACCCTCCGCAACAATACGGTAAGAGTTTCCGGGTAATAGATTGAGCGGAGAAACCTTGATATCTAAGCCACTCCAAGGCTCGCCATCTACTCTTTCCGTGATACTTACAATGTTTGTCCCTTCTTCTTCGAGCGCAGTCAAGATGGGCGTTCCTGATTTGCCCAGATGTGTGAGCGCGTCGTCAAATTCAGCGCCATCTTCCAACGCTTGAAACTCGACATCATCGGCCAATGAGTATACCACATCCCGGGGATCGACCACCGTAGTTGGGATCTGTCCGATGAAGGTCCGAGTCACGATAATATCGTCGATGATAAACGGCATCGCGGCACCCGCATCATTGGTCATGAATCGAATGGCCTCCCAATCGGTCGCGCTCGACATCGTAAATTCGTATGTCCGCTCAAAACTTTCGTTTGGGCCGACCGCCCGGTTATCCATCAATAAATAATCCGGTATCCCCTGCATCATCATTTCCGTTGCAGCCGGAACATCGGCCAAAGTACGACCGATAAAAGTCAGTTCATACACGCTGCCTGCGTCAAATACTACCGTCGATGTTATGAAGTCTATGGCGTTCCAATCCGCCTCGCGATTTTCAACGAGCAAGGAATTGCCCTCAACGGGATGCTCAATGATAGTCACAGCCACCGACCCCGCAGTTTGTAAGTGCGTTGACAGATCAAGATTAGCAAGTCCAAGAGCCTGGTCCTGTATGCCTTCATCTGCGGACATGGCATACAATACCGTACCATCCGGTACAAGTTCAAGATCCTCGTCATCCTCGTCGTCGTCATCAACATCCGCCGGACGACTAATCTCAATACTATCGATATAAAAGCTCATCGTCGCGCCGTTGCCGTTTGTCTGAATTCTGAATCCCTCATACTGTTCTTCTGTCATATGCGCTTCGCTGACTGTAATCTCAAGGACA
>DUPM01000113.1 GCA_012838315.1 Clostridiaceae bacterium
AGAAATGGCGTGTGTTTGAAATCGTTATGTTGGTCTGTATTGTCGGTGTCACATTATCGTATACGCTGTTCGATAATTCCGGTCTTCAGGTCTTAAACTTTATTGCACTCATATTTATGATGGCGGTCCTGTTTCTCTCCAGAATTGCTGACGGCAAATTCAGCATTGAGCGTCCCGGCTTCTTGCCGGAGGTCTTTGTTGGCATGGTGTCGCGGCCGTTTGTAAATCTTCTGGGATCATTTTTTCTGGCTCGCGAAGAGAAAAAAAGCCGGAGGATTTTAAAGACCTCTGAAGAATCAGGCGAGAATGCCGTTCAAGAGCCATCCGGGCTGAGCAAAAATGTTCTGGTGCACGTGTTTCAACTCATCGCCGGACTGATAATAGGGGTTCCTCTCATCGCGATCTTGGTCGCGCTACTTTCCGGGTCGGATGTCGTTTTCGGTACTTGGGCAAGTACATTGATTACGAATATGTATTTCAGTGTTGAGCTTGGAGATATTTTCTTGAAATGCTTTATGTTCGTCATGGTTTGGCCTTTTGTGGATAGTGTGATTGTCAGCTATTTTAAGAAACGATTCTTAACGAACAAACTTCAGAGGGACGCGGATGCGCCGGATAGGCCGTTTTATCTTCCGGCGGTTACCGTCGGCACCATACTCATGATGGTCAATGTTGTTTATATTGTCTTCGCCATCGCTCAAGCAGGTTACTTTTTCGGCGGATTTAGTGGTGTATTGCCGAGTAATATCACTTATGCCGAATATGCGAGAAGTGGGTTCTATGAATTGTTCGCCGTATCTGTTATCAATGTCATTATGGTCATGTTGACGGTCACGTATACTCGAAGAGAAGGGAAGTCGGGTGTTTTCATTCGCAGTCTCGGTTTATCGCTGATCGCCCTCAGTGCGGTTCAGGTCGTATCGGCATTGTCACGAATGTACTTGTATGTTGATGCGTATGGATTGTCTGAAGATCGCTACTTGTCGAGTGCATTTATGCTCTTGATCGCATTTGTATTTTTACTCCTGACGATTCGAGAGTTTTTGCCGACGTTTCAGTTTTTCAAGAGCGTCGTTTTGGCAGGTGCGGTTGCTTTACTGCTGATGAACTTCAGTGTCCCGAACGCTAGAGTGGCAGAATATAATATCGATCGATATTTGAGCGGGGAATCATCCGAATTAGATGTTGAATATCTGCATGTGAATTCTGCGGACTCTTTGCTGGTCCTTAACGAGAGTAAAAAAGAGTTGGAGGATATCGCTGCGCTTGTTGAAGATTTGAACTCCGATGAGAACAGCAATTCCAGGCGCTATTTAACCCGGGATATGATGGAGGAAAAAGAATTCTATGAGATGCAACTCGAAGATGATTGGTTAACATTTAATGTCAGTCGCGTTCGAGTCATACTTCAAGACGACTAATATCTCAACAGACTGCGAATTAGAACATAGTAGATGATTCCGCGATTAGCGAGAATTTGACGTTCGAGCATGAACCCCAACTGATAGAATTCTTGGATTTCTGATTCAGATGGCGTTTGTTGACCATAGGTCATGCGAATATATACATCCCATGATTGGGGAAGCCCTTGGAGCGCAATGATTTTTTCGTTGCGCTTCAAGTATTCAGACAAGGTTTCTTCGGGCTTGCGCGGATAACCTAAGAGCCGAATCTGTCTCTCAGATCTTGAAAACATCGCTTGGCACTGATCTTCCGGCGTTAAGTGCTTTGTAAAAAATCTATTTTTCAAAAATGTCAGATTACGGAGCAGCAGTGTCGTTCGGGTGGCAATAACAATAATGAACAGAACACTCAGTGCAATACCAAGTAGAGCCGAACTGTCTGTCAACGCACGCGGAGCCTGACTGATCCTCTTTTCAGGCGAAGGTGTGATTTCCGAATCATCAAATGGTGTCGGAGACGGACTGGTTCGTGCTGTAACCGGCCCTTCAATAATATCCGGATCGACACCGGTATCATAATACTGCTGAGCACTTCTTCCGGAGGGATCAAAGCGAACCCAACCGATGCCTTTGAAATAGATCTCGCACCAGGCGTGCGCGGAGGCGTTGGTGGCTACAAAATGAGAACTATCTCGATCGGTCGGGCTGCGATGGAGTGCGAATCCGGTGACATAACGGGCCGGCAGATCATTGGCACGCGCCATTACCGCCATTGCACTTGCAAAGTAGACACAGTAACCTTCGCGCGTCTCGAGGAAATAACTGACAAAATCGCGGTTTTCGGGTGGATCTCCAGGCTCTAGAGTATAGGTGCAATTCTCTGACAGCCAAGTCTCGATAGCGACCGCTTTGAGATAAGGCGAGGTAACACCGCTTGTCATATCCAGAGCAAGAGTGGTAACGTCCTGTGGTAATTCAACCGGAAGCTGTAGGTAATTGAGTCGGACGGATTCCCAATATGGGTCTTTTACATCCGATGTAATTGCCTCCAGCGCAAGCATGTTGTCCTCGAAAAAAGGACTCTTTCGATCGATATATTCGGTTTGGAGTTTGTAGCTGAGACCGCGTTTTTCGGTACCGTCAATAAAGACCTCGCCTTCATGATTAAAGAATATGAGTTCATCGTCGAATCCGGTATCGTAAATCGTTGGACTTCGGCCGGTTTGAAATATTGTTCTGCCATAAACCCTGGAATGGATTCGGAATAAACAGGACGTGGTCATCTTTTCTAAAATCGCTTCAGCGTCCTTTCCACCCGATGGCAGCTTTTCCATAAATGCCTTATCTCTTTCACCGCGCACGATGAGACCTTTATATCGATAGGTTGTCGCCACGCTCGGATCGGTCCATGTGCTACCGTCGTAAACGCTGAAATAGTTTCCGGAAAGAGAAATGGGTGTGTCGGTGTACACGTTCATAGCAATGGTGTGATTCAATGATACATTTCCGCCTAATCGAGAACCCAAAGGCTGATAGCCAAAAGAAGCGATGCTGAAAAAACCTTTTTGTGACTTTTGTTCTCCATCAAGCTTCAGCAGATCGGCAAAGTCCTGAGTGGCCCGGACGATCAAGTCCGATTGCCAACGTCCGTCTTCTTTTGGCCCGACGAGAAAGGATGATGATAGTATGATGATGCAGAGAAGACACGCTGTCAGGGTATGGTATGCTCCGGAAATACTCCTGTCTTCAGATAACAGGCGGGCGTGTGCTCGGGCACGAGACTTGGACAGCGACACAAAAACGACCCAGACCAGTAATGCGGTAAGCAAATAAAAATGGCCTTGGCCCGAATAGAACGCCCAAATGATTAATGATGACGATATTAGCAACACAGGAAAGAACAGGTGTAGTCGCCTGAAAAACAAGAAGAGAACACTATTGATGAATAACAAGGCTAAGAAGGATAGCAGGTAGAGTCGCGTCATATCTTCGGGAGTGGGTGGTGTTGCACTTTCTTGAATTAAAACTGACAGAAAATTCTGAAGCGTGCTGAATTGACCGGAAAAATAATAGTAAGAAACAACCAGAAGAAGTGACGAAAACACGGCTGGTACAATATACATTTTTCGAGTGAGCAAAACGATGACTACGGTCGCAACCACAGAAAATAGGATCAGGAGCGGAAAAGAAGGAAGAACCTTTCGAAATGTCGGTAACACGATAACAGACAAACAGGCACCCATAAGTGCTGTCAGTAAAGCATCCATTATTATGACGTACAATTTCGCATGTTTGCTCGACATGGTGTTAGGTTGCATCGGCTGAAAGCGCCGCGGCAACGTCACCTCCTTCGGTTATGCAAATTCTCCGCAGTTGTCCCGGAATCGGATGGCCGTTGATGTGAATCAGTAATTGGTGTTTCATTTGCATGGAAGCGCGCTCGAGAACCTGCAAAAAAGCATCGTCCTGTCGCGCTGAGAAGAGGTATATTTCGCGATCAAAAGAAAGACTTGTCATGGTTTTCGGGAATGCGTCAACAAGGTGTTCCTCCGGTGATTCGAAGGTGTGCGCAACAAGCGCTCGGCGCAGAAGGTCCAATTCACTCTGTTGCTTACACACGAATTCTTGAGATGGCTCATCAGAGAATATCAGGCGCACCGCTTTGCGACGTCTCAATGCCCGCAAGGCAACAGTCGCCGCACACTCGCACACCGTATGAAATTGCAAGCGGACAGAGCGAAAATCTCCTCTAAGCATTGTCGTGTCGATATAAAGGGTGACCGCGTCTGCCTGAGGCATATCGTACTGTTTGACATATAGGGTATGGTGTTGTGCAGACTTTTTGAAGTGGATGCGTTTGATGGGATCTCCGGGGCGATATCCGCGAAGATCCGAAAAATTGTCGCCTTGTTCCGCCGTTCGAAGTTTAAGTTCCGCAAACGCCTTGGCATCTGAGATTTCTCCCGGAATAGCATCGACATGGTACGCCTTAGGAAGGACGGTCAGTGTCTTGAGTCGATAGTATGACAATCGCCTCATGTCGAAGCGAAAAGGCACCAAATCAAAAACATCGAAAATCGATATTTTGGTCATGCCGACAGAAAACGTACCACAATATGGAATGTGAACCGGAATGCTAAATGACTTTGATGAAAAAGGCGACAGACTAAAAGTCAATGCATCGTTCTCTTGAGGGTCAATCAGTTGAATCTGAATGCGAAGTATCGAAAGCGGAAAGAAATTCTCGTTATACAAGGCAAGTTGCAAATCCGGAACCTCATCCGTC
>DUPM01000114.1 GCA_012838315.1 Clostridiaceae bacterium
TCGGCATACTGAAAAGCCGTCAATAACCGGCATCATCACATCTAAAAGAAGAAGGTCGGGATGATGCGCCTCGAAGGCTTGAACGGCCGCTTGCCCGTCATGCACGATGACGGTTTCATATTTCTCTTTGCGAGCGTACTCGTCCAGTATTGAAGTAATCTGCTTATTATCATCTGCAATCAAAATTTTCATATGCTCACCACCTACATCTACCACAACACACAGAAGCAGTTATTGATGTCCTCTGTTAATTGTACATCCTAAATATGGCGAAACTTTGCGCAAATTTCGTGTTATTTGCTTAACGGCCTATGAATCATCCGGACAGCGTTGAATATCGCCAAGAGCGCAACGCCGACATCGGCGAACACCGCTTCCCACATCCCGGACATACCGCCGGCACCAAGCACAAGTACCAGCAATTTGACGCCCATGGCAAAGGCGATGTTCTGCCAGACGATGCGGTGCGTCATTCTTGCAATTTCAATCGCTTCTGCCAGCTTAGCGAGGTCATCATTCATCAACACAACATCAGCCGCTTCAATGGCAGCATCCGACCCCAATCCGCCCATCGCAACACCGATATCCGCTCTGGCAATAACCGGCGCATCATTAATCCCGTCACCGACAAATACTATTTTCCGATCCTTTTTTCGACCCGCATTCAAATCGCTACTTTCCCGTTGGACAGCCTCAAATGCATCTACTTTTTGTGCCGGAAGCAACTCGGCGCGCACCTCGTCGATACCAACGGCCGCAGCAACCGACTTAGCGACATTCAACTTATCACCGCTCAGCATAACTGTGCGTCGAACACCCATAGATTTCAAGCGAGCAATGGATTCAACAACACCGGCCCTGATCCGGTCCGCAACTGTAATCATCCCGGCGTAATTGTCGTCGACAGCGACGTGCAAAACCGTACCTTCAGCCGCGACAGCGTCCGAATTCGGCTCAGGCACCAAAACACCTTCTGAGTCAAGCAGAAATGCATTCCCGGCCAGGATGACGTGATCGTCCCACACCGCGCGAACTCCGGAACCGCTTCGGTCTTCATATTCAACGACTTCCTCCGAACGAACCTGTCCGTAAGCATTTATCAAAGACAGTGCTATCGGATGCGAGGAATGACTTTCTGCAAAAGCCGCGTACCGAAGAAGCGTTTGCTCATCATACGGTGGCACAGGCAAGATTTTGCTGACTTCGAAAACGCCTTCTGTCACAGTGCCTGTCTTGTCGAAAACTACCGTATCTACTTTGTTGAGCGCCTCCAAATATTGTCCGCCCTTAATCAAAATTCCTTCGCGAGAAGCGGCTGCGATACCGCCGAAAAAACCCAGCGGAATAGAGATAACGAGTGCACAAGGACAGGAGACCACCAAGAATACAAGTGCGCGATGGACCCACGTCGTAAAACTTGCCCCCGAAATAAACAAGGGCGGCACGACGGCCAGTAACACGGCCGCAAAAACAACTACTGGCGTGTAGAATTTTGCAAAGCGCGTGATAAACTGCTCGGTCGGCGCTTTTTTGTGAGTCGCATTTTCAACCAGATTCAAGATTCCAGCAGCCGTGGACTCCGAATACGGGGCAGTAACTATCACAGTCAACAATCCGTCCATATTGATACTGCCCGAAAAGACGCGATCGCCTTTTCGAACACGATTCGGCTGAGATTCTCCGGTCAGAGCTTGGGCATTGATATAACTTTCGCCATCTTCGACAACACCGTCCAGCGGCACTTTTTCGCCGGGGCGGATCACAATACGATCAGCAATCTCGACCGACTCAGGAGAAACCCGCAGAATATTGCCATCACGCCATACATTGGCGTAGTCCGGTCGAATATCCATTAACGACGCAATGGATCTTCGAGATCTGTGAACGGCTAACTTTTGGAATATTTCTCCGATTTGATAAAACAGCATAACCACAACAGCCTCTTCGAACTCGTTGATAACAAAGGCACCAACGGTTGCGACCGTCATCAAGAAATGCTCATCGAAAAACTTGCCTCGAAGTATATTTCTAAGAGCTTTGAATACGACATCTCCGCCAATTAGGATGTACGAGATACCAAACAAAGTCCTCTTCGAGAGTGCCGGCAATGGAATAATAATCGCTGCCAAGAACACAAGCACCCCCAGCGAGAGTCGAGCAATGTCGCTTTTCTCAATAGGCAAATTGAGGAAGCCGGATTTTTCGCGGCTCATTTCTTGTTGGTTTATCGGTCGATACGGCACCAATACCATACCCGGCTCAATCCGAGATGCAATCCGACCGACTTCGACCATCGTAGCATCTGTATCCTGCACGTCATGCAGTTCAATGTGCATGGTTTGTGTGGCAAAGTCCACAGTCAATGCTTTGACCTGCGGAAGCGCACGGAGTTCTTCCTCAATCTGAGCGGCACAATTCGCGCAACTCAAGCCCTCTATACTGTATTTCTTCATGTTACTCTTCATCGCTTTGCCTCACTCATTTATTCGTGAACGTGTCTCAATCCCTGCTCAATAATAGCCGCGACGTGCAAATCACTCAGCGAATAAAATACCATTTTCCCCTCTTTTCTCGACTTAACCAGGCGCGCCTGCTTCAAAATACGCAGTTGGTGAGATATGGCCGATTGCGTCATCTCGAGTAAAGCAGAGATATCACACACGCACATCTCGGCCGCATCAAGTGCGAATAGAATTCTCAAGCGCGTAGGATCACCCAAGGCCTTGTAGAGTAGCGATAAATCACTCATCTTGTCACTGTCCGGCATCAATTCTGCGACACGTTCTATGACATCATCATGGATGACATTGATGCTACAGCGATCTTCACTTGTTCCATCAATCATTGCTGTTCTCCTTTATAATCAAGGTTTCTTGGGCATGAACGATTTGGGACCGGCACATTATGTAGATGCCTTGATATGTTTTGTCCGTTCTTTTGAGAATGAATATTTCTGGCGCGCCTTGCACTCAACACTTCATTTGAACATATGAACAAGTATTCATATATTATGATTCTATTTTACACCGTCTCAAGTCAATTGCAATCAAAATTGTCAGTTTTCAAACACAAGTAGAGGACGACACGGTTTGCGGATTGTCATCCATCTCGTCGAATTTCCCATACTTTCGCTCATGCGTATATCTCAACACGTCGCGCAAGCGATCAAGGATTTTCATTCAGCATACCGACGAAATCACTCGAAGCACGCTGTTTTATAGGTATTTTCCAATTTGATAAGTCCCGGCGCGGCGAAACTACCGACGAAACCGCCAGCAAATCACCACTCTATAGGTATCGTTGCTTTGAAAGATTATTCACATTCGCAACAGATACTCCTTGCTCTCAAACGTCTCTGTGCCCGAGAACTTATTGTAGGTTCCCAACCCCTGAAATTTAAAACCCAATTTTTCCAAGACGCGACCTGAGCCAATATTATCGACCGCATGCTTTGCAAACATCTCTTTGGCGCCCAACTTTTCTTTTGCGAAAAGGATGATCCTCTTCGCAGCTTCCGTCACAAGACCTCTACCCCAGAAAGACTTCATGATGATATATCCAATCTCAAACAGACCTTTATCTCCATTCATGTAAAACCCCATGGAGCCAATGATTTCACCGTCTTCCTTGTTGATTACCGCCCAGTTATAGTGATGGTCATCTTTGAGCGCGAGCACCTCTGTATTCAACCATTCGCGAGTCACGCTAATGTCTTTGTGCGTATCCCACTGCATAAATCTTGTGTTATCGGGATCGCCGGCCCAGCGAGAGAACACCTTCTCGGCATCTTCCATGACCAATGGACGCAGAATCAATCGTTCCGTACTCATTTCCGGTGTAAGCATAATTATATCCCCTATATTTCATCGTTGATTTTGAAATACTATACCACGTGAGTCGCTCGAAAAAAAGCCAATCGCAGAGCAAATCGGCGAGAACCATTATGACCCCAAGCCCCTTCATACGACAAGCATCGGCTCATTTTCAGAATCCAAAACCGATCCGTAAAATCGTCGGATAAAATTCGAGTCTTGGGTTTTTGCCAGCTCATTCGCCGCCTGGTCAGCATAACGGATGGCCATTTTCTCGAATGCACATGTCAATCCGGAAATCTGATCACTTGCGCCGGTCGATATCATGTTCTGACAGCAACAGTTATACTTGCAGCGCATGCGTAATGCACAGGATTGACAGTCCTCAGGCTCTTTGGCACCTAATCGCATCACTTCCGCCACCTTCTCAGGCGCGATGCCACTAAAGACGTTACCCATTAAATACGCATCAAGATCCAGGAATTGAATGCACGGATATATTTTGCCATCGGGCGCCACAGATAATTGCTTCTGTCCAAATCGGCAAGTCTGGTTGATGCCCATTCCGCCGGCAATATGCGATCGAATCTTCATATCGAAAAGCGGCAAAGAAAAATCACACCCCATCGAAACGATCTCAACGTACCAATCTGATAATTTCGAATATTCTTCTTCCAATACTCGAAGCGCATCATCAGACCAAGTCACCTTATCGCCAACAGCCGGCACCGTATTGATTTTTCGAAAGCCGCGATTGAAAAGCCACTTTACCGAATCAGAAAAGCGACACGCAAAATCCGGATGAATCGTTAGCATCGCCGTGCTATCCGGCAATATTTTGAGTAATGCGTCCACTCGACTCTCAAGAGCTTGGAAGGTCGGCAGACCGTCAGCCATTTTTCGAACCGGGTCTTGCATGAGACCATCATGAGACAATCCGATTCGAACGTGATGTTTCTTTGCGTATGCCAAAAAATCATCGTCCATCAACGTGCCGTTGGTAACGAGTAAGAACTTAAAATCGTGTCCACTCTCAGAATGAATTGCCTCGGCATGGTCGATAACCGCCTCAATCAAATCTTTGCGAAGTAATGGCTCACCGCCGAAAAAACAAACACCGGTATGCATGCATCCGGAAGGAATCAGATAATCGCCTTTGGACCGTACTGATAGGTCAACTGCGGCCAATGCGGTATCGATGTCCATATTCCGAGGCGATCGAGACTGATAACAATATTTGCAATTCATATTGCAATGATCTGTGATATGAAGCGTCAAATTCATGGCACACTCTTTTCAAATTGTAGTAAATATGAGTAGACAACTCACGGGGTTAAGGGGCGCTCAAAACGAATCGCCGATCTACTCAGCTTCAGGTAAATATATCTCTCCTGCAAGAATGGGTTCATCTGTCGGTGTCGGCCTTGTCTCAGCAGGAAAAGATTCCGTTGGAGCAACGATCGATCCGGCTAATGTCGGATCGGTCCCAATAACATCTCCGGCCAAGGCGGTATCTTCAGTGGGAATCATTACACCTGCAGTTGTTGGTTCTGTGAAAAACACAATGCCGGGCGAAACGACATCGCTCGTAACAATCGTTGGTATATTATCTCTTCCGGAGCGAGTCTCTGACGATTCGGGCACATAAACATCACCTGCAAGGGTAGGACTCGTCGATGCCGTCGGCCATTTGAATTTATCCCGGAAGTCATCGGACCCACCCGATCTCGAGCTCCCTTCATCCGGGAAACATCCGGCAAGACCCACTGTCATCATCGCCGCAGCAAACAAGGCAACACCGCGTGCGCCAGATTTTTTAGATAATTGAATTGCTTCTATCGTCGGATATAACGCATCTCCGCAATTTTTCTCCGGCTTGATATTCATTATCATACCTTCTTTCATGAACTATGTTTCTACATATATGACGATTGAAATATCAACGGTGTTGCAAATGTTCCACAAATTGTCGAATTCTTCTGAGATGTTTCACTGGTCAAATGCTGGATACCGCATCGCCGAAAGAAAAAATCCTCGGAGCAAAATGCTGCGAGGATAAAATTGGTGGGTACTACTGGACTTGAACCAGCGACCCCATGCGTGTGAAGCATGTGCTCTCCCGGCTGAGCTAAGCACCCACGGTAAAAACCACGAAATTAATATACCACAATGCCCCGTCGGAAGAAAGAAAAACATATTCTGCTGTTAATCAAATACTAAGCGTTCAAGTTATGCCGAACCATAGGCGATTAAGCGCTCTTCGGATGCGTCTTCGATGCGGCCGGTCGGGGATTTCCTGAGGTATAGTGTGCGGCGTGCGTATGACACTTAGAAATCTCAGACCCGTTGCGACAGGCAGCAGGACGCCGGTACGACCGATAGCAGACGACAATGTCTTCTTCAAAGAACTGGTCCACAATCGAACTGAAAAACCAAAACAAAAAAACCGCAAAACACAAACCCAATGCCAGCGTCACCATAATCATCGTCGCACCCTCCGACCGAACAATCGTTCTTTTTTATGATCATACACGATTTTAAGTCCCAATGCAAACGTTTGTTCGCCTTTTGTGAAAAAATTTATCTGTCTATGCAGTTGACTAGCATCTATAATCAAATGAAGGGGAACAATTATTGTCCTTACGAGATTAGCGAAGAGTCGCAACAGAGGAGGTCACCTATGCGTTTGTCTGATTTATCCGGTATGTTCAAAAAATCTACCGCATCATTTATTCGTCTTGAGAACCCAATGGATGACTATTATCTCGTATATCTTAAGCCCGCCGAAGGTACGACTTGGACCCCCGGCGAGCACGCAGCGTTTCGCTTGCCCCACTCGGGCATCAAGGGACGCAACTTCAGAGCATTTTCATTGGCCTCCGTCCCCGAAGAAGGTCATATCCTTCTGGGAACAAGAACCGGAGCTCAGGCCAGTGCTTATAAGAAGCGATTGCTCGGACTCCAACCGGGTGATCCGGTCATCGTGCACGGCCCTTTCGGATGGTTTAAATTACGTGACGACACATCACCGATAGTGATGTTTGCAGCGGGGGTCGG
Source organism: Clostridiaceae bacterium (assembly GCA_012838315.1). Classification (GTDB taxonomy): domain Bacteria; phylum Bacillota; class Clostridia; order Saccharofermentanales; family Saccharofermentanaceae; genus DUPM01. The sequence goes on from DUPM01000114.1 coordinate 6,870, forward strand.
CATCACACCAATCCGAGCGTTACTACTTCAACTGTCGAAATCAATGCCCCGACCGATTGAATTGGTCTACGCTTCCGAGAAGCATTATCTTTTCGAAAATGAAATCGATGCTCTGGCCGCGTCTATGCCGCACCTGAAAATAATCAAGACATCGGACATTGAATCCACACAATCCTCGATTCGAAGCGGTGCAGAAAAATTCGGCAACAGTGCTTTCTACTACATATCCGCAGCACCGGGCGTGATTCTCTCCACGAAAAAATTGCTCTCAGAATGCGGCATCAAGCGACGCCGGCGTATCTATGACCCATTCTTCGGGTATTCTTCAAAGGGCAAACGCAAGACTTAATTCGAATCATCCAATGACTCAGATTCGATTTCGAGTCGTTGATATTTTGGAAGGCTATTCAGGATCAAATCGTACGAGCGGTCAATCATGTCGCGGAGGATGTCGTCGGGTACTTCGCCGTCCAGATAGATTGAATTCCAATGCAATTTGTTCATGTAGTATCCGGGAATGACGTCCTTGTATTCGTGCCTTACGAAATCTCCATACGCCGGTTCGAGCTTCAGTGATGCAATTGGCGTGCCTTGCTTGTCGCCACCTAACATCAAAAACATTTTGCCGCGAATCATAAAACGAGTTGCTTGCCACTCTTCTTTATAATCCTTGACGGCTGCATTTTTCGAAAGACAATAGGATTCGAGCCATTCGTACTTCATTATTTTTCCCTCTTTTCAAACATATAGAGACAGACACCCATCTTCCATCATCTGATATAGCGACAACCCGACGATTGCTCGCCGGGCTGAAGATAGTTATTCATTAACGAAAAAACGGGTTGCACTAATCCAATATCAGGCTGGGCGCCGAGTAAACTCGAGCCTTCATCTCGCTGTCGAGCATAAAGAGACCCTTAGAATCGTTGCCGAAAAGCTCGAACTTCTTGACATTATCATCTGCATTCTTCTCTTCTTCGCCTTGTTCTTTAACAAACCAGTCAAGGAATTGAACCGTGCGGAAATCTTTGACCTTAAGCGCCGCGTCGTAAATATTATGGATTGAAGCCGTCACATATTGCTCGTGCTCGAAAGCTTTGACGAGCGGGTCTTTGAAGTCGGCGTATGTCATGTCCGGAGCCTTGATCTCCATCAGTACCTGATTCTCTCCGTTGTTGAGAATATATTGACGAAAAAGCATGGCGTGATCTCTTTCTTCCTGTGCCTGAATAACAAACCAATTGGCAAAGCCGCCCAAATTGCAACTTTCATAATAATTGGCCATATCCAGATATAAATAAGCCGAATAGAGTTCCTTGTTCACCTGTTCATTTAATAGTCTGACGATGTCTTTATCCAACATATGATTGCCCTCGCTTTCATTCTTTCAATTTTTATCTAACACCTTTTCATCATAACACGAGTACTGGTTTTCGAGCGTTCATTTCACGGAAGTTCACTTTTCATTAACAGATATCAACAAGACGATTGAATCATCAAAATCGTCGAGTCAAGGTGCCCTCCTTGGCGTAATATATAGATGTCATCCGGATGACCATTGAAGTAACAGCGAGGATTGTATGCAAGATTACTTTATTCTGACGCAGGCCGTACTGACCTATATCGAGTCGCACATTCATGAAGAGATTGAGCCAAAAGACCTAGAGCAACGCATGTGTGTGTCATATTCTCACTTGCGAGAAATATTCAAGCGCAAGACGAATGTGACGCTGGGTAAGTATATCCTCACAAGACGCATCGCCAACGCGGCTTTTGACTTGGTTCACACAACGAGAA
>DUPM01000012.1 GCA_012838315.1 Clostridiaceae bacterium
TCTTCTTTTTGTGCGTTTTGCGGTTCGGCGTCAATTATCTTGTCCAAGTTGTCCGGGAAAGCAAAGCCGCTGTGGATTGCGCCTTTTAACTATGGTCGCGATGAGGCAGAAAAGGCGTTTGTGAAGTGGTGTAAGGGCAAAAAGCTATTGCCGTTCAACTTTTTGAAAAGGTCTAATATCAATAAACTCAACGGTATGTACATGCCGTTCTGGCTATATGATTACGCTGTGGATGTGAACGCTGAAGTGGACGATCTTACGCAACGTTACGGGAGCGACAAGTATAGTGTTAGAACTGTCGTTAAAAAGGGCATGCTTCTCTGGGAGAAAGTCCCGATAAGCGTAACGAAAGAGATTGATGATCTTTTGATTGAAATGGTTGAACCCTTTAATTATGATCAACTTGAACCATTTGCCGGGTAATACATGTCCGGATTTATCTCACAGAGATCCACTCGCGGACTTGCCGGAATACGATCCAAATGGGCCGAATCCTTTTGTGGGCTAATCGCTTATAAGATCATCTCTGACGGTGTTGATTTGACTGTAAATGATTGACGAGGCACTTTTGAAAAACAATAATTCGAGGGGTGAATACAAGTAAATTATGCGGTTGTACTAACAATTGCACGAGTGTTATAATCCATGCCTATAGAGTACTGTTCTTCTTGCTTTTTGTGTTTTTCAAACAAGCAAAGTCCTGTGCGAGGTTGTATGAATGAGTTTAAATATCTCGGCATTGTAAATTGGGCAAAGGATGTCATCCGAGACAAACCGCTGTCTGCCGGAGATAAGTTTTTTTCCGAGACCGAATTATGTGCCATACATAACGTGAGCCGCCAGACCGTTCGTCAGGCGCTTGCCTGCATGGAGCGGCAGGGTATTTTATCGCGCAGACAAGGAAGCGGCACTTTCGTTCAAAGTCCGAACGCGGTTGCGGTCGAAAAGGATTCGCACCTGGTGGGCATCGTTTCAACATATTTTAGTGATTATATTTTCCCGAGCATTGTCACCGGTATTGAGCGCGTCTTGTCTGATAACAATGTTTCGATGCAGTTGATGACCACTTCCAATCAAGTCACGGAGGAGGCCCGGGCAATCGAGAAGATGCTGTCGCAAAATGTCGGCGGATTAATCATTGAGCCTTCGCAAAGTGCACTCCCTAATCCGAACATGGCACTTTACAATGAGATTCGTGCCAGAGATATTCCAATCGTGTTTTTTAATGCCAAATACGCGTGGTCCGGAAGCCCCTTGGTGGCGATGGATGACCATGCCGCGGGACAGATTGTGACCGATCATCTGATATCGCTCGGTCACAAGGATATAGCGGGCATCTTTGTTTTTGATAACATGCAGGGCCATAAGCGATATCAGGGTTATATGCATGGTCTCATGAAGCACAAAATCCCGATTTCGGACAAGCGTGTCATGTGGTATTCCGCAACGGAAAAGGCGACACTTTTCGAAAATTCGGCTTCTTCAATAAAAGCGATCCTTGAGGAGAGCACGGCCGTCGTCTGTTACAACGACAGCCTGGCGGTTGAATTGATGGCGTTTTGCAAGCAGCAAGGCATTAGCGTTCCCGGGGACATTTCGATCGTGGGTATCGATGATTCTAATTTGGCTCGAGTTTGTGAAGTGCCGCTGACCTCGGTCTCTCATCCCAAGCAGCAATTGGGCGAAACAGCGGCAACGCTTTTACTGGAAGAGATGAAAAACCCAAACTTCAAGGCGAAGGATGTCCTTTTTGTGCCGGAACTTGTCGAGCGCGATTCTTCTGCAGCGCTTCCCGGTCGAGTGGATGCACATCATAGGAGAATGCATTAGTGGACATTGCAGATTTTTGGAATGACGGTATGCTGAACAACGCTGATTTGGAACAATTGAAATCAACGGATTTGCGCTGTGTTGATAAATCCGGTGTTGAAGAATTCCTTTATGCCGGTTCGCCGGGTGAAGCGTATCACGTGGTTCGAGATATTTTTGACAGTGTCGGACGAGAGGCAATGCGGAGTGCGTTGTTTCGCTTTTATGTCGTGACGGACGTCTATTTGACTGCGAAGATGGTAATGTCTTGCATCGGACTGGATAATGATGAATTTGTAGAGGCGGTTGGCAGTGCCGATTCGTTTATCCGACAATTTGAGGATGAAAAATCGGTTTTCGCCTATTTGACGAATCTTCTCGAGAATTGCATCAATTTGCGCAACGACAAAGCGTGCGCAGGAAAGTCCATCGCCGGGCAAGCCAAAGCATACATTGCGGCTCATTTTCACGAACCGGAGATTTCCTTGTCGGTGGTTGCGGAGTCGGTTAATGTTTGTGCGACGTATTTCAGTTTCATCTTTAAAAAAGAGACCGGAGATACGTTCGTCAGCTATCTGACGCACGTGAGGGTCGAAAAGGCTAAGGCGCTTCTGGGCAGTTCAACGCAGCGTGTTGCGCAGATTGCGTCGGAGGTCGGATACAACGACTATCACTATTTCGCCTGTATTTTCAAAAAAATAGTCGGCATGACGCCCAGTCAATTTCGAAAAAAGAGTCGTGCGACATTGCCGTAAGAGTTGCGCTCTGAGGATTACGGCCGGCTGATTTCAAATATCACGAGCGCTCATAGGGGCGTTTTTTTGTGCGAATAAAATGACAATCTCGAGCTCAACTTGTATGTATTTTTACAAAACACAAGTAAAAAAACAGCTTGTATTACGTACAACTCCGGCGAACTATCTGCGATTTCGAAAGAATTTATACATTTTGCGATGGATTATGTACAGACTTATATGTACAACCTGATTATGCTTGTACATATAACCTGGTCGATGAGGTCCACAACACACATGGAGGTATTTTCCGATGAAAAAGTTAGTTTCAATGGTTTTGGCTTTGATGCTCGTATTCTCGCTCGTAGCGTGTGATGCGAAAGACAAGGCAAAGGACGACGGGAAGATCACAGTCGGCGTTGTACAGACAAATGCAAATGAGTCTGACTGGCGTACTGCGAACACGAAGTCGATGAACGAAGCATTTGCTGCCGCAGGATTCGAGACCAAGATGGTCTTCGGTGAAGGCGATCACGCCAAGCAAATTGCTCAGGCACAACAGCTCATTCAGGAAGAGGTTGATTACTTAGTTATCCTGGGTCTGCAGTCTGCCGGTTGGGAAGATGTTGCTAAGGCAGCCAAGGAAGCGGGCATCCCGTTGATTATGGCTGACCGTGAGCTTGAACTATCCGAAGATCTTTACACTGCAATGGTATGTTCCGATTTTGAAGCGGAAGGCGTGAAGGCTGTAGATTGGCTGAAGGCGCAGAACATGGATACCGTGGACATCGTTGTTCTCGGTGGCGACACAGGATCATCCGCACAACTCGGTCGCTCTAAGGCAATTGAAGAGGGCGCAGCAACCAACGGCTGGAACATCGTCTTCAATCAGAACATGAAGGGCTGGGATGAGACATTAGCGAAGCAGGCTGTAACAGATTTGATTGCTTCAGGCAAAGAGTTCAATGTAATCTATGCTGAGAATGACAACATGGCTCGTGGCGCTTGTGACGCGATGGATGCCGCCGGTATCACCTACGGCAAAGACGGCGACGTGAAAGTCATCGCTTTTGATGCCAACAAGTGGGCTCTTGAAAAAGTATTGGCCGGTGAATTCAATCTCGATATCGAGTGTAATCCATTGCACGGACCACGTCTGGTCTCTCTGATTCAGAGTCTTGAAAAGGGAGAGAAGGTTGAGAAGAACGTGTACGTTGAAGAAGAAATGTTTGACGCAGAGACAATTACACAAGCTATTGTTGATGCCAGAAGTTATTAACAGTAAATTCTCTTATACAAACTATCGCCTTTAATTGTGGTAAGTGTTGATTAAGCAATGCGCGGCGCTCAGAGTGTGGATATCGTCCGCTACCGGGTGTCGCGCATTTGCTAAATCAATCGATTCGAAAAGAGACACGACATCATACCGGAGGGTTGTATTCAAATATGCAAGACGAAATATTGAAAATGCGAGGGATTAATAAGAGTTTTCCGGGTGTTCGCGCATTGCAAAACGTTGATTTCACGCTTTTTGAAGGTGAAATTCATGCACTGATGGGCGAGAATGGCGCCGGAAAGTCAACACTAATCAAGGTGTTGACCGGAGTTTATGCCAAAGAGGGCGGAGAGATTCGTCTCAGAGGTTTGGATAAACCCGTGACCATCAAGTCACCTCAAGAAGCACAAAAGCTCGGAATCAGTACGGTATATCAAGAGATTACGCTGTGTCCGAATCTCACGGTGGCCGAGAATATGTTTATCGGCCGAGCCGAGGAAGTCATTGTAAATTGGAAAAAACGCATCGATAAGACCAATGCCATTCTTGCGAGTTTAGGTATCTCTGCGAAGGCGACGCAGCAACTGTCGAGTTGCTCTATCGCAGTGCAGCAAATGGTGGCCATAGCTCGTGCAGTGGATATGGAATGTAAGGTGCTAATCTTAGATGAGCCGACGTCCTCTCTGGATGACCAAGAGGTCGCGAAGCTTTTTTCACTCATGCGAGACTTAAAGAATCGCGGAGTCGGCATCATATTCGTCACTCACTTCTTAGAGCAAGTGTACGAAGTTTGCGACAAAATCACTGTGTTGCGTAATGGGGAATTGATCGGAGAATATCTAATCAAAGATTTACCTCGAGTTGCGCTGGTGTCAAAAATGTTAGGTAAGGAGCTCGGAGATTTATCTGCGCTTCAAAATGAGACGGCGTGTGATATCTCGAGACAGAAAGATATTGTTGTTGAAGTGAAAGGTCTTTCCGGTGATTCCGGAATAAGACCCTTTGATTTTAAGACGTGTAAAGGTGAAGTGACGGGATTTGCAGGGCTACTCGGTTCCGGAAGAAGCGAATGCGTCCGGGCAATATTCGGAGCAGATCATGTCACCGGAGGGGAAATCAAGATAAAAGGCAAACCGGTTCACATCACGTCTCCGCTCAAAGCGATGAAAAATGGCATTGGCTATCTGTCCGAAGATCGAAAGAGTGACGGAATCATCGGAGATTTGTCGGTACGAGAAAATATGATACTGGCGCTCCAAGTGATGCGCGGATTTTTCAAGCCCTTTTCGAAAGCGCAGGCATATGCCTTTGCGGATGAGTACATCAAGTTGCTCGGGATAAAGACCGCTTCTGCAGATACGCCAATCAGTTCACTATCCGGCGGTAATCAGCAAAAGGTCATTCTCGCACGCTGGTTGCTGACACATCCGGACTACCTTATTCTGGATGAGCCGACCCGCGGTATTGATATCGGTACAAAGGTTGATATTCAAAAGCTCGTTTTGAAATTAGCGGACGAGGGGATGTCTATTACCTTTATATCTTCCGAGATTGAGGAGATGTTAAGAACATGCTCAAGGCTCATAGTCATGCGCGATTTGAATATCGTCGGCGAGCTCAAGGGCGAGGATATGACTCAGGACAGAATTATGCATACCATTGCGGGAGGAGCGACGAATCATGGCGACTCATGACAAAACCATCAATCACGATCGGTCGAGATCAATTATTCTGTCCATCGTGAAGCACAACATATTTATACCGTGCGCGTTTTTGACCATGCTACTGCTCGTTAATATCTTTATAAACCCCGGATTCCTTAAGATCAGCATGGGGGCGGACAGTAACGGCCATCCGGTGCTTATCGGCAATCTGATCAACATTCTTTCCAACGCGACGGAGTTGGTTATCTTAGCGATTGGCATGACGCTTGTGACAGCGTCCTCGAAGGGACAGGATATCAGTGTCGGCGCAACACTTGCCATTTCGGGCGGTGTCGTCATGCGTGTACTCTGCGGCAACGAGACGCAGCCGGACAGCCTACACGCTCCAATTATCGTAGCATTAATACTCGGCTGTTTGGCAGGTATGGCATGCGGCGCATTCAACGGCATACTAGTTTCGCGATTCAAGATTCAGCCGATGATTGCAACGCTGATATTATTTACCGCAGGTCGATCCATTGCTTCAATGGCCATGGGTGGACTCAAGCCGAAAGCAGTCTCATCGTTCGGATATTACGGTAACTTTATTCCAGGGTTTCCGATACCGACGCCGATCCTCATTACCATTGGCATTGTCATTGTGACCATGTTGACGCTAAAATTGACAAATCTCGGGCTGTATACTCGCGCCGTCGGCGTCAACGCGAAGGCGTCAAGTCTTAACGGTCTCAACCCGACGATGATAAAGTTTTTGACCTTCGTTGTTCTCGGGTTCTGTGTCGGAATTGCCGGATTCGTGCAATCGAGCCGCGTTCAAACAGTCAATCCATATACCATCGTTCCCGGTATCGAGATGGATGTCATCTTGGCGGTCGCTCTGGGTGGCAACTCTCTCGGCGGCGGAAAATTCAACATGACCGGATCTATCATCGGCGCCTATACCATTCAGACTCTGACATCGATGCTGATGACGCTCAACGTCAACACCAACGCCGTTCCGGTCTTTAAGGCCGCCATCATCGTCGTACTGGTGGTCATTCAGTCATCGGTTGTCAAAGCGTTCTTTAACAAGAAGATGGGCGAGCTCAAATCCAGAAAAAATTCCGGAAAGGGGAACGATACATATGTCGTCGTTGAATGAAGCACCTCAAATCGGTAGATTTGACGGAATAAAAAACAAGCTGATGCGCAGAGAGAAACTGACGGATACAGTATTTCTTCTGACCATCACCATATCATTGTTCATTACCATATACGCTCTGGCCGTGATTTTTCTTGGTGACAAGGGCTTCGGGAAAATTCAGATGTTCTTTAACCTCTTCAACGAAAACGCGGCGCTGATTGTCATCGCATGCGGTCTTTCAATCGTCATGGTCACGGGCAGCATTGATATATCTGTCGGCGGTTCGACCGCGTTAATCTGCACAGCCTGTATTGTTTGTCTCAATAATTACGGATTCAATTTCTTGACATCATTAATTCTGGCGTTGGCAATCGGGCTGGCTTTTGGTTTATTTCAAGGCATATTGATTGCGTATCTTGAGATACAGCCCTTCATCGTGACGCTGGCGGGCATGTTTCTCGGGAGAGGACTGGTTGCATTGATTGAGGTCAATCAAATCCAAGTCGCCAACGCAGGGTTTGAAAAACTCTCGGCAGCACGGATTGAGATTCCCTTTCTCGGCGATTACAACAAGAAGGGGATATTCCTTCAGTCAAAACTCGAATACGGTGTTGTCGTTGCATTGATCATTGTTGTGTTGATATTTTTGCTCTTGCGAAAAACCAGCCTCGGAAGAAGCTTCTACGCGGTTGGCGGTAATCCGCAAAGTGCATTAATGCTCGGTATCAACGTTAAAAGGACGCGGTTTCTGGCGCATGCGCTTTGTGGACTTCTCGCCGGCATCGGAGGGTTTCTCTACTTGTTCCACACGCGTTCCGGATCGGTCCAACAAGCGACCGGCCTCGAAATGGATGCCATATCCGCGTCGATTATCGGCGGTACACTTTTGACCGGCGGTGTGGGCAACATTTTCGGAACATTGTTCGGTGTATTGACAGGCGGAACGGTACTGTTGATTGTTACGGCGATTGGCAGTCAGGATCCTTGGTGGCCACAGATTACGCGTGCCGCGATGCTCTGCTTCTTCATTATCCTTCAAAGCGTCATCTGCTCTCGCAAGAGAAGAAAATCAGAATAAATTCATTTGAACGGAGGCGATTACTATAGAAAAGGCGATTCAATCAAAAAGTGATACTTATGCGTTGGGCATTGAGTTCGGATCGACGCGCATCAAAGCGGTCATCATCGATTCACAGCGAAAAGTGATCAACAACGGCAGTCATCACTGGGAGAGTCGAATTATCGACGGTCATTACAGCTACCCACTGGCAGACGTTAAAACGGGTTTGCGAGACGCTGTATCCGGACTTGGAGCTGAGACGATTTCGATTCGGAATATCGGCATATCCGCAATGATGCACGGATATCTCGTTTTCGATAAAGAGGATCAGCAGCTCGCAGCATTTCGCACATGGAAAGACACGACGACGACAGAAGCCGCCGACAAACTCACGCGGCTTTTCGATTTTAATATTCCCGAGCGTTGGAGTGTCGCGCATCTGTTTCAAGCCATCTTGAACGGCGAGTCACATGTGCAGAACATCGCCTTTATTACGACGCTGGCCGGCTATGTGCATTGGCAACTGACGGGCGAAAAAGTTATCGGCATCGGCGATGCCAGTGGGATGTTCCCGGTCAAGGACAATGAATGGCACCCCGAATACGTCGAAAAATTTAGAGAACTGACCGGTATCGATTGGCCGAGTATCGCGCCGAAGATCTTGGTGGCGGGCGAGGATGCGGGCACATTGACGGAAGCCGGCAAGACATATCTGTTTGAAGATGCTCGAAAAGAAGGCGTTCTACTGTGTGACCCATGTACATTCTGTCCGCCGGAAGGCGATGCCGGAACCGGGATGGTCTCTTGCAAGGCTATCGCTCCGAACACCGGAAACGTCAGTGCGGGCACGAGTATATTCGCAATGATTGTCTTGGAAAAACCGCTGAGTCGGCTATATAGAGAAGTCGATATGGTTACGACGCCGGACGGACGTGACGTTGCAATGGTCCATTACAACGAATGCACCTCAAAAATTGATCCTTGGATGGACCGATTTGAAGAAGCATTTTCTCTGTTTGGGTTTCGCGTCGAAAAGTATGAGCTTTACGACAAACTATACGAGGTCGCCCTCAAGCACGAAGGTAAACTTGCTGCATTTATGCATGAAGTATTGGAATCGGCGGTGGCCGATCTGGCCGGCGGACTGCGCATCCTTAAGGAAGAGGAAAAGGTTCGTATAGACAAGCTCGCCGGACACGGCGGATTTTTCAAGTCGGGAGAAGCCGGTCGCGTTGTCATGTCTGAAATGACGGGCATACCGATCGAGATTTCAGAAACGGCCGCAGAGGGTGGCGCGTGGGGGATTGCTCTCCTTGCAGACTACGTCAATGTCGCGGATCAGATGACACTCAATGAATATTTGGAGGATATGTAATATGTACGAATTTTGGTTTATTGTTGGCAGTCAGGTTCTTTACGGAGAAGAGACTCTGAGACAAGTGGAAAAGAATAGTCGTGCCATCGTGGACGCAATGAATGCCGGTGGCGAACTTTCATACAAACTCGTCTACAAGGATACCATCAAGACTGCTGCGGGCGTGACGGCGCTCATCAAGGAGGCGAATTACTCTGATGCATGCGCCGGTATTGTGACGTTCTGCCACACGTTCAGCCCATCCAAAATGTGGATCAATGGCTTAAGTTTACTTCAGAAACCGTGGTGCCATTTCCATACGCAGTTTAACCTCGAGATTCCGAACGAAGAGATCGACATGGATTATATGAACCTTCATCAATCGGCACACGGCGACCGCGAGCATGGCTTTATCGGAACGCGGATGCGCATTGATCGAAAGGTTATCGCAGGGCACTGGAATGATCCTGAAGTTCAAAAGCGACTGGCCAAGTGGCAAAAGGCCGCAGTTGGCGCGGCGGAGTCCAAGGCACTAAAAGTTATGCGTTTCGGCGACAACATGCGCGAAGTCGCTGTAACCGAAGGCGATAAGGTTGAGGCGCAGATCAAACTCGGTTGGCAAGTCAATACATTTCCGGTCGGTCAATTGGTTGAGACCATGGACAAGGTAACGGAAGAGGAGATCAACGCGCAGCTTGACGAGTATCGCACCAAGTACGATGTCAACGATAGTGATATCGATGCCATTCGATATCAGGCGATTGAAGAGATCGCAATTCAGAAAATGCTCGACGAAGAGGGTTGCAAGGCGTTTTCGAATACCTTTGAGGATCTATATGGCATGAAGCAACTTCCGGGTCTCGCAACGCAGAACTTGATGTCCAAGGGCATTGGATACGGCGGTGAAGGTGACTGGAAAATCGCAGCGATGACGACCATCATCAAGTCGATGGGTGCACGTTCCGCTTTTATGGAAGACTATACTAACGATCTTAAGAACGGACTATCTTTGGGAGCACACATGCTTGAAGTCTGCCCTTCGCTGGCAGCCACAAAGCCACGCATCGAAGTGCATCCGCTCGGCATCGGCGATCGTGAACCGCCGGCCAGGCTCGTTTTCGAAGGATTGGAAGGTGCCGCAACATTATCATGTCTGATTGATATGGGTTCGCACTTCCGACTGATTGTTCAGGACGTCAAATGCGTGAAGCCCAACCAAGAGATGCCGAATCTGCCGGTTGCCCGTATTATGTGGCAGGCGATGCCGAATCTGGAACTGGGTGCGGAATGCTGGATATTAGCAGGAGGCGCACACCATACAGTTCTGTCATACGACGTTGACGCAGAGACGCTGCGTGACTGGGCCAGAATCATGAACATCGAGTTCGTATATATCAATAAGGACACTCGACCGGAATCTTTAGAGATGGAGCTGAAATTGAGTGACATGGTGTGGAGAAATGCTTGAATCTTTGAAACAAAGGGTCTATGAAGCCAATTTGCTGTTGCCCAAGTATCATTTGATTACTTTGACTTGGGGTAATGTCAGCGAGATTGACCGAGATAGCGGACTGGTGGCAATCAAGCCGTCGGGCGTCGATTATGATCACTTTAAGCCGGAGGATGTTGTCCTTGTTGACTTGGATGGCAAAGTGATCGAAGGCAAGCTCAATCCGTCTACGGATACACCGACACACATCGAGCTTTATAAGGCATTCCCGAATATCGGTGCCATTGTGCATACACATTCACGCTGGGCCACCATCTATGCGCAGATGCGAAAATCCATCGTACCGCTCGGTACGACGCACGCAGATTATTTTCACGGCACTATTCCTTGTATCCGACCGTTGACGGACGAAGAGATACAAGGTGAATACGAGAAAAACACAGGGCGCGTTATCGTGCAGGGCCACCCGGATCCGGATGGAATTCCGGCCGTGTTGGTTGCGAATCACGGTCCGTTCGCCTGGGGCAAAAATGCCATTGACGCGGTGCACAACGCCGTTGTGCTCGAGGAAGTCGCCTTTATGGCCCATCATTGTGGTGAAGCCGATCCGGTATCCGATGCGCTCATGGATAAGCACTACTTGCGAAAACACGGCAAGGATGCCTATTACGGTCAGACGTAGATCGAGAGCCTTTTGCTGATCGCCACTCTTACTTTGACCCCCGGAAAAGACCCCCTTACTGTGAAAATCGTCCCTGTTGCATCTTCAACGGGGGCGATTTTCTTGTGTGCGGATATTCTTTACGTGACACAGTAGGAATGGGGGTCTATATGATTATTATTAGACATAGAATACGTCGCATATTTGCAGGTGCATTTCAGAGCATCTTGTTGTTTATTTCAATCGCGGTGTCCGCGACCTTGGTATTTGCTTCGCTACAGGTATCCTGAGTGATGCGGCAAGTCGAGATGGATCAGTCTAGGAATCAATTTGGTAATTCCGATATCATTATTGAGCCGAATCCTGAATTGAATGAGACGAAGCGTATCAATGTGTCAATGCTGGGCGCTTTCGAATCGGATATGCAATACTGCCTGACGGTAAGACGGTCGTTGTTTTTGAGTGGCGACGTGTAGATCGACTCTTTGATTTGATATTGCCTGCGAACGCAAAAGAATCATCATCCGATCCGCTTCAACGTTCTGTCATTGGGAAAGCCGCGGACGATACGATGGACATCATCGTTCATTCTCGAATTTGTTATTTTGAAGCCAGAAACAATGCCGTGTACTGTGTGACGGCTGACGGGGAATATCGGGTCAAGGAGAAACTTTACGAGCTTGAGACGACGCTCCCGGAGGATCGATTTATAAGAATCAGTCGGTCCTATATCGTGAATATCGAGAATGTCAGTCGCATTATTCCATGGTTTGGGCGTCGATTGGTATTACGATTCAACAATACGAAGAAAGAAGTAGAAGTATCCAAGAATTACGCATCAGCGTTTAAGGCATTTCTAAAGATCTGAGATCGTCTCGGGAGGCAATATGTACCGTATTAAGATGCTATTAGTCAATTGGTTCATTTGTGCCGCGGCAGGCGCATTGATGCAAGTGGTTTGGGCGGGGATTTCGAGAAATCCGGACAACCTGAATCCGGTATCGCTCGTCGGGATGGCGCTCATCAGCGGAGTCATCGGCACAATTTGCCTATTTGTGTTCTTTTTCGTGACTTTATCTGAGAAGAGCTCCATGAAAACGGCAACGATTATCAATATGACTTTCTGTTTTGCATTGCTATGGGCCGTCTACTTCATCACCGGATTAACTGTGGATATATGGTCGATTGACCTTAAGTGGCTAATTATACTCATCATCAGCGAGACGACAACGGTACTGTTGACTCGGCATTGGTACAAGAGAATCCATCTGTACTACACTCGGTTAGAAGCCAAGAAAAAGGAACTGAGAGATAGTGCTGACGAGGATTCGAAATAGAGGAAATAGGCGCATTCGAACAACACGAGCAAATCGATCCAATATCACCGATTTTAAGGCATTGCAACTCAAACTGTACATGATTTTCTCGAAAAGCAACACATATTTTATGGAGTAGACATGTCCGCTACCGCAGAATAGAATCATCGATCGATGGTTTCTAAGTGGTAGAATTATGAAAGGGACAGGTAAGGGGAAATGAATATGAGTTTGGGAGAAAACATTCAATTTTACGGGATTATCGGCGAGGATCCAAACGAATACACAAAGAAAGGAGAATAACATGTCAAAGAAGAAAAGTTGGCGTGACGCAGGAGCAATTGGCCAGTCCGCGTCGACGATACACTTGGCGCGCCCATGTCATCTGGAACTTTTCCACAAAAATCGAAGAAGTTCTTTTCTATGCTCAAAGAGACCAAAAAAGCACACATTATTCGAAAGAAAACTAATAATGATTATTACAAAATTATCTTGAATATCAGTTATACTGATAAAGCATGAGTAAGTCGCTACGCAATGCTGAGGAATTTCTGAAGGGTGCACGATGAAAGATTTCTACCGAGATAACCTCAATTTTTCGCTTTGTGGGATGAATTGCGGACTGTGCACTATGCGACTTGACGGTTATTGTCCGGGATGCGGTGGTGGAGTCGGCAATCAATCCTGTGCGATAGCGAGGTGCAGTTTGACTCACGGTCGTGTGGAATATTGCTTTGAGTGTTCTGATTTTCCGTGCGAAAAGTTTTCGGGAATTGATGAATTTGACTCATTTATTACACACGCGAACCAACTTAAAGATATCGAAAAGGCTCGGAGAATCGGCATCGAAGCTTACAACGAAGAGCAGAGACTCAAACTAGTCCTACTTCGAGATCTGCTCGCCAAATACAATGATGGAAGAAGAAAATCTTTCTACTGTACGGCAGTGAATCTACTGCCCATTCGTGATGCGCGAGAGGCATTTGATCGCACTATCGCCGCGCGAGACTTTGGTCAATCGACACTTCAAGAGCAAGCAGACCGAATCGCGTCAGCATTTGAAGAGATTGCAAAAGCGCATGATATTCGAATAAAACTTCGCAAAATGAGTCGGTCCATTTCGGAAGAGTAAGCGCGCCGCTTTTTGCCTCTGGTTTCCCTGAGATTGTTCATCATATTTGTTTTTCCTTAGTTGATAATATAACTATCAACAAATTGAAGAAGCGAGGTTTCGTATGCGATTGCAAAAGCGTGTCTGCTCCGTTGTGCTTATTTTTCTGCTTGTTCTACCGATTATCTCTTGTTCGGCGCAGGACGCCGGTTTTTTGGGGTCGAACCCGACCGTGTCAGCCCAGGGAACGAATAGTCCTACCGTTGAAAACGATGTCGATGCAAACGCTGCCGGTTCCGAAGAAATAAAGAACGCTGCCGTCGCACAGGAAATTGTCATTGACCCCGAAGCTTACAGATACTATGCAGCTCAGGATCTGGCGATGCCGGCGGTTGAGGCGGGTCAAAATGTTTCGGTCATTGGCGTTTTGAAAAGAGAGGGTGGCTTTGCCGTCTTGTTTTTCGTATACACATTTAACGAGTATTACGAGAGATACGGTTACGCTATGATCGCGTTGTACGATTTAGACGGATATATGCTGAGCGTTGATAAGATTGATTTGCCGGAAGACACGATTTGGGGTAGTCCCAGTAGCTTTGTCAAAGTGCCATCCGGAGGATTCGCGGTACTATTTGGTAACACGCTCGGAATGAATAATGTCTGCTTTTTAGATGAGCAAGCTCAGTTTGTGGATTCGGTGAAAATTGCCTCGGCTGAGAACGACTCAACTTTTTATCATTTGTTCATTTCTGAGACGGATGATATGTATGTCGGCGGATATGGGGTATTGAAGGTTTTTTCGCGGGATGGCACGGTACTTGTTGAAAATTTGCAAAACAGTGTCGATGGTCGAGTCTTTGATATCGGCGGTACGTTATACGTTAATGGATTTTCGAGCACCGGTGGTGGCTATGGTGTTGAAGCATTCCTTGAGATTTACCCCGACGGATCAGTGTCCCATGAACCTTCGGGTATCCCTTTTCCTGATATGGATTATATGTCGTTTGAGGGTTCTCTGTATTCGTCGAATACGGATAGTTTTTATCGATTCAATACGAAAAAGGGGATTCCTGAGCCGGTCTTTTTCTGGAGTCGAACGGGCTTAGTGACGGGTAATTCAATGCGTCATGTATATCCGATGAGCGAAGATGTATATGTGTGTCTGCTGGTAGAATGGAACACGAATGTGGAGAGTCTTCATCTGCTCGTGCGTCAACCGGAATCCTTCATGTCAGACAAAGAAATCGTCACCATCGCTGGCGGTTCAGGCAGTGTGGGCTTGCAGGAGGCCGTCGTCGATTTTAATGCCGCGAGTGAACAGTATTGGATTGAAATCGTGGACTATTATCAGCGATACAGCAACAATATCGGAGTGGATATGGAGACCTATGAGGCCAATCTTGAGGCCGCGGACCTTCGGATCCGCGCGGAGATATTGGCCGGAGAAGGGCCGGATATGATTTATGGGTCATTTGAAGAACTGAAAGAGTATCGGGACGCCGGTATGCTCAAGGACCTGATGCCGATGATTGAATCCGGAGAGAGCATTCATCCGGAGGACATGGTGCAAAGCATTTGGAAGGCATGTTTGGAAGGCGAATCGCTTTACATCGCGCCGCTATCTTTTGAGGTAGTCGGGATGTATGCATCCAAAGAGTATTTTGGTGACCGCACGGGCATCACATTTGAAGACAATGCAGAAATCATCGCCGGTCTTCCGGCAAATGTACGTTATGGTTACGACGACGTGTATTCGAGGCAACTGTCGAAACTTCTTGCCTTTTCCTTAGACTATTTTATTGACACTGAATCCGAAACCGTTGACTTTGACAACCCGGAGTTCGGGTTATTGCTGGAGTATGTTAAGACGTTCGGGGTACCACCCTATGACCCGAATCAGTCGTATGAATATAATGAAGAAGATATTGTTTCTGCTGAAGATCTATGGCCGAAAGGGGAAATCGTTATTCCCGAAACCTGGTTGGGAAAACCGTGGACATATGCGGATATCAAACGTGCTGCGTCGTCCGGCCTGACCTTTAGCGGATACCCGTCAGCAGACGCTTCAGGCCCGATGGGATACATATCTTCGGCAGTCGCTATTGTCGATAAAGAACAAACATCCGCTGCCTGCCAGTTGATCTTTGATACTCTGTATACAGAGAAAATCCAGAAAGTTTCGACAGCGGATTATGATAGATATATGTATGACAGCTACCCGATACTTAATTCTCTGCTTGAAGAGTATTTACTCTTGCCTCAGGAAAAAACACCGAGAACCAATTGGTTCATGGTTGAGTCGCCTCAAAAAATCACAAAAGCCGATGCCGATGCAGTTCGCACCATTATCAATAATGTGACGGAGATATACGTCACATATCCGGAGCTCGAGCAGATTATTTTGGAAGAGGCCATGCCATATATAAACGATCAGAAGACGCTGGAAGAAGTCCTGCCGCTCATACAGAACCGGGTGAGTCTTTATGTCGCAGAGCGAGGCGGGATTTAACTATTTCTTGATTGCAGCTTCTTGCGGAGGCTCGGCGTCCATACGTCTTGGAGCGGTCGGGATTCGACGAGCAACGGAAATGCAGAGTTGAGAGGCAGCAGCAAAGCCCGTCGCTAAGCAGCGGCGGACTCAGTTGTTCTTAAGTGGATGAAGACTAGCCGACTTGAGTCACTTCATCGCCCACGATAGTGATCGCCTGCTTGTTAGTAATCGGTCTCAATTTAAGCGTCTCACCATATTTCGCGACCACCTTCGCGCAAGCCTTCTTGAACGGGAAATTATTATAGTGGGGGAGCGTATAGAAATCGACCAGATTCAGAGCATCGTAGTTATCGAGCAGAGATCCTTTTCCGACATCATCCAGCATCCCGGCGTACTCGATATTTTTAGAAACAACTACAGATCCAGCGGACTCACCGATGTACAATTTACCGTCATCGACACACTCGCTGATGATGCGGTCGGCGCCGGTGCGCTTCATCTCTTGCAATAAGAAAAAAGTGTTTCCTCCGGAAACATAGATGAAATCATTGCCTCTTAGCTTGTCAGAGATCTCCTGATCGCTCGCTTTAGCAAGATCCAGTTCGTCAATCGCGACGCCAAGTTTTCGAAAAACCTTGCGAGCGGACTCGATATAGAAAGTAACCTTCTCAACATTGCCGGCGGTCGGAATAAACGTCACCGTCTTGCCCGAAAAGTCGGGACCGGCAAATGTAGAAAACAAAGACGAGGCATCCGAGAAAAACGAGCAGAGAAACAGCTTTTTCATAATGTAAGTCTCCGTTCTTAAAATGATGGTCGGCGGATAGATTGGCGAAAGGCTGTGAAATCACAATGAAGTGAGGAAACATTGACGTACCTTAATTGATTGTATTTCAAGACTGTCAAAAGAACAAGTGTTCTCTTTGAGATTGAAAGAACTGTGGCGCGTCGGGTTAGTGTTTGTGTATGCGCATGGCCGGGCTTCGCGAGCTATGGGACCAACACGCGTGACAAGGGTAATCGCGCTTGTTCGAAGTGTCTTGCCGGTACCTCTCGAACGTGCCGCGTGTGCGGAAGCCAGATTGTCATGAAGGTTGCCGATGACAAGCAACGCTGCCTCTCGTGCTAGCCGCGTGTGCGGAGGCGCGACAGTACGTACGTAACCCCAAGAAAAGAGCGATTCGTACTTACCTAGAGAATGTGAGGCGTGTCCCGCCGCTGGAACACCGCTATGCGGAAAATGCCGATATAACGAGCCGCTTCAGACGATCTCGTCGATAATTTCGCCGCCGCTGGCTCTCCGAAAGAGGAAAATACAGCCCAGAACAGAAAAACTGCGAGTCCAGGCTGTATTTCTGCCCTAGCGGCGGCGAAAAAATCGGGAAAATACAGCCCAGAACAGAAAAACTGCGAGTCCAGGCTGTATTTCTGCCCTAGCAGCGGCGAAAAAATCGGGAAAATACAGCCTGAAACCACCAAATAAGGATTCAAGGCTGTATTTCCGCTCCAGTGAAACGGTCAGAAAAGTAAAAATACAGCCCAGGACGTCAGGAATGAACTCAAGAACTGGGCTGTACCGCCAAAAACTGCAAAAGATCCGAATTTGGCGGTAAATCTTGAGAGATTATTGCATCGCGAAGAGATGAAAATTTGAAATTACCGCCAAAACAGACGATTCTCAGAAATTTGGCGGTAAATGAAGCGCCTCATGGCTTTGCATCTCCTTGTGAAATTTGCAGATTACCGCCAAAAGTTTCAAAACATCTGAATTTGGCGGTAAATGAAGCACCTCAAGGCTTAGTATCACCTTGCGAAAGTTGCAGATTACCGCCAATAAAGTCAAAAAATCAGGATTTGGCGGTAAATCTTGAGAAATCACTTTATCGAAGGCGCGCAGAAAAAAGAAATTACCACCAAAAGTAACAAACCATCGAGATTTGGCGGTATATACATACAGAAGCAAAAAATACATACGAAACAGCTCATTCGCAACATTTCCGTATGTATTAGAATATGGCAAAACGATTTGCGCTGGCATAAACAGGTGAACTATCCGGATTTGGCGGTTTTCCAAAACCACACCAAACCACGTCAATCCGCTACAAGCACTCATTTCTGCTTCATGAATTGCTTAATTTTCTTCATTGCCCACTCATAATGACTTGAGGTGACGGAAACACCGTAACTGCCGAGCGTCGTGCCACCGGTCCAAGTGTAGTAGCCTTTGGAAAAAAGAGCGGTATCGGATTCGTTTTCGAGCAGTCCAAGAACTTCCTTGTGGCTGGAAGAGAGCAAGTTCAAGGCCTCCTCAAGGGGCGTATCTTGATGCTTCTCCCA
>DUPM01000115.1 GCA_012838315.1 Clostridiaceae bacterium
CAAACGGGCTGAAGTATTTTGCAACTTTCTGAATCATTGTTGAGCCGGATCGCATCATGTAGATCGCTGAGTGGGAACCTTCCGAGTAATAGAATCTCTCGCCACTCGCGGAGAAATTCATATTGCTTTCGGATATTATTCCATACATTTCTCTGATTGGAATTCTATTATCAAAGGAGCCGTCGGTTCTCAAAGTGTAGACTTCTGTACGCTCGTCGATGAGTCCTACGCAAACGATCTTCTGATCCGGTCGGGAGACGCGATAGTCAAAAATCGGGGCGTCGTAAACTAAAACTCTGTCTGTCCCGTCAAAATTCATAGAATATAGCTTGATCGGGTCTTCTCCAAAAGAGCTCCCAATAAGTATTCGATCTCCGCCCGGCGCGAACTGAAAGGGGAATGGAGAGCATCTTTCGGAGTCAAACGGCAGCGGGGCGAGAGTTCCTTTGGCAATATCGATGAAAAAGAGTTCTTTTCGCGGGACAGAGTACATCAATATTTTGCTCCCGTCCGGAGAGGTCACGAATGAATATTTTTCGCTCTCCAGATCAGCAATTTTGTTGAGGCTACCGGAGTCAGAGTTCATGACCAGCAACTCGCTCATCGGCTCGGCCTTATTCTGCAAGAGGATGTTCGAACCGTCACCGGGGATGAAAAACTGCGCGACCTTGAAATCCGTCATCAATATATTATCCTGCGCGGCCAATGAGTGCCGGTACAATTGACTGTCTTCGCCGAGAAAATAGACCGTCCCGCCGTCAGGCGAAAAACATGGCGATGCCCCATCAATAAGTGCCTTGTCGTATATTGTCGTGATGACGTTGTCATCCGTCCGAAGCACGGAAATTTCCCGGTCTACTCTGAAAAGAATTGATTTTCCATCTTGTGAAAAAGAAATATCCTCGCTATTCTCAGGCAAATTCATTACGGTAAAATCCAATGTATCCGGATCCGCCAAATAGTAATCATACATTTGCCAACTATCCTTTGCGCCGAGAAGAAGAATTTTCGATCCGTCGGGGGAGATCGCCTTAATATAAACATCATAGAAATCTTCCGGAATAGCTACATCTTTGGCACGCAGGCTGCAAGACGATAAAGTTCCAATAAAAAGCGTCATTAGGATACAGGTTCCAACAAAGCGAAGTATAGTTTTATTCATACAATGCTCCTTTGGATTTAGTGGCTCTAGCATAGGATAAGTCCGACGAGATGTAAAGAAAGGCAAATTGATCGGTGTGGTTGGGGGGACCAATCTTACTTCGTTTTTTGGAGAATGGAAGTTCCATTACACGTTCTCTGAATCAAAATCGGGGCTCATCACTGCGGAAGAGATCGATCCGTTCGAAAATCTCGAGTTGACTTATACGGGCGTAGCGCCCGAGGGTGATGTGAACATCAATCCGAACAAGTGCACAAGTTTTGTACAAAACTACGTTTTCTTTTCTATAGAAGGGTATGAGAATAACATTTTCTCAAGCGGCGATAAAATAACGGTCCTTGCTGAATTTAATATGTATTATGCTGAGGATCCCGAGGCTCCGGTCGTTTTGTCGGTTCTTGAGAAACAATACACTGTATCCGGGCTCGACGTTTACCCATCTGATGTGTCAAAGCTTGATTTGACGACGGTGATGTCGGATATGTATGATACGGCAAATGCTTATGTGATAGATAGAGTATATTCAAAGAATACTTTCAACGGGAACAATATATGGCAATATAACTCGGACATAGAAGTAAAGGATTTGGTAATTACGTCGCATGAATTGATTTACTTACAGCCCAAAATCAATTCGGAGAAATCGAACAAAATGGTGATTGTATATAAGATCACTTACACAGCATACAACACTAAGTACACGGAGAATGTTGAGACCTATATAGCAGTTGAGTACATTGGCTTTACTACCGATGAGGCGATGACGGAGATCAAATATGCCGGTGAAATCGAAGTCAACTATTACAGTATGGATATCGCAAATCCGGAGGAATACGCTTCTTTCTACAACAAAGCCATTGGCGTAAACACGGAGACCCATATTATTCAGACTCTGGTGCTTCCCAATGCTCCGGTGGCCTCTACGGAGACCGCAACAGAGACCGCAGCGGAGACAGAAGTCGTAACGTAATTTGGAATTGGCAAAATTTATTTGTTGCTGAGGCGGGATAGCGGCTTTGTCGCTCTCCCGCTTTTGCTTTGCTGTAATAAGGGTTCAAGGGGTAGTCAAGATCCTGAAAAGATTCTCTCCAGTTCCTGCATACAGCTTTCGGATTCAAAAGAGAATATACTGATAGCGATTCTCGCCCGACACCCCCGTAACGGCGGGCGCATTCGCACACGCCGAACCGGCGAAAAGAACCAGCGAAAACAGGATAGTCGAGGAAGCAGCTTTTAGAAGTAAACGTCTCATACCATACCTCACAGCATATCCGACGCCCGGACAAGGGTTGCATTTTCGGCCTCTGCGCGCCTGTATAAGTCGGCCGTGAAGTCGCTTTTCGAGAAAAGGATATATCGGATGTTTCTTCCGCGGCTGATGAGTTCGCCGCGTTTTTGCAACTGATCAAGCACGTCACATCCGACCTTTGCTTTCTGCCATTTGCACTCTCCGACAAGGAGGTCGTCATGTGTCGACGCAGCAAGATCAATTTCCTCCGCGGTTCGGGTTTTCGGGTCGGTTCCCCACCATCTTCCGTACGCAAGGTAGGCCGGGCTGATTTTGCCGGTTCGCACTTGATTCATGACATATTGCATACTGATCGTCTCGAAAATATGGCCGAAATAGGCGTCAAGCTCTGGGAGGATGACGTTCTTCCATGCCGTGTCACCCATGTCCATTCCGATAAGTGACATGCATCGCGGCATGAACCGGAACCAGAACCGATACATCTGATCGGACACCTCATAGGTCGTTTTCTTGACGTTTTTCTCTTCAAAAGGCAGAAGTTTTTCAATGATTTCGAGGTCTGACAGTGCTTTCAGATATGCCGTTATGTCTTTGGACTGCTTGCCGACCTTAGCGGCTATCTCGTTCTGCTTCGTTTTTCCGGAGGCGATGGCTTCCAATATACCGTTATAAAGCGCGGGCTCGCGCATCTCCTGCTGCATCAGATTCATCGGCTCCTCCGCAAGGTGCCCGCTCAACGACAGAAACTCCCCTTTGACGGCTGCCTCGAAGCCCGGATACTCCGCAAAGTATTCAAGATATTTCGGAATTCCGCCGCAGACGCCATAGGCGTACATTCGCTCTGCCGGGGTCCAACGCGAAAAAAACCGGGCGGCATCCGCGTAATCCATCGGTCGCACTTTCAGCTGTGCCGTTCGCCGGCCATACAGAGGACTTTGGTATCCGAGAACCTGATTCTCCATAAAACTCATCGACGAGCCGCACAGGACAAGGTATATTTTCGTGTCTTTCCACTCGTGATCGATCATTTTCTGCAAGAGAGAAGATAGGGAGGGGTCAGCCTGAGCGATATAGGGATACTCGTCCATCACAAGAACGATCCGCTCATTTTTCGCGAACTTCGCAACATAGCGAAAAGCATCCTCCCAACTGCGAAACCGGTCGAAAAACGCCGCGTCCCCGGACGGAAGCACCGAGAGCACATCTTTCGAAAAGGACAGCAACGCGGCATCTCCCGTCTGCTGCATTCCAACGTGAAAAACCGTTCTTTTGCCCTTGCAGAATTCCTGCAGGAGCCTTGTTTTACCGACCCGCCTGCGCCCATAAAGCACGAAAAAGCGGAAATCTTCCATGCCGTATTGTTTCTCCAACTCGGCCAGTTCTCTTTCTCTACCGTAAAACACTGACGAACCCCCTTTTTATCGAATCGTGTTTCGTCGAATCGTGTTACGATAATTATACAATCGAATAACGTTTCAAGCAAGCGGAAAGCGGTAAGGCGTTTTGTTGAATCGTAATTCGTCGAATCGTGTTGCGGCTAAATCAGAAGAAGGGTTTTTGGCGACAGGAGCGCTTATTTGATACTTTATAGGAATTCTTTCTCCTTGGCTCTCACTCGCCGGAGCGCTGACTCACGCACCACCGCGGAGTGAGTCGATAACTGCCCGCCGGAGTATCGCGATTTGAATGCCGCCTTCTTTCGTGCTGTGGATGATGAATTTTGAACTCTAACATAAATAGACTAGTTTTATTTGTTGATGCTGTCAACGTAGGAACGAGTGCTCGCCGAGCCTCGTTATTGTTGCTTCGTATGGGGGTTTGGTGATTGCTTTGAAGGGCAGGAATACAGCCTAGACTCGCAGTTTGGAGGTTCTAGGCTGTAATCTCGAGCGCGCCGGCTCATTCTCAGGGCAGAAAGACAGCCTAGACTCGCAGTTTGGAGGTTCTAGGCTGTAATTTCGCGCTCGCCGGCTCATTTTCAGGTCAGAAATACAGCCTAGATTCGCAGTTTGGAGGTTCTAGGCTGTAATTTCGAGGTCGCCGCCTTGATCTTTAACGTCGTCGAGGCTCTTTTCGAGGATTTCCGTGATGTACCGGGAGAGGATTTTCGACGCCTCTGC
>DUPM01000116.1 GCA_012838315.1 Clostridiaceae bacterium
AACCACCTTCTCATCCGAAAGCATCTCGAAAAGATCCGGCCCGTCCGTCGGTTGATAATCACGTATGGTTAAGCGGGAAGTCGTTAGCATTGTGGACTCCTTTGTGGAATGGCTATTTATTCTTCTTCGGAGAAAGTCTTCTCACGACTGCTTTCGCGATGCCTTTAACCCCTTTGCTCTGAATAACCAAAACTTTATACAATCCTTTGTACTTTTTCGATCAGTCGAGGAGTACTACTCTTATAAGTTTCAATTATTGGCGGATTATTTTTTACGGATTTTTCTTACCAATTTCTCCAGTCTCAATTTTTTTATTACCATCAACAGCCGCCTTCGAATTCGAATGTTCGGTGATTCTGAAAAGTATTTATGCGCCAGCTTGATAAAGTTATCATTAGTAACTTCTTTAATAAACTGATCGCGAAAGGGACTTCTCTTCACCGAGTTCAAAGCGGCCGAGTTGTATTTCAAAGCCTCCGAAACATCTGCCGGATTTGAGAAAATATCTCCCGCTATACTTTCAAACATCTGCTTGCCGGTTGGCGAATGTAATAGTACAAGTGAAGTACCCTTGTCATCATCAATGTCTGGCATCAGATTTTGCACACCCCAAAAGTCTGCGAGCGTTATGTCACTGTGCCTCTTCTCTCCTTTAAACCGGCACGCATAGCATGATCGACGAAGCGTGCCATTTTGAAGAAAGGATTTCAAGTAAGGATCTTGATCCTTACTTCGACAATATACTCGTTTGTTCTCAAAACAGATTCTCATAGAAAAGTTTTTCCAGCCCATTTTTTTATCTCGAAAAGAAATCTCTGTAACACGGGATCGCGCCAAGCGCTCACGGGCTTCAATGTATTTTTTGAAAACAGCCGGGGACGGTACGCCGTGACAGACAATGTCAATGGTTAGTAGTCGCTCATATTTTTTCCCAAGGTATTTCATTAATCCGGCAATTTGACAAGGAGTGCCAGAAAATAATACATGTTTTCCGCTCGAGAGTTGCTCTTTTGCGTGGATAAATGAATCTCCGATTTTGCTCTGGACATATTTCGATCCTTGTAAAATATGGATATTCTCGTGTGAATCAACCGATTTGTGCTCAACTTCAAAGTTACTATTAAATGCTGCACCATAAACCACGCCTTCCAGTTCAATTATTCTTTCAGAAAGAGCAACAAAAACCCCTCCCGAGGAACTCTTAATCCGAGACGAATTAATTCTGTTTTGACACGCTATTGCGGAAGGTTCAAACTCTCTTTCATCCGGATTAAGAATGGGACACACGCTCATACATTTCCCACAGCGCACACACTTTATACTATTCACACTAGGAAAAATGAATCCCTCTTCATTTGCCAACATGCTAATACAGCTCTGTGGACATACACTATAGCATGCATAGCATCCTGTGCAATTTTCATTAATGTTGAATGATTGGTCAATCATATCGCACCTCTTCTCAGGTATTGGGACCTATCTCTTCTTGCCCCTCAGAGTAATTAATCCTAGGATTTTATGTACCGGCCGAATAAACAGTTCCTTCTCATATGGATTCATTCCTAATACCCACATTGAACCACTAAACACAATTGAAAAAAGGGCGCCAAATAGCAGTAGATATCGTATTTGGTATAAATCGAAAGACATACATGCCAAACCCATAATTACCGGGATGATAAAGGCAGGTACAAATCGAAGAATTTGACACCAAAAATGTGCCATATCTAGCCCGACCTTGGCGCGATAATACCAGTTCATCAAGACTCCATTTCCGATGATGAGCGACACTGCTGTGCCCACAGCGGCTCCAACACCGCCATATCGCTTAGCTAGAGGAATAGTCAATGCCAAGTTCCCGAGTGCAATGAA
>DUPM01000117.1 GCA_012838315.1 Clostridiaceae bacterium
GAGATTGATTGGGAGAAAATGTTCTCGTTGGCGATTGATCCGGACAAGGCCAGAAATATGCACGAGAGTGCTGTGCCAAAGGATAAGAAGACCTGCACAATGTGCGGTAAACTCTGTGCCATGAAGAATATGAACGACATTATTATATCGACGGATATCAATATAAATGACGATGTGTCAATTGAAGAACACCGGCAATATCGTCAGGAAACGGAGGTCATCGGATGATGACGAAAGAAATGCATACAGATGCTTCGGTGGATATTGCTTCGTCAATTTCTACCGGAGAAGGCCGTGGGAATAGTAGGCGCGCTTCGCAAAGGCAAGGCGTGGGAATCAACGACAATCGACGTAGCGGTCAAGCACTACTAAAACTGACGATCTCAGCTATGCTCATATCGATTGGGTTACTCGGCAGTTACTTTCCGGTATTTGTGTTCCCGATCGGTCCGGCGAAGTGTGCGCCGCTTCAGCATTTGATTAATGTCGTTGCGGCTGTACTCTTAGGGCCGGGTTATGCCGTCGCGGTCGCGTTTGGGATATCACTCTTGCGAAATTTATTTGGTCTGGGGACACTCTTGGCGTTTCCCGGCAGTATGGTCGGTGCATTTCTGGCCGGCTCGCTGTTCCTGTTCAGCCGAAAAGCAAGACTGAATATCAGTATTGGCATTGCGCTGGCGTCTGTCGGAGAGGCTCTCGGAACAGGCCTATTGGGTGCGATATTAGCGTTTCCGGTGGCCAAATGGTTGCTCGGGAACAGCACAGTATCAGCGACGTTCTTTATCCTGCCCTTTATGGTGAGCAGTGCCGTCGGCGCGGTGCTTGCGTTTGGGCTGATTCATATTCTGATGAAAGCGAGGGTGATCTCCATTGGGCAAATTCAATCAGACCATAAATCCGGAAGTACGTTCCAAGACGATTCTAAGGCCGCCACTCATTCACCACATCAGCAATGAAGTGACAATCAATGACTGTGCGCAAGTTTGCCATGCCCTTGGTACACGACCAACGATGGCCATTTCGCCTTCGGAAGCGGCTGAAGCATCGTTGTCCGTGGAGGCCGCCGTTTATAACCTCGGCACTTTCACGGCGACGCGATTAAGAGCCATTCGAGCCTCTGAGCGGATTACGACTCAGCGACTAATCCCGGTGGTGATCGATCCGGTCGGGATACATTCTTACACATTGCGCAGACGCTTCTTTGTACGAAGGATCCGGCAATGGATGCAGAGGTATCGACGAGATCAACTTGCGTGTGTACTCGTTTTTCGCATGAATCAGTCCGAGCTGATTGCAGTGCACGATGCCTTTTGCAATAAAATAATGCGAACGATTGAGTTCGAAAACAATTTCTCCGGCGTAGATTCCGTGTGCGATAACAACTCTATTGAAAGCATTTGTAACAATGTTACAAGATATTTCAATGATCGGTTGCCGGTATGCTTTGTCATCACCGGCCGGCTGGATTATGTTTTTGCGACTCGCGCATTTCGGATGACGCACAATGGGGAAATCGACGCAAGAAGCGAACACGCGGAGCGCCATTTTCCCATGACACACGACCGCGATTGCGAGATGCTTTCAGAGATTTCGGGCGGAGGGTGTATGCTGGATTCGGTCATAGCATCTTATCTGGCGATCCATACAAGCGCCGATCGAATGGATACATGCGTCATGGCTTTGTCGGACTATGTGGAAGCGGCTTGTCTTGCGCAAGAAAAATGCCCCGGGCCGGGGCATTTTCGAGCGTGTCTCATGGATGAACTGGCGATAATTGCAAGGCGGCGTTTCAGCGCGTGACGTCGAGGCTGATTCGGCCGTCAGCGATCTCAATGATACGGTCGGCTTTTTCGGCGATGCGTCGATCGTGTGTGATGATAATAAACGTCGTACCAAAACGCTCGTTGATGTCACGCAGCAGGTCATAGATGGTCTCGGTTGAGAGCGAGTCTAGATTACCGGTTGGCTCGTCCGCGAGAATCATTTTAGGTTGGTTCAAGAGCGCACGTGCAATGGCGGTGCGCTGTTGCTGACCGCCGGACATCTGCGTCGCGTTGTTGTTCATAACCTTTTCGAGACCGACTAAGGCCATGAGTTCTTTGGCGCGATCCATGGTTTCTTTGGGAATGGTCTTGTGTCCGATACGGTAGGGCATCAATACATTTTCGAGCGCCGTAAATTCCGGCAAGAGGTAATGGAATTGAAAGACGAAGCCGATACTCTGATTGCGATAACGCGCGAGCTCGGAAGCCTTCATGCCGGACGTGCTCTTGCCTGCGACGATGATTTCGCCGGACGTCGGACTATCGAGCGTACCCATGATGTTCATGAGCGTACTTTTGCCGGATCCGGACTGGCCGATAATGGAGTTAAACGAGCCCTGATTAAAATTCAGGTTAATATCGTAAAGCACCTGAGTTTTGACTGTGGTGCCGTATATCTTGTTGATGTTTTTCATCTCTAAAATCGTGCTCATGGTTCGTCTCCTTAACTATTGCGAATGATATCAATCGGGTTGAGCGTCGATGACTTGCGCGCGGGGATCAGCGAGGCCAAAATACATGCGACCACAGCGATACAGGCAGACAACGCGATAAATTTCGGATCGATGTAAAGCGGGATGACGGGCGATCCGTCCGGTTTGAGAGCAAAGGTCGTAAACGCGTACGACAGCCCAAGGCCGAAAAGAATACCGACAATGGCTCCGAAGATACCCAGAATCAATCCCTGGATTAAGAAGATCAGGCTGGAAGAACTGTTCTGTATGCCCATCGCTTTCAAAATACCGATTTGACGAGACTTTTGCATGACGCTGATGGCAAGAACACTAGCGATACCCAGCACGACTGAAATCATGACAAAAACTTGGATCATAATGCTGGATATGCTCTGGCCTTGGAGGCCGCTCAGCAGCTGCTCGTTCTGAGACTGCCACTCTTTGACAACAAGTGTGCTTGACCCCAGTCTTGAGATGACATTTTCGGCGACGGCATCGGATTCGAAGACCACGTCTTGACCGACCTGAAGCTCGATGCTGTTTGCGACATCATCCAGAAGGAAAACATCTTGAGCCGTCTTGAGCGTCGTGATGCACCAACTCTGATTGGCCTGAGCCACCTTGTAGTCGAAAAACCCCGAAATTTGACATTCAACAGTACGCTTATCGGGTGTAATCAGAGCAATCGTTTCACCGACGCTGAGATCAAAGGTATCTCGCGCCAGTACGCCGAGCAGGACCTCCCCGTTGGCTGCGGGTAATTGGCCGTCGACCACGTATTCCGAAAACTCGTAGATGCCCTCAGCGGCGTCGAGATCAAAGCCGCGAATAAGAAGAGACTGAGAATCGCCGTCTTGTTCTAAGAGAGAAGAGGCGGTCAGGAGCGGCGTGGCAGCGGAGATACGATCATCCGATGCTTTTGCATCGGAAAGAATAGCCGAGTAATCGGATATGTATCCATCGTCCGCATCATTGGTAATAGTCAGATGTGCGGCATTGCCAATCGTTGTATTGACCAGGCTTTTCTGCAGGCCCTGAATCAGAGAACCGATAAAAATCTGCACCGAAACACCGATGCCGATGCCCAGGATGATGATCAGTGTCTGAGTCAGCGAAGACTTGAGAAAACGTGTGGCGATTTGAGCGCTGAGTTTCATGCGATCACCTCCCCATCGGCCAATTTACAGACATCCTCGAACGTCTGAACGATGGCGTCGGCACCGACCAGTGCAAGATTATTCGGGTCGATTTGAAACGCATTGCCGCCGACGATGATTTTAGCGCTGTCACCGATACGGGACTTAAGTTCTTGGATGATTTTCTTGGTAATAAAAAGGTTGTAGAAATTGCTGACACCGATGGCGATGATCTCCGGCTTAATCAAATCGACCGCATTGTAAAAATCGGAATATGGCGTATTGCTGCCGACGAAAATCGCGTCGTAGCCGCATAAAAAATAGAAGTCCGCGGCCATTCGGGCGCCGAGATCGTGATATTCTTCAGGCGGGCATAAGATGACGGCGGTTCCTCGTTCGGGCGGATTAATTCTCGCCTTTTCTTTCAAAATATAGGGATAGCAACACTCAACGATGGTGCGGACGGTCGCCGTGCGCACGTGCTCTTTCCAGACGCAAAGATTCTTCTCATCGATCGCGCATTGCATATTGTTCAGTGAAGGGGTAAGGACCTCGGTATAGAGGGTAATCGGATCGATCTTTCCGGATGCGACTAAATCGAGTGCGAACTCGACGGCTTCCGGCTTATGATCGCCCTGAAGCAAATGATCGAAGGGCTCGAAAAATGGATTCATAACGTGCCTCCCGCGAAAATAATACCCACCCGGGCGCTATGTTAATTTTACAATTGATTTGTAATAATTGCTATATTGAAATGAATAAGCGAATTGAATTAGTGAGGATATATTCATATCCTTCCGCTATGCGAAAATAGTCCTGCATGTATACTCAAAGCATTAAAATAGCACCGAAATCAAGCCGTTTTCGACATATCAGAAAAAGACGCCACTCTCAACGAGCAGCGTCTCTTGAAAAGATATTATGGGATGATTCACTATTCAAAAACGGGTGTTCTCGTGCCAGTATTTGGGTTAGTGATTCAGTCGAATACAAGCTGAAAGACCGAGTAAGGCAATCGAACAGCGGCGGTCAGCGTTCTGCATACCGATCGATAAAAGTCTTTAACTCATCGAAAATCAGAGGTTTTCCGATTAAGAATCCTTGACCCATTGTAAACCCGGCTTCTTCCAACATTTCCATCTGTTCGGGGGTCTCAATACCTTTCGCGCAGACATGAATATCCATGACTTTCGCCATTTCCAATATTCCGATGATGACCTTAAAGTCACGTTCGAAATTCTCAATTTCACGTACGAAAGATTTGCTGATCTCGATAATCGAAAAGGGTATGCGTCTCAACAAATCGATAGTTGAAAATCCTTGCCCGAAATTACCGAGCACCAGAGAAATCTCGTGTTCATCATGGAGTCGCCGCAAATTTTCGGCGCCAATTTCGTCCAGGGGCTGAACCTCGGACAATTCGATTTGAACGTTGTCGGCTTTGAGTTGGTGCTTAGACATGAGCTCAAGTAAACGCGACACGAACTCGGGACGATTGGCCTGAAACGCCATAACATTGATTGAGACCGTTAAATGGACACGCAATGCACGCATCATCTTTGAAACATCGGCGAAAGCACGATCTAAAAACCACGTGCCGAACGCTTCGGTCAATGCATAATCTGCTTGAATAATAGGCAAGAATATCGAGGGTAAAACCGGTTCGCTATCCGGCGTCAGCATCAAATCTGCAAAAACCTCGTACGTGTTGCACGTATTCTTCCCGAAAGTCCACTTGGGTTGACCATAGAGCTGGATGCGATCCTCTTCGATTGCGCGATAAATATCTTGCTTGGTCAAATCAGCCATAATCGTATCCTCCTTCGAATGCGGTTCACGAAATAAAGTATCTTAATTTTATGATAAATCCGTATGCGCTCACGTGCAACCGGATATGAGAGCAATACGCTTACAATTCTAGAAACGTTGTGAAAACAATTCGAAATATGTTCTATCACCATTAGTAATCTCGTGCCTAGAGCAAGAGAATCGCGCCTGCAACAAGCAAAGAAAAATGCAGCGAGAACAACTAAATGCTCTCGGGAATCGTGATATAACTGTTGGTATACACTCGATCGTTTTGGGGCTTTTCTTTGTCCAGAGAATAGTCGAAAAGTAACTTGACCGGTAAATACCCCTGCTGATATGGGTCTTGTGGAATAGAAGCCGTGATGACGCGTTTTTCTAAAAAACCTCTGGATTCACCGGTAAAATCATGCGTTAGCAGAATAATTTTTCCGGCCATATCGGCCTCTTCTATGGCTCGACAAGCGCCGTAGACTGCGCCGGCAGTCATGTATATTGCGTCCGGGCAGTCCTTGGAAGAAAGAAGTCTTCGGGTAAGTTCATACGAGATATCCGAATTGTCCAATGTTTCTTCAACATCAACAACGCGCAGGTTGGGGTACTTTGACTTAATCGCAGAATAGAAGCCGGAAACACTTTGATTATGACCGAGAACATGTATTGAGCCGGTTAGTATGACAATGCGCATTTTTCGACCGGCAGCCATGAGCCCCATGAGCCCACCGGCCATTTTTCCGCTTTTAAAATAGTCTGTGCCGACGTAGCATAGGCGGTCTGACTTCTCCAAGTCGGTGTTGGCAGTAATTACCGGTATACCCTCGGACAATAAGTCCTTAATGCGATTGGCAATTGCCAAATCATTGACCGGAGATAGTATGATGGCTTGCACGCCCTCTTCGACAAGAGCGTCGATATGCCTGAGCTGAGAAGACGTGTTGAATCCCTTGGTGGTCTTTAGAGATACAGACACACCAAAATCGGCATACTCCTTTTCAGCGGCACGCATTCCGGATATGACATCTTCAAAGTACGGATTGCCATCTGAAGGGAAAATGGCACCGATCTTTAGTGGGTGTTTACGAGCCGCAAGTGCTAAACCGGCTCGGTTGGTCTTATAGCCGAGATCTTTAGCGATGGATCGAATACGGTTGGCCACATCCTCGTTGACACCGCCGCGATTATTCAACGCACGATCGACGGTGCCCCGAGAGACACCGGCGATCTCGGCTATTTTTTTTATTGAAGTCATTATTTACCACCCGATACAGAGTAATGAACGGATTCTTATTTTGATTTTTTCTTGGTTAAGACGTCAAGTGCGACGAAGAAGAGAAGGACCATGCCTTTGACGACTTGTTGCGCGGCTTGCTCGAATCCGAGGATGCTCATGCCGTTGTTGACGACACCCATGAAAGCCGCACCAACTAAGACACCACCAACCGTGCCGATGCCGCCGTATGCTGAGGCGCCGCCGATAAAGCAAGAGGCGATGGCATCAAGTTCGCTGTTCTGTCCGGCAGTCGGGTTAGCTGAATTCAAGCGAGCAGCGAAGACCAATCCGGCCAAGGCCGCAAGGAACGACATATTGGCGTAAGCGAGGAACATGACTTTCTTGGTGTTAATTCCGGAAAGACGGGCGGCTTTCTCATTACCTCCGAGAGCATAAAGATAGCGACCAGGTGCTGTCATGCTGGTAATCACGGAGTAAATAAGCACAATAACGGCCAAAGTAATCAACACCGTAGGAATGCCGCGATATTGAGCCAAGGTAATAGTAGCGAGAAGAAGAGCGCCGGAGATGATAACTAGGTTGATAATGAAGTAGATGATTTTACCTGTCTCGTAGCCTTTTCTGATCTTCGTCATTCTGCCGAATATCTTAATGCTAAGAAATGCAAGTATGGCCGCTGCGCCAACGAGAAGCGCAGTAGCATTTAATTCTCCGCTCCCAAAGGCGTCAGGAATAAATCCGGTGGAGAGCCTTAGAAAAGCCCCAGGGAAGGGCGCAAGCGTGAGGCCGTTGAGAACCACTAAGGTCAAGCCCCTAAAGATCATCATACCAGCTAATGTCGTAATGAATGGTGGAATACCGACATAGGCGATCCAGAAACCTTGCCAAATACCTATGCCGATGCCGGCCACCAGACAAATAAGAATAGAGACAGAAACGGGATACTTTTCGACAATCATTAAGTGTCCGGCAAGCGAACCGATGAATCCGACGACTGAACCGACTGAGAGGTCAATATTACCGCCGGTTAAAATACACATCAGCATGCCGACTGCAAGTATCGCAATATAAGAGTTTTGAAAAATGAGGTTAGAAATATTGCGAGGAGCCAACAGAACACCGTTGGTCATTACACCGAAAATGAGCATTACTATAATGAGAGAAATAATCATGGAGTATTTTCGGAAGATTTCTAAAAAAGTGACTAAGGGGGATCGTCTTTCCATATCCTCCGGTTGAATGTCCAACTTGATTGGGCCTGATGTGGCGGGCTCCGAA
Source organism: Clostridiaceae bacterium (assembly GCA_012838315.1). Classification (GTDB taxonomy): domain Bacteria; phylum Bacillota; class Clostridia; order Saccharofermentanales; family Saccharofermentanaceae; genus DUPM01. Next base: position 7,949 of record DUPM01000117.1, read on the forward strand.
AGCATTTTTTTGACTTTGATCTCGTTTGGATCGTTAGAATCGGATTTCATAATTCTCATGCTCCTTTACTTGCTAATAGTATCAAGCTCATGATGATTTCCTGCGACGCTTCTTCACGAGGGAGTTCCCCGATGATGCGGCCTTCATACATCACGTAGATTCGATCGCACATACCCAAGACCTCCTGGAGGTCCGAAGATATCATGACAATGGCTTTGCCGGCTGCGGCGAGATTATTCATAATGGTATAGATTTCGTACTTAGCACCAACATCGATGCCGCGGGTCGGCTCGTCTAAGAATAATACGTCCGGATCGGTGAACATCCATTTACTGACCAAGACCTTCTGCTGATTGCCGCCGGAGAGATTCCCGACCTTTTGCGCCACAGAAGGTGTCTTAATACGAAGTTTGTCTCGATATTCAATTGCAGAATGCCGCTCTAAATCTTTGTCAACAAAGATGCCATTCGTCACCTTACTCATCTTAGATAACGTAATGTTCTCCGTAATGGACTCGGAGAGTATCAGACCTTCGCCCTTGCGATCTTCGGTGATATAAGCAATGCCGTTTTCAATCGCTTGTCGAATGGAGGGGAGGGATAACTCTTCACCGTCTTTGATAATAGATCCGGATAGATAATGTCCGTATGCTCTTCCGAAAATGCTCTTGGCCAGTTCGGAACGTCCGGCGCCCATGAGGCCGGCGAAGCCGACAATTTCGCCTTGTTTGACGTTGAAAGAGGCGTTCTTAACGACAAGCCGTTCTAGATACACGGGGTGCCGCACTGTCCAGTCCGTTACGCTGAAGCACTCCTGACCGATCGATACTGTGCGTTTAGGAAAACGATCGACCATTTCTCGGCCGACCATGCCCCTGACGATGCGGGGCTCAGAAATGTCATCCGTCAATTTGTCTAGGGTCTCTATAGTGGAACCATCGCGCAAAATCGTGATGCGATCTGCGACATAGGTGATTTCTTCAAGTTTATGAGAAATGATGATAGAAGTGATACCGGCTTCTTTCTTGAGTAAAAGAAGCAGGTCTAAGAGTTTCCGAGAGTCGACATCGTTGAGAGAAGCAGTCGGCTCATCAAGAATTAAGAGTCGAACGTCCTTGCCGAGTGCCTTAGCAATCTCAACCAGCTGTTGTTTGCCGACGCTGATGTCCTTAATTAACGATCGTGAGTTCTCGTGAAGACCGACCTTCTGGAGAAGCTCGTTAGCCTTGTGAAAAGTAGCATCCCAGTCTACAAGCGGTCCTTTAAGCTGTTCATTTCCCAAGAAGATATTCTCTCCGATGGTGAGATATGGTACCAGCGCGAGTTCTTGGTGAATAATAACGATGCCACGCTTTTCGCTGTCACGAATTCTTGAAAAGCGACATTCTTCTCCATCGTATGCGATGGTGCCTTCGTAAGTGCCGTAAGGATAGACGCCGCTCAGCACATTCATGAGGGTTGACTTACCCGCTCCGTTCTCTCCAACGATGGCGTGAACTTCGCCCTCTTGGACCTCAATATTGACGTCGTCCAAAGCTCTGACACCGGGGAAAAGCTTTGTGATGTTTTTCATTTCGAGCAGTGTTCTTGACACGGAATAACCCTCCGTTCACGTAATAATGAGAAGAGGCGGGCATGAAATCGAATTATCATCAATGTCATGCCCGCCGGATCTCTGGTTAAAAATTGAGTAATTGTCTATTACTTGAGTTGATCTTCGGTATAGTAACCGCTGTCAATCAAGAGTTCTTGATAGTTGTTGATGTCGCCGAATACCGGCTCACAGAGGAAGGTTGGAACGACTTTAATGACGTTGTCATAGGTTTCGGTGTCATTAACCGGAACCTCTTTTTTGTCAACAATGGCATTAACCATGGCTACAGTCTGATCGGCAAGGGTACGAGTATCCTTGAATATAGACATAGACTGCTTGCCGGCGATGATGTTCTTCATGTTCGGGATGTCACAGTCTTGTCCGGTGATGATCGGCCAGTCTTCGCCGGGTGTGTAATCACTGTTATCCAATGCATTAGCAATACCGATGGCAATGGAGTCATTTGGAGATAGGACAACATCGAGCTGTGTGCCGGTCGCATAGTGAGCGGTCAACAGATCGTCCATACGGTTCTGTGCAGTTTCAGCTTCCCAAGCAGGGATAGCGCAGGTCTCGAAATCCTTTTGGCCGGATACGACGACGAGTTTGCCCGCATCAATGTAAGGCGAAAGAACGTCATAAGCACCCTGATAGAAGAAACGAGCGTTGTTGTCGTCCGGTGAACCGGCGAAAACTTCAATGTTGAAAGGGCCGGCCGCGTTCTTAAGATCCAAAGCGCTTTCAATAAACTCACCCTGAATGGTTCCAACCATGTAGTTGTCAAACGTCGCGTAGTAAGACACAGCGTCGGTCTTCATGATTAAGCGGTCATAAGCGATGACAGGGATGCCTTCTTCTTTGGCGTCCGCAAGAACGTTCACCAAAGAGTCGCCGTCAACGGCAGCAATAATCAGAACTTCACACTTGCTGGTGATCATGTTCTCAATTTGGCTAACCTGTTGAGTGACATCGTTGTTGGCATACTGCAATTCAACTTCGTAACCGGCTTTCTCAAGCTTTTCTTTGAGGTAAGCACCGTCTTGATTCCAACGTTGCAGAGACTGTGTTGGCATAGAGACGCCAATTTTCTTCTTGCCGCTATCCTTGCTACATCCACCCAAAGCCAGAATAGACATGAGAGATGCAAAAGCGATGACTAGAACGAGAATTTTTCTGATTGTTTTCATCGTAAAATCTCCTTTAATTTGTGTTGATTTGTTTCTGAGTTGATTGTCAGAATTCACTTGCCGATTATCCCTCCTCTCAAGATTAAAAACTTGCGCCGGCAGATGGCCGGCATAATTGGACGTAAAACTATAAAAAATTGTGCGTTCTCGAGCACGAATTCTATAAAAAGTATATGCTCCTTAAAAAATATAGTCAATAAATTTGCAGACAAACGAAACGTTTTGCTGTATAAATTGCATAATTTTTTATATTTATGTCTCGCATCATCGGTGCATTTCTCACAAAGTGACCGTTCAAAAATCAGTCGGAGTAATAAAGGATAAGTGCTGAGTCCGTGATTGAGGATTGAGCACATTCCGAATATAATATAAATAGATAAACAAGGGGGACATAAGCGATGAAATCAAGATATTTATGCAATCAAAAGATCTCACTTCGACTGGTCGCTATACTTGCCGTCGTTTTATGCCTTGCATCCTCGTGTGATTTTGCGCCGGATGCATTTTCTCCTGTAGAAAGCCAAGATAGCGAAACCAATACTTCTCAAACGTCTGATTCGACCCGTTCTTCTGGCACCGTCCGCGTCATCGACGCTCAGACTGCGTACGGGATGATGCAAGATGGTGAAGAATATGTCTTGTTGGATGTCAGGACTGAAGAAGAGTTCGAGCAAGGTCATATTCAAGGGGCGCTATTAATGCCCTATGACGAGATCAATGTGCTTGCGCTCGAAAGTCTTCCGGATTATTCGGCAAGGATTTTGCTTTATTGTCGAAGTGGTCGTCGCAGCGCGATTGCGGCAGAGACGTTGGCCGATTTGGGATACACCGATGTGTATGATTTCGGTGGAATTAACAGTTGGCCGTATGAGGTCGTTTCCTGACGACTACGGAATCTCTCGGGCAGAGCTTGCCGTGTTATAATAGTGGCGCAACGGCGGATACAGGCAACGATATGGCTTCGGCCGTGCTCCCGTCGGGGAAAGCGTTACGCGGAATATTTACCTTGGGAGCGGTGGCGTGGCGTGCACTCCGGTATTGCTTACAGCAATTTCATATGCTTCTTTGCCTGTTCCGCTCGTTGGTTTTTTGATCGCCGAACGCTACTGTTCGGCGTTGCTTTTTAGGAATTGCGGAGTATAACCATGTTGGATTTGCTGAACAGCGATGGCATGCGCGTCTATCTGGAAGAAGCTCTTGAATTGGAGCGTCGAAAGTTTCGCTTTGACTCGGATGATCGTCGAAAGGAAAACATGCCGGCCGAAGCGGAAATTCTTGCTCGTGCAGCAGAGATTGTTATGGGCCGGCACACCCCGAGCTTTCCGGAAAAAGTATTAATTAGTAAGTTGGGCACACAGAAGAAACGGGTTATTTACGTATATGATGACTTGAACCGTCTGGCGCTCAAGCTGATACAGCACATGGTATCTATTCGTTACGATCGATTTTTGCCGTGTTGCTTGGCTTTTCGGCCGGGTTTTTCCATACAAGGCGCTTTTCGCGATGCGCTTCGTCACTATTGTCCCAATTTTTCATGCGTGCGAACGGATATAAGTGATTACTTTAATAGTATTGATACGGATCGCATGTCGTTGCTGATTCAAGAATCGCTTCCGGATAGCGTTCCCTTGACGACCGTGATTGAGCGCATGCTTCGCAATCCATATGTGAAAGTAGGAGACGAAGTCATCTGTGAGACGCAAAAAGGCGTTATGGCCGGCATGCCCCTCGCTCCGTTTTTGGCGAATCTGTACTTGCATGCATTTGATAAAGAGGCGGTGACGTGGGCGCCATTATATTTGCGATATTCGGACGATTTGATTTTCTTCTGTCGTCCCGACGATGCCGAGCACTTGCTGGATAAAGTGAGGACGGCTCTGAGCGCTCTGGGGCTGTCGGTCAATGAAGACAAAACGCAGATTTCAGCGCCGGGAGAAGAGTGGTCTTTTCTTGGGCTAGCGTATAATCAGGGACAGATTGATTTATCGGATGGCGCGATTGATAAAATGCAAGGTAAAATCTCCAGAGCGGCGAAAAAACTGTATCGATGGCGCATTAGAAAGAATGCGTCGACAGAGCGCGCGGCGCGCGCGATGATTAGGAAATTTCAATTTAAGTTCTATGGCACCGGATTAAGGGATGACGAACTAACTTGGAGCAAGTGGTATTTTCCGATGCTGAACTGTCACTACGGGCTGTCGCAAATCGATCAACACATGCAGATGTGGATACGGTATATTGCAAGCGGTTCTCATTGTAAAAAGAATTATTCTTTGGTCGGCTACGATATGATGAAAGAATGGGGATATGTACCGCTGAAAGCCGCTTATTACAGTCGTTTCCGAAAGACAAAAAATGATATTGAAACGCCTCAGCACCAATAAACATAGAAGACCGTCTATGTAAGCAATTGCTGAGAACGTACAACGAATTATTAGCTTTGACATGCCCTTGTTTTTTCTATACAATTCAAATGAACAAATTGTTAAGATGGAATAAAATCGGCATTAATTTTGAGTTTGTTGTTTTTGGCCGATTGTTGATTGTTGAGGGTATATTGTTATGAGTTTTTCCGAACTATCCGAGTTCGTATTGCCGCTTTTGGGTGGCCTGGCCTTATTCCTTTATGGCATGAGGATGATGAGCAGTGGATTGGAGGCGGCCGCAGGCGATAAGCTAAAGGGCCTTTTGGAGAAGTTGACATCGAATCGCTTTTCGGGGCTTGCGGTCGGGACCGGTATTACGGCGGCCGTGCAATCCTCTTCGGCGACCACCGTCATGGTCGTCGGATTTGTTAATTCAGGCATCATGACCTTAGCGCAGGCGACGTGGGTCATCATGGGTGCCAACATCGGCACCAACATCACTAGTCAACTGATTGCGCTCGATATGAGTGCACTTGCACCAATTATCGCGCTTATCGGTGTTAGTTTGATTGTTTTTCTAAAATCCAAGAAATTGCATCATATTGGCTTAATACTGGCCGGACTCGGCATCTTGTTTATTGGAATGACAATGATGAGTGGGGCAATGACGCCTTTGCGAGATGAGCCGTTTTTCATCAATATGATGACGCAATTTACGAACCCGTTCTTCGGAGTTATGGTCGGTGTCATATTTACGGCGATCATTCAGTCATCATCGGCTTCGATTGGCATATTACAGTCACTAGCGGCCACCGGACTCATCGGCTTACCCAGCGCCATCTTCGTCTTGTTCGGACAGAACATTGGTACGTGCGTGACAGCGACATTGGCATCAATCGGAACAAGTCGCAATGCGAAGCGAGCGGCGATGATTCATCTGTTATTTAATGTAATAGGCACAGTGGTGTTTTCGATTATCGTACGTTTGACGCCATTTGAAAATTTTGTCATGTCATTGACCCCCGACCGTCCGGCGGCTCAGATCGCTAATGCGCACCTCTTATTCAACGTATCCACGACTTTAATGCTACTCCCGTTCGGGCTCCTGTTAGTTAAATTAGTTCGCAAAATTCTTCCGGACAAACCGGGGGATGAGGATTTGATCCAGTGCGTTCGCTATTTAGATCGCTCACTGTTGAAGAACGAATACAGTATGGGTTCGATTACCATCTTTATTATCCAGCTGAGAAGAGAAATCGATCGGATGCTCGCGATGGCCCGAGATAATATTGATCGCAGTTTTAATGCAATAAATTCAAACAGTGCGACGATACAAGAGGAGATAGAGGCATCCGAGGACTATATCGATTACTTGAACAAGGAAATTTCATTTTTCATTTCACACATGATAGCAGCCGAAATGTCTGAGAAGGAGTCGATTGCCATCAATGCCTATTTCAAAATTACGGGGAATATAGAACGCATTGGTGATCACGCCATGAATATTGCCGGTTACGCCAATCTCTTGGAGAAAAAAGGTTTGCGTCTTTCCGAGAAGGCAATGGCTGAAGTTGATCAGATGCGTGAGACCTGCTTGCGTTCGCTCGATTTTCTATATGAAGATCAGGGTCTCAATTTGGATCAATTGCTCACAAAGATGGAAGAAGCAGAGCAACTTATGGACGACATGACGATGGAGTTCCGTAACAAGCAGATAGATCGTATGATTTCGGGAGAGTGCTCCGGCGAGGCTTGTGTCATCTATTCAGAAATGCTTACTGATTTTGAACGGTTGGGTGACCATCTTCTGAACATTGCCCAAGCGGTGTCCGCTGCGAAGCTGGACGAGATGAAGCGACCGGATAATTTGTGTATTCCGTCATCAAATAAAGACGTGCTCGAAGGCGCAAATTAATTGAAGACGGCATTCTTCTCGGAGGCGATGTATGGCACTTCACGTTGTCTTATTTGAACCGGAAATACCTCAGAATACAGGTAATATTATTCGAACGTGTGTCGCTTGCGATGCAGAGCTTCATATTATTGAGCCGATGGGGTTTGATCTTTATAAAAAAAATGTCGGCCGTTACGCCACAAATCACCTAGAGCATGCGCGCATTACGACGCATATGAATTTAGAAGACTTCTATCATAATCGCACAGGCGAATTTTATTATATGACGCGTTATGGTAAGAAAGCACCCTCCGAAATTAATTTTGCGACGCGCGATGTGGATATCTACCTTGTGTTTGGAAAAGAGAGCACGGGGTTGCCTTATGATCTTCTGAAAGAAAATATAGATGCGTGTTTTCGATTGCCGATGGCGCCGGAAGCCAGGAGTCTGAATCTTTCAAATTGCGTCAGCATCGTCCTTTATGAAGCGCGTCGACAGCAAGATTTTCCGGGGATGTCTTTTTTTGAAGTCCAAAAAGGCGAAGATTTTCTGGAGTCTTTTGATCTCTAAACCATTGAACCTTTGACACTTGAAATGAGCGAAAAACGAATGCACCCCGAAAATGCTGAAGTGTCCTTTCAGCATCCGGGGGTGCATTTTGCTTTGCAGCGTCGCGCAATGGCTTGCGGGGTGCGTAAGAATTATCGCATGGTTTATTTCACGCCGTTAAAGCATTTGTCGATATGTGATTGGTCAAGTCCGGTTCTTTGCTTGGTAGCAAGTGCGACCACGACGAGAACCAGGATGGATATGGGTAATGCGATGAGGATGCTGTCGACTTGAGAAAGTTTTTCGAGCGCGGTTCCGGAAAGAAGATGATTCTTGCCGAAAATGCGGACGCAGAGTCCGAAGAAGACCGATGTGGACTGTGCAATCATGCCAAAGGTGGCGTCGACTTCGTTGCCGACATAGGCCAGTACAGCGGTAATGATGATAGCGACGAGTACACCGGCACGTGTCAGAAGAATGGATTTGTTTTTAATGCCGCGCCTACATAAATCCAAAGACGCCACTCGTTGAAGCGAAGTCTTTATCGAAATGCGCGAAAAACCTCGTCGTTCAGGGCGAAGATGAATAGCGCAAAAATTATCTTTCCTATGAGACCCAGGAACAAAAGTTCGGTATAATAAGTGCATGAAGATCTTGCAAGCCTATAAATTCGAATTAATGCCCAACGGAGAGCAGCGCAGACAAA
>DUPM01000118.1 GCA_012838315.1 Clostridiaceae bacterium
GGGATCGATGACGCGATAAGAGTCACCGACTTTAATCACATATGTCCCTTCTTCAAAATTCTCATTTCCGCTCGGGTCAATCTGCAAATATATACCCGGACGAGTATTCGGGTTAACATATTCAACCGTAATCTTGCCACCGGAATATTTTTCATATTCTTCTAAAATAGGCACAAAAAACTGGTAAATCGAATCTGACAAATCCTTGGGCTTTTCAAATAACCCATAAATCTGAACTTCTTGATCAAGCGATCGAACAAGATTTATTGAATGTGGTGTTAGAGTATTCATCTGATTGCTCGTCAAGTCAACTCGAATTCTATCGTCAGTTAAAAGCGAAAAGAGGACGTTAAAAATAATTAGAAAAATAATTACAATCAAAACGGATAAAATAGCATAGCGCTTAATTGCACGTGTTCTTTCATCGCGGGAACTTAATTGAATAAGATGATCCGTATACATTTTCGCCAGTTTTTTGCGAATATCCATTACTGCCTCCAAGTCCCTTTATTTTTGACTCCAACGACGCTTTTCAATAACACGATAAGTCACAAACAAAAACACGAAAATGAGACTTACCGAAAAGACGATTGGTGATAAGGTCAACACCCCTGCGTAGTAATCGTTAAATTTTGAATAAGGATCAAACCAAAGAATGATTTTTTCGACACTATCCGCTATCTTGTAAGTATTCATCATGCTTAAATTGAATAAATTAAATGTATCAAGAAAACTCATTAGAAAAGATTTGATCTGGTTAGCAAGAACAGGAATGTATTGCGTAAAAAATATTACAGTCAGACTGCTGATGGCAGCGATAATTTGATTTTCCGTGAGAGCAGAAGCAAGAATCCCGATGGATAGAAAAACGGCGCCGATAAAATAGAATGAAATGAAGAACCCAAACGTAACCGCAGTAATAGTTGCACCGATGGAATACGCCACGATCGAATGCAAAATAATAATACCGCATATAAGTGAAAACAAAGCAAGCGCCGAAAAGTATTTCGCCAAAACGACCCTATACAATGAGATTGGAGACACATGCATCAGAATTTCTGTGCCATTTCTTCTCTCCTCTGAGAATAAACGCATCGTAATAAGCGGGATGATTAAAAAGAGCGCACTTTGAATAAAACCAATTTCATCGATAATATTGACATAACTGTACCCGATGCCGTTGGCCAAATAGAAACCACCGATTAGAGAGACAATCCCTAATACAACATATCCAATCGGCGATTTGAAATAACCGAAAAAATCACGCCTGAAGTATGCAATCACTTTGTTTGCCTCCCCTTCACCGGATCCGAATCTACTACTTTAAGATAGATATCTTCCATGCTCATTTCGGGTGAACGACACTCTATAAGCGGAAGTTTATTTAAACTTGCCATTTCGAAAATTGAGACTCTCGGATCCGTTTGATCTTCAGAAACGATATCAAAATACTGTGTTCCATCCAATTGCCTTATGGGATTAACATGCCTCACACCAGCGATGTTTTTTAGGTATGAAATAATATCCGGGTTATCGCTTTTGAAACCAACGACAATTTTATATGGACCGGTTAATCGCTTTGAAAGATTGACCGGCGTATCCTCAGCAACAATACGACCATGATTTATGA
>DUPM01000119.1 GCA_012838315.1 Clostridiaceae bacterium
CCGATGAGCGAGACCGCATATTACATTTTGCTATCCCTAAATGAACCGCGCCACGGATACGGCATCATCAAGTTCGTCGAGGAACTGACGAACGGCCGAATCGTTTTAGGATCCGGTACAGTGTATGGAACTTTGGGGAAGATGAGCAAGGACCGCCTGATTTCTGTTTGCGATGACAAGGAACGAAAGACAGTGTATCGCATCACCGACAATGGGAAGGCACTTCTCTTTTTTGAGATCGAGCGGTTGAAGAAAGTATATGAAAATACGATTTCACAGGAGGGATTGTTCCGATGAGCAAGACAGTATTGCGCCCTTTTTGGAGTTTTGACGTAGTAAAGACCGAAAAGCGGCTGTCGGAAAAGCACGCCAAAGGCTGCGCCCTTAAGAAGGTCCATTTCTCGTCGAGGCTCTTTGTTTTTGAAAAGACTCAGCCGGCGCAGATGTTCTACCGGATCATTTTCGATAAGCACACCAATGGTGCACCGGAAATCGTTATCCAGGACGGCGCCTACGAGCCGGTGTGTCTCTCAAAGAAATTCTACGTACTGCGTACGAATCAAACACGCCCGACGCTTCGCACTCACTTATTCACTATGCTTCTACCCTGTATGTATTCTGCTCGCATTTACTGTGATACGGAACCTTATTCTTCTCAATACGATACGTTTGGAATGGATGTTTATTCTCAACACTATTTTGGGCATTATTCTCATTCTTGAGTTTGGTTTTTTTGCGACTCAAACCGTCTTGTATTATTTCCGCGCGAAAAAGTCTGTGAGGGACTAACACCATAATGGACACTCATGATGACAGTTGTTTAACTAAATATCCATTTGTTTTCGTTCACGGGGCAGCGCTTCGCGATTGGGACCGGTTTAATTACTGGGGACGAATTCCGAGCGTTTTGGCGTCTCACGGATGCCGATTCTATTACGGAAATCAGGACGGCTGGGCGTCCATCGAAAATAACGCGGATACACTGAAGGCACGCATCACTGAAGTTCTCCGAGAGAGCGGCGCCGACAAAGTCAACATCATTGCCCATTCAAAAGGCGGAATAGAATCCAGATACCTGATATCTTCGCTCGGCATGGCGGATGTTGTAGCGAGCCTGACGACGGTCAGCACGCCTCACCGCGGCGTGAAGACGATGGATATGCTATTAAGGTTTCCGAATTTCTCATTCAGGATTGTGTCGTTTTTTGCGAATCACTGGTTCAGATGGCTCGGTGACAGCAACCCTGATTTTCACTTTTTGTGCAGGCAACTATCGGCAACCTATATGGATACTTTCAACCAAAACAACCCGGATGTCGACGGCGTCTACTACCAGAGTTATGCCGGAGCCATGCGGAATTCGTTCAGTGATATGCTGTTGTTTTGGCCGCACTTTTTCGTCGGCCTGATCGAGGGCGAAAATGACGGACTGGTCCCGACGTCTTCCGCGCCGTGGAGGAATTTCAAAGGCTTTCTCAGAGGCGCGACGAACCGAGGTGTCTCTCATGCAGATGAGGTCGATATCCGTCGGAGACGACTGACAAAAAAGACGCGAGAGGGCTATGTCAGCGACATTTGTGATGTTTACGTGCAAATTATTGAGGATTTGAAGCGACTCGGCTACTAAGGTTTTCAGGGGGACGGATATGATCCGAAGACTACTCAATCTATCTTTTGTCTTTTTCTGTTCAAATTTTTACATTGTATTTTTTTTACTGAAGAGTCCGCCGATCCTGAATGTTTTTCTGATCGTCGTCTCCGCATTATTATTTGTCGTATTCAATATTTTCCCGCGATGGAAAATGAAATCGTTCACGCGCGGGGAAGTTCTGATGGGCGGGCGCGAACTGATCATAATCGCGAATCTTGTTTTCATCGCAGATGTTTGCTTTTCGATCTTTATTCTGCCGAGATTTAACTTCAATGCCATTGCCGTAGTATTCAGCGAACTGGGGGCGCTCATCATATTGCTGATCATTGCGTTTAACGGCGTCCTGAGAATCATATGTGCGTCAACGCAGCTGAGTCTATTGATGAAGGTGACGCTGTTTTTCACATGGTGGATTCCGATTGTGAATTTCTTTGTTTTCTGGCGTTGTTGCCGCGTGGCCAAGAATGAGTATCTCTTCATCATTTACAAAGAAGAACTCAACGCGAGCCGAAAAGATAATGACGTTTGCAAAACAAAATATCCTCTCTTGATGGTTCATGGCATCTTCTGGAGAGACTGGCAGGTCTTCAACTATTGGGGACGCATCTCCAAAGAACTCCTTCGAAACGGCGCTGTCGTTTACTATGGGAACCAACAGTCGGCCGCACCGATGGCCATCAGCGGCGCGGAGCTCAAATCACAGATTTTGAGTATTCTCGAAAAAGAACAGTGCGACAAAGTCAATATCATCGCGCACTCAAAAGGCGGACTCGACGCCCGCTACGCCATCAGTTGTCTGGGCGCAGCGCCCTATGTTGCTTCACTGACGACGGTCGGGACGCCACACCTCGGATGCAGTCTGGTCGACATTGCCATCAAGAAAATTCCCAACTCGCTGATCCGATTTTTGGCGAAGGTATATAACGCCATGTACAAAAAGCTTGGCGATACCGAGCCGGATTTTCAATGCGGTATAAATGACCTGACCAAAAAGCAATGTGCGTTGTTCAATGAAGAGGTCATCGACCAGGAAGGCGTCCTCTATTCGAGCGTCGCATCGAAAATGAGCAGTTTCTTCAGTGCCGATTTTCCGCTCAATGTCGGATATGCCATATTACGGCGCACCGATGGAGATAACGATGGTTTTGTTTCCGTTGAATC
>DUPM01000013.1 GCA_012838315.1 Clostridiaceae bacterium
ATTCCGAAGAAGTTCTCCGAGAACGGATCCTTGCCCGTCATCAAAAAAGAACCGGTCCTCCCGACCATAATTCTGAATACCAACCCCAGGTATCTGCAAAGCAGAACAATCCCATACGCGCGAGTTCAAAACACCCGAACAAACCATTCGCAAATTCGATTCCAATTGTGTTATGTCAATAGAATATCCCGGAAAAAATCATCAGGAATTCCCGGATTTTATCACAAGGATTCCCGGGAAAAATCATGAGGCGGGTGTAGCGGTCTGCCGCATGAGCGCATGAGTCATACGGTAGCTTTGACCTTCGAAAATTAAAAGATGGCCATGGTGAACCAGTCGGTCAATCATGGCGGCTGCCATTTGTTCATCGGTAAATATCCCTCCCCACTTTGAGAATTCCAGGTTTGTCGTTAAGATCAGGCTTTTGCTTTCATAGCTATCGGCGACAACACGAAACAATAACTGGGATCCTTCCTTATCAATCGGTACATAGCCCCACTCATCCAGAATGAGAAGATCGAGTTGCACAAGATCGCGAATCAGGCGTTCGAGCCGGCCGGAGCGGTGCGCTTCGCCGAGTTTTAATACCAATTCGGTCACCGTATAGAATCGAACGTTCATACCCATCGCACAAGCTTTTGCACCAAGAGCGATCGCCAGATGGGTCTTGCCGATACCGACCGGGCCGAAGAGGATCAGATTCTTCTTCTCACCAACGAATTGACAGCTTAAAAGTTCTTCTCGCGACAAGGACGGTGGGAAGCGGATGGCACTGTATTCGTATCCTTCCAAACTTTTCAGTACCGGAAAGCAAGCTCGACTCAATTGACGGGCCCGCCGATTTTGTTCGCGTCGATGAATCTCCTCTTCCAAAACAAACGCCAGAAATTCTTCTTGCTTTGGCGTGGCTTCTTGTTCGCATAGCTCCACCATTCGTTGGGACAGAATCAGGCGCCGACAGGACTCAGAGCTACGTCTTCTTAGTTCTTCCCGTTCTTTTGGCGTAATCATGTCTGCACCTCCATTCGTAATAACCGGTCGTAGCCGTTCAAGTCCGGTCCCTTTTCCGGGCATGTATCCAGCCCGTAACTCGTCATCCGGGCGGCCAATACGGCCGCATCGGAAAAGTGGGTTCGATTTGTGGCAAACGCGGTCTCCAGTGCTTTGACGGCCGTCTCAAACGAATACTCTTGAGTCAGTAGAGACAGGGTCCTAACCGTATGGCGCAGCTCTTCTTTGCACAATTCATCCATGTTCGTTCGGAGTGGGTTGGGAATCATCTCTCGCACGCCGCTGTTGCTCCAAGCGCCCACGTTCTTGGAAAGAGTAGCCAGTGATGTCCGATAATCAAGGCTATCCGTTCGTTCTGCGCCAAACCTTCGATTGTGAACGACAGTCAACCGGCCGCTCTCGTCATAAATTTCGATGTGGTGTGCCTTTATTCCAACCAACACTTCTGTGCCACCGAACTCCGGGCACGAGGAATAGTAGTGTCGATCATCCAGCCGTACCTTCCCGTAGCTATCCGCATTCACATATAAGAATCGACAGACATTGAAGGGGTATGCCGGAAGTTGTTTCAAGGCGCGACGGTCTTCTTCAAACAGGTCGGAAATCCGTTTCTCTTTCTTGTAATGAATTTCGTCTGCTTTCACCATGTGTGCATCTAAAAGGTTCCGATTATACGTTTCTATACAGTCGAAGCTTGGTACCGGGACAAATAGGTTGCGACGATTGTATCCGACCTTGTTCTCGACGTGCCCTTTCTCGTGGCCTGCATGGGGATTACAGAACCGGGCAATAAATCCGTAATGTGCCCGCATCTGTTGAAAGAGTTGTGCTTCCCTTATTTCGCTGCCAATGCGACGCCCCACACCCGTTGCATTGTCAAAGATCAGTACGTTGGGTACGCCGCCGATATATGCGAAAATATCTTGGAGTCCCTGGCAGACACACTCACTTGTCTCTCCGCCGAAGACTTGACTGAATCCGTCGTTACTGTAAGGAAACGAGACGGTCAGGTATTTTTTTCGAATCAGAACACCGCGTTCATAAAAATCGGACTCACCAAAATCAACTTGTGCTTCACCCGCATGCCAGACCAACTCCTGAAACGTCTTCACCTTCCGTTTCTTTACCTTGTACGCCTTCACGTAACGTTGAACGGTCGGGTATGACAAATTAAATTCCGGATACTCCACTTTGAGCCGATCGTAGATGCGTCGGGCGGTATGTCGTTGTTTACGCCAGACGTTATCGTCTGCGTCGATCCATTCTCTGATTTTTGCCTTATATGGATCCAGTCTGGATTCGCGTTCCCCCGGAATCGGTAGCTTCGGGGAAAAATCTTCCTTTCGGATATACTTTCGTACTGTTTTCTCGTCGACCTGAAATTTTCGCGCTACCGGCGCGACTTTCCCTGTCTCTGCGTATGCTTCTCTGATATCATTGATTTGGGACATGTTGATCACTTCTCCTTATCCTCCTTTGTTGTGGTTGGTCCTACAACAAAGGATATGGTTCGAGGAACAGTCTTTCAACTGTCCCTTTTCTTATCATGATTTTTCCCGGGATTTTTTCATGATTTTTTCCGGACTTGGAGATGATTTTTTTCGGTATTTTTAGTTTATATTAAACACACAAACAAAAGCCTATATCCTCCACCATTTGGCTTACGCGAACTCTTCTTCCGAGATCTTCTCCGACCAAGCAATCAGCGAGATCTTTCGATATTCCGCCGGTAGTGCACGCCTGATTAACAAGGCCTGCACACATTGTCTGATGTACGGTTCGCAGCAGAACAAGAAAATTCTGGACGACGCACTTGCGCGGTATGTCATTGAACAAGAGCTGATTTGATTAAGGGGGCGATCTTCGGATCGCTTTCTTTATGCTATACTATGGACAATGTTATCGGCTGATGAAGGACTTTATTTGTCGGCTATTGTAGAACAAAATCCGTCGGCACAAGCAGTTGGGTATGTAGAGAATAAAAAGAAAGCAAATGTCGTATTAAAGTAATGTTGAGAGGGTGAGAAATAATGAATATTAATAACAAGCAAAATATTGCCACCGTTGCATTTCATAGGGCTATAAATTATGGTGCTGTTTTACAAGTTTATGCCTTACAAAAAAAGATTGAGGAACTTGGTGGCAATTGCATAGTATTAGATTATAGAAATGATTTGTTGGTGAGTAAGCACAGGGAAACAAAAATTGGCGATTGCAAAGCAATTAAGGACTATATAAGATTTATTTTTTTATCAAAAAACAAGAATCTAAAGCATAAAGCCTTTACGTCCACGGAAGGATTACGAACCCATTTCATACCAAGTATATCTTCTAGAAATATTTTTAAAAAACTGTGTAGCATTAAAACATATTAGACGAGCCTTATGTCACAGAAGTGTAAATGGCTTTGGGTATTTTAGGCCATAGAGATAGCGCATATCAAGACATGAGTACAAATAAAAACTATAATTAATAAACTTATGTTTGACCCCATAGAGAATTGGAGATGAGTTTGTGTGATGAAACTAAGCATTATAATTCCAGCTTACAATGTTGAAAAATATATTAATAAGACAATTAACTCACTTATAAATCAAACAATCAAACAATATGAAGTTATTGTAATTGATGACGGATCCACTGACAATACATATTTTATAGTTAATGAAATGCTTAAATCCTCCTATATAAGTAATTATAAAATAATAAGGAAAATAAATGGTGGTGTAAGTTCAGCTAGAAATCTAGGTATTGAAGAGTCCTCTGGTCAATATATCATGTTTTTAGATGGTGATGATTATATATCTGAAAAGCTGGTTGAAAATATTTATAAATATATAGATAAAAAAGAATATGATATTTTATTGTGGGGATTTAATCAAGTAACAGAAGATGGGAAAACAATTTATAGTTATTCTGATAAATATGATTATTATTTTTCTGAGATGACAGGCACAGAAGCCTTGCGAAGAATAATATGTGAGAATTCGCTATGGATTTGTATTGGTAGCGCAGTATA
>DUPM01000014.1 GCA_012838315.1 Clostridiaceae bacterium
AATATTGAAGACGGTCATCGCTATTGGCATGAGTTCTTTCGCGGTTCAGATGTTGGGTTCGCTGGTTCAGATCGTTGGAAATCGTCAGTTGGTTGCGTTGGGTGGTAATCTTGCGGTTTCTGCGATGACTATCATTCAATCGGTATTGATGTTTACGATTATGCCTGTCATTGGTGTGGCTCAGGGGGCACAACCGATTATTGGTTACAATTACGGTGCAGGCAATTATGCACGTGTTCGAAAAGCGTATTTTGCGGCAGTAGGATTAGCATCCGTGATCTCGGTGTCGATAGCTACATTTGTGGCATTGAAAACACCGTTGGTGGCCTCGTTTTTTTCGAACGATGCGGAACAGATAGCGTTGGCAACGGTCGGCATGCGTAAGAGTTTTTTGTTATTGCCCGCTGCCGGCTTTGTCGTTATTTCTTCGCACTATTACCAGAACATCGGTCGATCGTTTGTTTCGCTGACATTGACGGTTTTGCGACAGGCTCTGTTTTTGATTCCGTTGTATTTCATCCTGTCTCATTTTTGGGGGTTGGATGGATTCTTCTATTCTATGCCGGTTTCCGATGCACTGTCGCTCGTACTTGCCGTGATATTAATTACAATTGAACTTCGTTCGCTACGTCGAAAAAGTGAGGAGAAAAATCTCTCGACCGCGTCGCCGAATACAGACCAATACTCAGCGCAATCGGAAGGTTGAGGCTGTCAATCGCATCGCTGTGGTGGATTTGAACCGGGGTGCCGATACATGCGAATTCCTTAGGAAGACCCGTGGCTTCGTTGCCGAAAACCAGTGAAAAGGTATTGGGTATATCCACTTCGCGTAAATCCTTTGAGTCGCGATTGAGCATGAATGGATAAATCGGTCGGTCTTTGTGTGCGCTTATATAGTCTTCGAATTGATCGTAATGACTGAATCTCAACCGAAAAAGCGATCCCATGGACGCACGTACAGTCTTGGGGTCGAAAATATCCGCGGCCGGCTTGATGATTGCGATGTCTGGCAAGTCAAATCCGACGGCGCTCCGAATGATGGTACCCAAGTTTCCGGCGTTGGAGGGGTTGACCAAGACGATATGTGGGGCTGATCCGTCAATGGGCGCATCAAATTTATCGAATTCGGCAATGACAAAGCAATTCTCCTTTTGGGAGAGGATTCGAAACGCTTTGTCGTTGGTCTCGATGTCGATTGCCGCCGAGGCTTGATCCGCCAGTGATTCAATAGTGTTAATTATTTCTGCCGAGTTAAGTTTGCTATGGAGATAAATGCGCCGCACACAATCCGGGCGCGCCTTGAGTAACTCGATGCTCAGCGTTGCGCCGAGGGCGTATGAAGTGGAGTCGTCTTTGTCGTAGCGTTTAATGGTGCTCATAATACTCTCCTGTCATTCTTTCCTATTATACAAAAAATTGCGCAAAAAATGACCGCCGAGTTGGCGTCCCCGATTTTTTCGGGTGGCCTAAACTTGGCGGTCAATATTTCGACGGGTCGGGGGGCGTGTGTCAGGGATGTCGGATGACTTAGTTATTCTGTTTTTCGTTCGATGTTGATTCGGTCTTCGGTTCGGTTTTCTCAGTGGCAGCACTTGAGAATTCTTTCTTCGCGGTTGCTGCGATCTTTGATTTCCGGCGCTTTTTTGAGCGAATGCGAATGATTACAATCAAGATGATGATCGGAAGAATGAAGATGAGCAGAGGAATGACGATGGAGCTGATGCCAATCAGTATAGATGCGAGTACGTTGATGGTTCCGGCGAAACTATTCTTGATGCCTTTTTCGATGCGATCACGGACATATTTGAAGGAGTAGCGCTTGATGACATCTTCATCCGGGTCAACGACGGGTTCGTAAGGTGCTTCTTTTTCGTATATGCGCACGGTGACGGTCGAGTAATCAACGGCGCTGTCAAGGTATCTTAGACGGCCTTCGTATTGCTCGATTTCCTGCTGGACGTAGTTGAGCTCGGTGCGAACGATAAGTATGTCTTCAATTTCAATCGCTTTTTCCATGATAGCGAGTAGTTGGACCTCTTGAGCTTTGGCGTTTTTGAGACGGGATTCTATGTCGATGTATTCTTCCGTGACATCCTGACTCTGAAGGTTCGAACTCTCGATTTCGCCGAGGCTACCGACTAAGTCGGAGAATTCGGTCAGTTTATCGGGCGGAATGCGTACGGTGACGATTCCGCTGCGCTCTTCGTCATAGTTAAAGAAGTTCGATGCGGAGACATAACCACCGGCCATGACTGCGGCTTGTGAGATGCTGTCCATGGCTGCGTCGGCTTCCTCGACTTTGATGTCGATCTCTGCGGTGTAGATAATTTTATTGTTTGGTGACTTTATGACGCCAAGTGCGTCCGGGGCGGTTGCTGCGCCTTCCTGGGCGACTCCGTCGAATGATTCATCGTAGGCGACTTCGGGTTCAGCGAAATCGACGGTGTTTTTCGAATCAGAATTGTGTACTTGCGATTTTACATTTTCGACATTTCTGTCCTGTGCGGACTCGGATTTGGCGGACGAGCACGCGGAAATGGACATCATGGCAGCCAGCGCAATCGTTAGTGGGGCAATCCATTTCTTTTTCATAGTATCTCCTGCTTTCCTATTGATTTCTATAGTTCCGATTTTTAGCGGGTTACATATATGTCGAGTGCAAGATTGATTATGAATTATTTGCGGATGGGGTCTATCGCTTTTCTCGGACAATAAATAGACGAGTGCGAAAAGTTTTTCGTTGCATGGGGTGTTTTGTGTGTGCTTTGTGGATCGGCGGAGCATATTTTTGGTTCTCAAGCATTTAAGCCTTGCATGGGCATTGAAATCGTGATAAAATCGCTTGGTGTCACGAATGAAGTCATGAATGAATTATAGATGGAGGTGAAGGATATGCCGAATATTAAGTCCGCGATCAAGCGTGTGAAGGTGAACCAGAAGAAGGCTGATCAGAACAAGATGAAGAAGAGCGAGCTCCGCACGGTGATTAAGAAGGCCAAGGCCTCCGTCGCCGATTCTGCTGATAAAGCTGCCGATCAAGTCAAAGTTGCTCAGATTGCTTTGGATAAAGCTGCCGGCAAGGGCCTGATTCACAAGAAGGCTGCTGCTCGTAAGAAGTCTCGCATGGTTAAGGCCATGAATGCCGCTAGTGCTGCGAAGTAATTTAGCGTTGTTTGTCACTTAAGTGACAGCGTTGCGAAAATCATATCATAATCATGATTTGCAAGGCCTCCGATTGTCGGAGGCTTTTTTGCGTTTCGATACTTGTGAAAAGGTTTTCGAGTCCTGAATAATAATCACAGAGCCCCGATGGTTCGAGGGATCTATAGGTAAGGCTCTTCACCTACATCCGTCAAACACAGGAAAAGTGACAATCCGTTAATGAAGCGGTGAGCAAGAATTTGAAATCCCGAATATCGTAGGGAGGAGTAAGATACGCCCTTTGCTACACATGCGACCCCGAAGTAATGAAAATTTCAATATTGGGCCTCGCCGGGTCTCACAGTTTCGCCGTTCCAGGCTGTAATATTGCGCGGGCGTCTGTTTCTTTCCGAGTGAGGCGGATGACTTGTTGCTCAAACTCGTTGCCGTATGGCACGCCGGCGTAAAGATTCCAAAACTCGACTGCGTTAAGATCAAGCTCGGCCATGCGCTTATAGGCGGGGTGTTTGCCCGAGTCGGCAAAGTCCGAGGCTTTGTCGATGATTGGCAAGGTGGCACTTCGTCTCATTTGGCGAAGAACGTCGCGTCCGCGATACGAAAAACCCAGAACGCGAATGTATTCGGGGTGTTCAAGCGTCTCAATATCCGCTTGCGTGTGACCGATTAGCACTGAGATCAACGCGCGATTGATTCTTGTGGCGGCATAGCGGCGCGTTTGAACGCTCTCGCGGAATGTGTCGTGTAGTTCCGGCAAGTCGATGCTTCTGAGGCGGTCAACGGCGTTTTTGAGACGTCCGGGAAGACGATCTCCCATGTATGCAAATTGGTCGAGTTGACTGATGCTTTGTGTGCGTATGCGCATAATCTGTTCTCGGGCGAGCATTGCCGGATGGACCGGCAGGGTGCCGTTTTGCCATTCAGAGAGCATGAGCGCCAGTGTGATATCGGGTAATTTTCCTTGAAGTTGATTGGCTAAGCTTGAGACAGACAGTCGATTGGATTGGAGTTCGGTCCGGATAACATTGCGTATCGCTGTCGCACTTGCAAACGGTGCGTTGACATCGCACTCAAGGTAGCCGGCGCCTTCTCGAAGAAGCGCAGTTGGCTTCATCGAGGACTCGGTCTTGCGCAATGCGATGAGGTACTCGAGTGCCAAAATGCTGTTCGGCAGGTGAAGGATACGCTTGGCGGCTTCGGCCAAATCGGAACGCCCTTCATTCTCGAAGACTGATGTTATGGCGAGTTCACGGGCTTTGGCATAGGGATGACCTTCTCTGAGAAACCCCTGGAGCGCTTGGACATACATCGGGTTTTCTTCGTCGTATTCGTTCGCCAGGCAACACAATAAAGACAAGTCGTCACATTCGGCGCCGAAATAAAGGTCCGTAATAACACCGGTGTGATTCAAGGTCTCGACGGCACCGAGTGCAAATCGCTCTGCGGACGCGCAAGCGAAGGTGAAGGGCAACTCGAGCACTAGGTCAGCGCCGCTTCGCAATGCTGCAGTGGCGCGAAGCCACTTAGATATGAGTGCGGGCTCTCCGCGTTGGACAAAAGGGCCGCTCATAATACATACGATTGCGGTATCTTCGCCATATAGTGCTTTGGCCTTGGCGATTTGGTACGCATGACCTTTGTGAAAAGGGTTATATTCGGCAATGATTGCAACGGTTTTCATTAAGCTGATTTCTCCTCAATAGCTGTCCGATTGTGTTAAAATGGGACGGTAGAAAATAGAATCTACTATGTTTCATAATTCTACACAATCATGACGAGCAGAGGTAGTCATTTTTATGAAAAAGTCTTTTTCTGCCAACCGAAGCAATCGAAAAACCAGAATGTTCTTGATTATCGGTGCGGCGTTGCTCTTGGTCGTCGCCCTGTTTTTGGTATATTTTTTCATATGGATGCCGCTTCAAAGATATCAAGATATCCCGTACAGTATGAACTTCATTACCTTTGATGATGCGATGACGGATGCCGCAGATCAAAGTCCGCTCGATGTGTCGAAGATGCTCGAGCGCACGTCATCTTTGTTGGTTGACGGCAGTGGGCGTGCCCCGCTCGTGACTTCGGGCTATTTGTTGCAGGGGGCGCTGCTTAGGATGACGCCGATGTATTCGTCACATGCGGAGGCTTTAGATCAGATTGCGCTTCTTCGTGTTTATATTCGGCTGGAGGATCGCAAGGCCGCGGATGAGCTGTCGGATTATATTTTCGAGAATTACCTTCATGAGTCCGGGTTATTGTGTGGGCGAATTTCTGAGATTGATGCGTCCGACGAAGCTCTGGCTGAGCCGGAGAGACGTCTCCAGCAGACGGTTACTTCGGAGGACCCCAGCCTGAATGCGACCACCGCATATATTCGTGCGCTGCTCGAGTATCAGGCCATCTGGGGAAAGACGGATGATTGGTCTAGGGTGGTCGCTTTAGCGGATGCTATTTATGACGCGGAATCAGGCTTTTATTGTGATGTGGCGTTCAGACCATCCTCGTCGAACGAGGACGTCTACATTGCCTTATTCATCCCGCAAGACAATGAAGATTTGATGGCGGAGAGTCCGTCATACCGAGCTTTTCATTTGTCGGCGCTGGACTTGTATGCTTTTTCGCTTCTGGCGCAGGCGGATTCGGCATACCAAGGGATGTACGATGCAGCGTTGGCGTTGGTTGAGGGCGGTCGAATCAGCGATGCGTTGCCCCTCTATGCAGAATCCTATTCTCCGGACAATGGCGGCTATATATACTACTACGGTTCGAGTCGGGCGATTTCTTTACTCCCCTCGATGTACACCATGCTTCATTTGGCGGAGGTCGGCCGTTTGAGTCCGGATTCTAAGGCGTTTTTGGAATCGCAGATTTTCAATGTCGGGTATCTTTACACGGCCTATGATTTATTCGAGGGCACACCGATCACTTCAGATGAATTGACGTCGGCTTATGGCTTGACGCTGCAAATTGCGGGTATGACCGGCAATGCAAATCTCTATGTGCGCACTATCGAGCATATGAACCGTTTTGTGGCGACACTGGTGACCAGTCCCGGCCGTGACTTGATTTTCAAGAGTGTCAGCGATCAGCGCAACATTGTTTTCGCGGAGGATAATTTACAGGCGATGCTTGGATTGCCCGCATAGTTTTGGGCGTCCGAGATGTCGTATTTCGGACAGGATACAACGAGGAATGGGTTACAATCGAAAAATGCATTGACACGTAACGTTTTTTCGCGAAAAATTGGATAAGAATCGTTAATTTCCATTGTCGGAACCGACTTTTTTCTATATACTGTCTTGGGTATTTAAATATATATAAGAAAGAAGGCGTATTGAATGACTTTTATCGACTCTATCATCGAGAGAGCCCGTCACGCGAACAAGACAATTGTTTTGCCTGAAGCTTCAGATTCCAGAACGATCGAGGCGGCTGCGAAGCTGATGTCTCGCGGCATCGTGAAAGTAATCTTACTCGGTAACAAGGACAAGTTGATCAGCGGCTCCGGCGAATGGGATATTTCGGGGGCTGTTTTTATTGATCCGGAGAATTATCCGGAATATGAGGCGTATGTTGAGGCATTTGTAGAGATGCGCAAGAAGAAGTTTCCGTCCGTTGAGGCCGCGCGTGAAGCCGCACAGAAGCTGATGCGTGATGAGATGTACCTTGGGGTTATGTTGGTCAAGATGGGCGTTGCGGACGGCATGGTCGCCGGTGCGATCCACAGTACTTCAGATACGCTGAGACCTTCATTACAGATACTTAAGACCGCACCGGGCACCAAGCTGGTTTCCGGTTTCTTTATTATGGTGGTGCCGGATTGTGAGTATGGCGCGGACGGGGTATTCCTTTTCGCGGATTCTGGTTTAGTCGAGAATCCGGATGCCGATGCTCTTTCGGAAATTGCAATTTCTTCGTCCAAAACATTTGCTCAGTTGGTCGAGAAGGATCCGGTGGTCGCGATGCTTTCTTATTCGACATATGGATCTGCGCATTCCGAACTGACCGAAAAGGTGGTTGAGGCGACGCGTTTGGCTAAAGAAAAGGCCCCTGAACTACTGCTCGATGGTGAACTGCAATTGGATGCGGCAATCGTGCCTTCGGTGGGTATCAGCAAGGCGAAGGGGAGTCCCGTTGCCGGCAAGGCCAATGTCTTGGTTTTCCCGGATTTGAACGCCGGTAACATCGGATATAAGTTGGTACAGCGCTTGGCCAAGGCCGAGGCTTACGGTCCGATTACGCAAGGGATTGCGAAGCCGGTCAACGATCTTTCCAGAGGCTGTAGCGCGGATGATATCGTCGGTGTTACCGCGATTACTGCAATTCAAGCCATATAAGGGGATTATCGGATTAAGAGAAGACATAAAGGAGCAATTAGATGAAGGTATTGGTTATTAATGCGGGAAGTTCTTCCCTCAAATATCAATTTTTCGAATCAGAGACCGGCGCCGTTCTGGCAAAGGGCGGTGCAGAGCGCATCGGCCTCGATGATTCTATTATTACACATACACGTAATGGTGATGATAAGGTCGTCATCGAGACCGATCTTCCGGATCACAAGGATGCCATGGAGCAGGTCTTGTCACTTTTGACGAGTCCGAATTATGGCGTGATCCAATCCATGATGGAGATCGATGCGGTGGGTCATCGTGTGGTGCACGGAGGCGAGAAGTTTTCGGCTTCAGCCTTAATCACGCCGTCTGTAAAAGCGGCAATTCGGGTCTGTTATGATTTAGCACCGCTTCACAATCCGCCAAACATGACGGGTGTTGAGGCTTGCGAGGCAGCGATGCCCGGTGTTCCTCAGGTTGCGGTTTTTGATACAGCGTTCCATCAGACGATGCCGGCACCCGCATATATGTATGCATTGCCATATGAAATGTACGAAGAGTATCGCGTGCGTCGTTATGGGTTCCACGGTACAAGCCATCGCTTTGTGTCACAGCGTTGTTCGGAAATTATGGGAAAGCCCCTGGAAGAGTTGAAAATTATTACCTGTCACTTGGGCAATGGTTCCTCCATCGCTGCTGTCGATCATGGAGAGTGTGTTGATACGTCGATGGGCCTGACGCCTTTGGCCGGGGTTTGCATGGGGACACGTTGTGGTGATATTGATCCCGCTATAGTCACCTTCTTAATGCAGAGGGAAGGTCTGGATAACAAAGGAATTGATTCGCTGATGAACAAGAAGTCCGGTGTGCTTGGCGTATCCGGCGTATCTTCGGATTTTCGCGATTTGGAAGAGGCCGCCGGTAACGGCAACAAGCGCGCTCGCTTGGCCTTGGATATGTTTGTTTACCATTGCAAAAAGTATGTCGGAGCTTATGCGGCAGCAATGGGCGGTGTTGATGCGCTGGTATTTACTGCAGGTATTGGTGAGAACAATTACATTGTTCGTGAAGGCATTGCTTCCGGGCTTGGCTATATGGGTATCCAGCTGGATGAGCAGAAGAATCACGGGGTGCGCGGTGTTGAGAAGGACTTGTCGGTCGATGGTTCGACGGCAAAGGTGTTTGTCATTCCGACCAATGAAGAGTTGGCGATTGCTCGCGAGACGGAGATTGTCGTTCGAGCGGCGAGTGCAAGATAATCGCCCCACTTAGAGATATATAAATATGATAAAAGAGGCTCGCACTTCATCATGTGCGAGCCTCTTTGTGTGTGCCTCAATGAATCTATATCAGTTTATCTTTCCTATGAGACCCAGGAACAAAAGTTCGGTATAATAAGTGCATGAAGATCTTGCAAGCCTATAAATTCGAATTAATGCCCAACGGAGAGCAGCGCAGACAAATGAGCCGCTTTGCCGGAT
>DUPM01000120.1 GCA_012838315.1 Clostridiaceae bacterium
CGAAATTTTCGTACATTATAACACGCTTGTACGTACAACTCGAGAGTCAGAGAGCCAATACAAAACGTTTCACTCCAAATTGAACGGAGAAAATTTGACAGAAGGAGCGCGTGGTTATCATATAGTCCAAATACGGAAATGAAGAAGCAGATTAGGCACGGATGGTGTTGTCTGAAGACCGTTCTGATTATTTGCAATTCATGATTCCTTCACGAATAAACGATACTATAAAATTATTAGAAAATCAGATTTCGATGGTTCTTTTCTATGCGTAATGGAGAGAGGCAAAAGACATTTATTATTTGAAACTGCATGGGTAAGGAGATCCTGGATTATGTCGTACGCTGTCTTCTTCTCGATTTTATTCTTCTCTGTCAGCATTATTGTGATGGTCAGTGGCATTTTGGTGCTTCAATATAACGCGAAGTCCGCGACGAATCGATGTTTTTTCGCATTGGTTTTGGCCGTTGATTTATGGTCTATTGGATTGGCATTTGCGACGATTGCTCCAGACGTAGAAACAGCAATAATATGGCGTCGAATTGCGGCAGTTGGTTGGGGCTCTGTATACGCCATCGCCTTGCATTTCTTTTTGCTGATTACCGGCAATATTTCGATCATAAAAAGAAAATGGCAGTATGCAATTCTCTACGCGCCTGTTGTGATGTGTATGCTCGCCTTTGTTATTCCAAATGCGCTGAATCCGGAACCGTATCATCTCAAGAAAGCCGTATTTGGATGGATCAATGTGACGGGTACGTCGAATCGGAATATTTGGGACTGGTTATTTAACTTGTACTATATCGGATACGTTACAGTCGGGCTCGTATTGCTCGTTCGCTGGGGTTACAGATCTCGCGACCGCAAAATCAAATTGCAAGCCAGGTCACTATTTTTATCGTTCGCCGTTGCGCTTGTATTGGCGACTTTTACGGACGTCATCTTGGGAAATCTATTCGCTAAAACCCCACAAATGGCTCCGGTTATTCTTCTCATTCCCATTGTTACTATGTATAACATCATGGTGAAATACGATTTTATTATTTCAAGACCGGCCGAAAAACGCGCCAGTTACATACGCGTCATCACAGGCATTATCGTGTATTTGTTTTTATTGTTTGTACAGTTCTATCTTGTGAGATATGTTCCGAAAGGATTTTCGAGCGTCTTAGATGCTGCGAGCCTCAGGGGTATTGTGACACAGATCCAAATGTTTCTGTCTATCTATTTGGTGCTTAGAGAAAAGCGGCCGGGATATCTTGCTGCTTTTCTAATCAATTTGGTCGGTCTGGGAGGCTCCATTTTGGCTATGTTCGGAGAAAGAGGCACGGAGCCATTACCTGGCACCATATCGTACTTGGGCGTGCTGCTGGTTGTGGTATTAATTCATACGTATCATATGAATACAGATCAATATATTCGCACAATCAACAATCAAAACGATGACCTTGAACGCTCGGAGAACGAGTTATATAAAAGGGTTTATTTCGATGCGTTAACCGGTCTCCACAACCGTGAATGGTTTGTCAGTCACTTGGATCAAACGATCAAGGAAGTGCGTCAGGACAGGATCTTGTTGGCGGTCATTTTTATTGATTTAGATTCGTTCAAATCCATCAATGATACGAGAGGTCATTCCGTTGGTGATGAAATTTTAAGGTTGGTAGCGAATCGCTTAGCATCAGTCTTAAGGCAAAAAGACGTAATGGCAAGATTTGGCGGAGATGAATTTCTGATCATGGTTTCCAATGTCGATTCATTAACTTCATTGCGCCGAATTACCGAACGCATCATGAATGTGTTTCGGTCGCCGATTGAATACGATTCGACCGATTTTTTTGTCACGGCTAGTGTCGGTGTTGCCGTCTATCCGCAAGATGGTGACGACTCTGAAACATTAATAAAGAATGCGGATATTGCGATGTATTTGGCTAAGAATACCGGTAAAAATCAATGTGTTTACTGCACGCCGGAGATTAAGTACGAGACGACACATATGATTCGTCTCACCAATGCATTGCACCGTGCGATAGATAATGCTGAGATATCCGTGCATTTCCAGCCTCAGATTCAGGCAGGTACGTTGGAAGTCAGCGGATTTGAAGCACTTCTGCGGTGGGAGAACCAGACATTTGGCAGAGTTCGACCGGATGTTTTTATCCCTATAGCAGAGCAGACTGGATTGATCCGACCCATTGGATTGTGGGTTTTCAGACAAGCGTGCGAAGTCGTGGTTTCTTTTCAGGCGCATTTTGAAAAAGCATTTACGATGTCGGTTAACCTGTCTTTAGTTCAACTCAAGGATGATGATTTGGCAGAGCGCTTTTCTCAAATTATGGCGGAGACCGGAGTCCAGCCCAAGGATATGCAGATTGAAATTACAGAGAGCATTGCATTTAGTCAGGACGCGCATATTTTGAAGCAAATTGAATCACTAAAGCAATTAGGACTGGCTATCGCCATTGATGATTTCGGCACAGGTTTTTCGTCATTTGTTCGACTCAAATCGTTCCCGGTGGATATATTGAAAATCGATATTGATTTTGTGCATGGTATCTCTTCCGGGTCGGAGAAAGACTTGGCTATAGTTGGAAGTATAATTCATATTGCACAGAGTTTGGGAATTGATATAGTGGCTGAAGGCGTTGAGACTTCGGATCAATTCATCCACCTAAGAGATCACGGATGCCACTTCATTCAAGGCTTCTATTTCTATAAGCCGATGGCGGCCGATGTGCTTCAGGAAACTTTGGAAGAGCATCACTGCAAAGCGAGTATCGAAGCCGGTAGTCCATGGCTCCGTGTCGATGATTACGATTGATTGTATTGCTATCATGTTAAAACATGGCGCTCGCCATAAGATCGAGCGCATCTTCGATTGAATCGATGCGGTCTGAAGGACCTGTGGCGGTGATTTTGATGCCGTTCTTTTCAGTCAATCTCATAATGACTCCGTTCGGGAAGATGGTTTAAAATGACTTGCATTGTGTCGTTGAAATTGAGAAAAATCAAGAATAGATTCACAAGTCGAGGCGCCTCAACATATGAGCATAAGCTTCTGCTCTACCCATCATGAAATAGCAAAATAATGTTGATTCAGTTTTCCGTAAAGATGACCTGCAGACATTAATTTGCAGGTCATTTTAATTTGTTTCGAATGACAAAAACTACCTTGAACTACCCTTTTGAGGAGTGGTCATCTGATGGTCAAAGGCATAAAATTTCTCCAGAAGCAAAGGATAGAAGGGGTCAGAGACGTCGACGCATACAGTTGAGAAAAGGTAACGATTATTAACAAGCAGTCTTCGTTCTCATCTTATGGAGGTACAGAAAATGGGCATCGCAGAGGCTTTCGGGGTCAGAGTCGAGAAACTAAATCTCAAGGGCAACTATTCGATTCAAGAACTGTTCGAAAAGATTAAAGAAGTTGAATTTGAGGCCGGAGCGCCATCTCTGGTCAAAAATGGATTTGCGTGGGTTATCGCTTTCCCGGAGATGGATCGGAACAACCAAGTCCAGATTCTGGGTGGCAACGGCAAATATACTGTTCAGCGCAGTGCGCAGCCGGTCGGCGTCGACAAGATGCTCGCAAACATGGCGCTAGACAAGTTGACAGGCGGCATTAGTGGGTTTTCCGGTGCTTTCGGAGACACCAAAAAGCGCTGTATGGAGATGGCCACTAAAACAGCGAATACGATTAATGCTTTGGGCATCTGATGAATTCGGAGTCTCGTAAAGCAGTACGAGAGTAAGATCATGGCGAGGGACTAAGGGAAATGGGAAACGTCGTCTTTGTGAATGGTCAAATGCGGGAAGACTCGTCTCAGGAAGAACACCCCAATGAGAAAAGAGTCGATAAGTATATATACATTTTGTTGGCTGTATTCGCAGGTGGACTCGGTGTGCACAAGTTTTATGCAGGTCGGCTCAAAGCCGGGATGGCATATTTGTTGTTTTGCTGGACGGCCATTCCGGCGATCCTTGCACTTTTCGATATCGTGAAAGCGTGCGGAAAAATCAAAGATTCGCAGAACCGAATTTGGATATAGGCGAGCGAGGTTTTATTTCGCATGATTATTCATAGCATTGGGCATTAGCGGTCTTCATGTATGCCGTTCTCTACGCAGCGCTTTTCGCGCCGATGGCTGAATCGCAGGCAGAAAATACCGTTAGCTATATCAACACGAAAAACACATAAAAATGGAGGCAGATTATGAAATCAAAAACAACAGCTCTTATTCTTTCAATTTTTCTCGGTGGACTGGGCATTGACCGCTTCTATCTCGGACACACCG
>DUPM01000121.1 GCA_012838315.1 Clostridiaceae bacterium
AAGAGAAAAGTTGAAGCGTCTTGGTCACTGACGAATCGTTGGTCAAAGTGACCTTGTTGATTTCGCCGTTATACTCCAGCGGAACAAACGCCAAGAAGTCGGCCTTCACGCCACCCTTCGCAGCACTGATCTTGGTATAGCCCATACCGTGACGGCACTCGTAAGCGTCAAGAGGCGTCTTGCAAGGCTTGAATCCCGGATTCCATACGCTGTCGCCGTCTTTGATGTAATAATAGCGTCCGCCGTTATCCACCGGAATATCGTTATATCTAAAACGTGTAATGCGGCGGAGGCGAGCATCCTTATAAAAATTGTAACCACCGGCCGTGTTGGAAATTAGTCCGAAATAGTCCTTATTACCCAAATAGTTGATCCAAGGGAATGGCGTCTTGGGCGTTTGAATCACATACTCGCGATTCTGATCGTCAAAAAATCCGAATTTCATAAGAATAGCCTCCATAAATCATTGATGTAGACATAATACAACAAAACGCGCAAAAGCGAAACGTTTAGCCCGTACATTTTTGCTAAAAATTTGCTTATCATCTTCCCTTATACACTATTTGGCACTGTAGAAAAAGAGTCGATGTTTAAATCAAATACATTTTTCACCGGAAGTCTTCCATTTCCTATGACATCAAAAAAATCATTCTTCCTATTTTTTCGCATAGACGAAACTAAAAAAGTTCGAATCACTTGGGGTTACATCCTCATACAAAAGAAAATAATCAGAATTAAGAGACTCCAAATCTATTCTTTCATCACTTTTTGAATAGTAGACAACAAAATCGACTCTACCCTCACGGATGTATTGAGCCTGCTCTCTGAGAATGCTCATCGCCGCTTCTCCTTCAATATACGGCTGGTAAAAATAGAGTTGCTGAGGATAAGTGTGGCACAGTTCATACAGGCCTTTGTCGTTACACGCAAAATGAACGATGTCCGGGGCACTACCGTCTCCATTCACTGCCCAATAATCATTGACGGAAGAGGCTGACTTTTCAACACTCGTCTGAGGAAACACGACGCTGCCGAGACGCCACCTTGTTGACGAAAATGCAATAACGATACCTATCAAGAGCATGATGGAAATCAATGCCAAAATTATATGTCTGTTTCGAGAAATCGACTGTCGATTAATGGCATCGCTGTATCGGCGAATACCGTACGCAATGGCAACTGAACCGAATACGGTCATAGGCGCAAACAGGAGAAAATAGTAAGGAAACGCCTTCTTGAGTGCAACAATAAAAAAAATCAAACTGAGCGCATGAGAGGCGACGAGCCAAAAACACCGACAAGGAACGACCTTCACTTTTTTCGAAAGATATCCCATACCTAACAAGGTATAAGTCGTAGGAATCAGTGCCGCCAAAAGCATCATCTGCAAGAATGTCGCAATATTGAATGCCGTCTCGGACGATGCGTAGTCCAGATTGAAAACGATATATGTATTCCAGAAATCCGCAAATAATTCATGGCGCCACAGATAAGAGATTGGAATGACACTCAATGCGGCAGCCCCCATCAGAAAAGAGCCAATATACGTTGCCGTTTCTCGAATTTGCTTTCTGAAAAGCATATCCGTTACGAAAATCAAATAGGGTATAAACAATACAGCAAGTGAAGAGTACTTGACCCACAATATGACCGCACAAAATATTCCACCGATGAAAGCGCCCGAAAATCGTTCCACTCCTGAAAGCACAATTTTGCCGTGAAGATGTATTTGGTGCCGAACCAGATAAAAAAGACAAGCCATAATACAAGGCATAAAAAACTCTTCTGTCGAGCCGCCGCCATTTTCGTATACCGGGCTACCCATCGAGAATAAAATGATTGATAGTGCAGATATCATCGCGGGTATTGATGGCAAAAACAGCCTGGCCAGTCGAAAACCGTATAGCATCGTGACCGCTGAAGAAATAGTTAGCAATATGTAGACACCATTCATGTTTGTCGGTGTCATCCACACGGCGACATAATAAATCAAATACAGAAAAACACCTTTGTGATCGAAAACGTCTCGATACGGAAGCAACCCATTTTGCATCGCTCTTGCAACAGAGAAATATACGTTCGAGTCAGAATTTGTCGAGTATCTGAAAAACGGCGACGAAAATGCCGCGAAAAATACGCACAGCGCCGAAATCAATATAAAGACGAGGAATGCGATTGCCAGCTCTTTGTTGTATGGTTGCGCCGAACTGAGATCGGAATCGGCTGGAGAAGATGTGTATCTATCGCGAATGAAGCGCGCAAACAACTTCGGTTTGGAATCGTTTTTATGCATCTTCACACTCCACAACGTGTTATCGGATCTGTAATGAAAATGATTGCAATTGTATCCTTCACCCGCTCGAATACAGAGCGCACCGACGAATACTGTAACACATGCTGAATCCGGATAATTATCCAACCCAACTCAACCCATTTATACCACACCGCACTTACCCTGCCAATCTTCGCGTAGATTTGGGAAAATGCGTCTGACATCAATTGCTTTGCAAAACGATTGACAAACCTCTTGTGCATATAATACAATCCTTCTGTTATTCGGGGAATTAGCTCAGCTGGGAGAGCGTTGCACTGGCAGTGCAAAGGTCGTGGGTTCGAGCCCCATATTCTCCACCA
>DUPM01000015.1 GCA_012838315.1 Clostridiaceae bacterium
CGGCAAAATGCAGGCATTGATTGAGGGATTGACTCAAGCCGGTTTTGCGGTCCGTGGCTACCTTGGCGAGCACAGTCAGGCGAATGGCAATCTTTATCAGTTATCGAACCAGATCACACTCGGACTCACGGAGATGCAAATTCTCGACGGGTTCAAGCAAATGATTGATGAGGTGCTGGAACTTGAGAGAAAATACCGAACCGAAATGTATCAAGAGAATCCGGACCGCATCCAAGATCGAATTTTTCGTTCTTATGGAGAATTACTATACGCTAGAATGATGTCTGAAGGTGAGGCCATGAAACGCATCAGTGATCTTCGACTGGGCATCTCGCTGGGTATCATTAAGACTCATGAAGAGGCGGATATGGCAAAACTCGTGTCACACGTTGGATCAGCCGCGGTTCAAAAAGATAGCGGAGAGGTTATGACAGTGGCCAAACAAGAAATTAGGCGCGCAGAGATTGTTCGAAATATCTTGGCGCAGACGAAAAAATCATAATGTTTGTCAGTAGGGGACAGAAAGGAGCTCAAAATGAACATTTCAGAAAGAACTATTAATATGATGCAGCGTGCGTACCTGTGCTCGGAGGCATTTTCGCTCAATTATATCGGCACCGAACAAATGGTATATGCGATGGCGGACTCGGACGCGCCCGCATCTCAAGTGCTCTCGGCTTTTGATATAAGCAAGGAGGACATTCTCAGAGAAATTGCGCAGATCAACGGTAAGGAACCAAAGGCGTTTTCGGACAAGATTATGGATCCCAATACGTTGTTTGCTATGTGTACTAATCGAACGAAACGGATAATATATCTCGCCGAGTTTTTGGCAAAGCGCGTTTCGCAAAATATTGTTGAACCGGAGCATGTTTTGCTCGCGATTTTGAGAGACGGACAATGCACCGGATTTAGAATCCTCGCAGCGCTTGGGTTGCCGACGAAGGAGGCCACCATCGCTCTTATGAATCTGTTTGATCAGACGGGCTCCGAGTCCGGCGATTCGGATATGTCCGATCAAGAGATGCCCGGTATGCAGGAGGGGGACGGTCCTGCGATGGGCGCGTCTCGAATGGGAAAGCCCGAAAAAACCAAGGTGCTCGAGCAATTTGCTCGGGATTTAACAGAGATGGCATCGGAGGGCAAGTTTGACCCGATTATCGGACGGGAAGAAGAAATTAATCGCGTCATGCAAATCTTGGCGCGCAGAACCAAGAATAACCCGGTACTTATCGGCGAGCCCGGTGTTGGTAAAACAGCAATCGCTGAGGGGCTTGCGCAACTCATCGTATCCGGTGAGGTGCCGGAAATGCTCCGAGGGAAAAGACTCCTTTCTCTTGATCTGGCGTCTATGCTGGCGGGAACCAAATATCGCGGTGATTTTGAAGAGCGCTTGAAGAAAGGTATCGAGGAAGCTCGTACTTCGGGAAATGTGATTCTATTTATCGATGAACTTCACACCATTATCGGTGCCGGTAATGCTGAGGGCGCGATGGATGCCGCCAATATCCTGAAACCGATTCTGACAAAAGGAGAGATGCAGATTATCGGAGCGACAACTCTTGATGAATACCGTAAACACATCGAGAAGGATGCGGCACTTGAACGTCGCTTCCAGCAAGTGCTGGTCAAGGAGCCCTCGACGACAGACGCTATCTTAATTCTCAAGGGGATACGCGAAAAGTACGAACAGCATCACGGGATAAAAATTCCCGACGAGGCCGTCGATGCCGCGGTTATTCTATCGAGTCGGTATATTCCGGATCGTTTTTTACCGGACAAGGCGATTGACCTCGTTGATGAAGCCGCATCTAGGCTCCGAATCAGTTTTTCGAAAGACACAGAGGAGAACAAGCAAATCGGTCAGCGCATTAATGAAATAATTCGACTCAAGGGTGACGCCGTTGAAAATCAAGATTTTGAGACGGCTCAGAAGCTGCGCGATGAAGAAGTTGAGCTTGAGAAAAAACTCGGTGAAATGCGACGCAAAGACATGGCGGAGCGCAAAGATGCGCAAAGTGCATTGACAGAAGATGACATCGCTCGGATTGTTTCGAGTTGGACCGGCATTCCGGTTTCAAAAATCACCGAGACCGATGCGGAGAAGCTTAAAAATCTCGAAGATGAGATCCGCAGACGTGTTATTGGTCAAGATGAAGCCGTTAAAGCGGTGGCCAAGGCGATTAGAAGAAGTCGTCTCGGACTAAAGGACCCCAAGCGACCTGCCGGTTCATTCATATTTTTGGGTACGACCGGTGTCGGTAAAACGGAATTGGCCCGCGCGCTGGCAGAGGTAATGTTCGGAGATGAGAGTGCGCTGATTCGAGTGGATATGTCGGAGTACATGGAAAAACACGATGTGTCCAAGTTGATCGGGTCGCCTCCCGGTTATGTCGGGTACGATGAAGGCGGACAACTGACTGAGAAGGTTCGACGTCGACCGTACTCCGTGGTTCTCTTTGACGAGATTGAAAAGGCCCATCCGGAGATTTTCAATGCGATGTTGCAGATTCTGGATGACGGCCGATTGAGTGACGGGCAGGGGCGAGTGGTCGATTTCAAAAACACAATCATCATCATGACTTCGAACATCGGTGCTAGAATGCTTACGACTTCGGCCGGTCGAAAAATCGGATTTTCTGTTCCTGCGACACAGGTGGATTCGAAGACCGGGAAGAATTATGTAACCATCGACGAAGCCTCAAATGAGAGGCTTTACGGCGGGAAAACCTATGACGAGGCCAAGGATTTGGTACTGGATGAACTGAAGAAAGCATTTACCCCCGAATTTATCAACCGTGTTGATGAGATTATTTTCTTCAGAATGTTGCATAGAGACGCGATTCTGCAGATTGTTGACCTTCTGACCGTTGGATTGGCATCTCGAATTTCTGAAATGGGCATCGAGATCAAATTGACCGACAGCGCGAAGAACCTTCTTGCAGAAAAAGGATACGATCCGCAATATGGCGCGCGTCCTCTGAAGCGAGTTATCCAGTCCATGGTGGAAGATAAATTCTCCGAAGCCATTTTGGATCAGACTGTGTCGGTTGGGGATACGGCAATCATTGACGAGAAGGGTGGCGAAATCGTCATCCGAAAGAAACCGCAGAGAAAAACTCGCGCAAAGAAAAACACGAAAGATTCGGATGATTGATTCACGAATACTCGGTTTCAAAGCAGATAAGAACCGGCCCGAACAAAATCGTTCGGGCCGGTTTTTCGTGCAGTAGTTATTTGATGATCAGATGCCAGAGAAGAACTGCTTATTCGGGCGTTATATCGGAAACAGAAGGCCAAGAATCGGAATGCATATCATCAAGTAGAGTTTGATTGCCATGTATGCCGTCAGGTAGACGAAAATAATTGACAAAAAAACGGAATCTTCGCTGAGGCTCAGAGCATTCTTAAAAGACAGCATCTGGGTAATGCCCATCAGTATGATACTTATAAATATGATTGAAAAGGAACCACGACTGCCGAGAAGTACTGTCGTCAATAAGAACGCTTCAAGAACCATCACATAGACTAGCGAAATTGATACAAGATCTAATGCTCTTCTGAATGTGGTTCGACGCGCGTTTAATCGCGCAGCGACATAGAATAAAGCCGCGATAGTCAGAATAATCAATCCGGCGAAAAAGGTAACCAGCAACAAAGACGGGAGTGGCTGTGAGCTCAAGTATACAACGGCATCACCGAAAACTACGGTAAGCATACTCACAAATAATGGAGAATCAGACTGAACTAAGACGATGGAAAGGAGTCCGGTCAGGATGGCGAAAACAATAATCGTCACAATGGAAAAAGGACGCTTGGTTCGCAGCGACTCCTGGCGAATTTTGGTAGCCGGTCTTAGTATATAACCGGAACCGGATAAAATGCTACTCGTCAAGGTAGGAAAAAGCGTCCGGACTTGATCCCTAAGTGTGCCAAATCGAAAAATAGGTCGATCGGCGGTGCGTTTATTGGTCTTAGTGGCTTTAGCGTGTTTTGCAGACTTCGTATTCGCCCTGCCATGATTCCCGGTCGTTGTCTTTTGTTTGGAAGAAGATTGTGAGTATTGAGAAGACTTCGTGCCTGTGGCAGCACTATCTCTTCGTCCTCTACAATTGCACTTCTCCCCGGTAGCCAGCTCTTGGCCACAATAAAAACAGTACTTTGCCATTCGGTCAATATTCCTCCGAAGTCTCATAATTCATTGAGTATCATATGCGAAATAGGAAACTCTACTGTATAATACGGAATAGATGTTATCAAATTATGTCACAACATGTGACGAATGCGAAAGAAAAATCAAGCATTATATGACAAAATAGTGGCATTATGTGAGGGCGGTATGGCAAAATCAAAATCCAAAGAAATCGGAAGCGAGCCCAATACCTTTCTATATAAGGTGATTGGCTGTGGTATCGCCGTGACCTTGGCGCGATTGGTTTTTGCGATGAAAATCAGAAGGGACAAAAACGTGGTCGATATGCCGGGCCCGTTGGTATGTATTGGCAACCACCCATCTTATCTCGACCCGATTGTCATGGCGGCACTCCTGTTCGGGCGCAAAATCAATTTTGTAGCCGGCGCGTTCATATTCAGAAATCGCTTTATCGGTCCGCTTTTCGTTTCCGGTGGATGTATTCCCAAACAACAATTTCAATCTGATTCTCGAGCGGTCAAGGGTATGCTTTTGGCGCTCAAGCGCGGTGGGACTTTGGGTATTTTTCCTGAAGCGACACGTTTGATTGACGGCACATCGATTTGGTTTGATGATGCTCTCGCGCGGATGATTAAGAAGACCGGAAGCGCCGTGGCCATTATGCGATCTCACGGTGCGTACATGACGTGGCCTCGATGGACTAAAAGCGGCATTCGTCGCGGCCGTATTACGGCTGGGATTAGTAGTGTCCTGTCAACGGAGCAAGTACTGTCCATGGCGGTTGAAGATATCCATGCATATTTGCTAAAAGAATTAGAATACAACGAGTACGAATGGTTTAAGGAACATCCGAGAACTTTTAAGAATCGTGCGATTGCAGCGGGAGCACAGAATATAGCCCATGCTTGTCCTCGTTGTGGCAAAGACAATGTTATGACTTATGAGAAGCATATGCTGATTTGTACGAATTGCGGTAATTGCGCGGTGATGTCCACTCGGGGCTTTTTCTCGCCGGGCAACCCGGACGATGTCGTTTTCGAAGATTTACATCAATGGGTCGAATGGGAAAAATCGCGCATGCGCGAGGCTATTCAAGATCCCGATTTTTTGATTGAGACAGAGGTCACATTGCTCAAGCCGTTCGATGAGCATTCTTTTCGACAGGTCGGCAAGGGTAGCCTGATGGTTCGTGATGGGCGAGTTGAATTTTTCGGAAGCGAATGTGACATCAGCGAAGGATTGCCGGTTAAGAAAAACCGCATTGATGATCGTCTTGAGGGTGTCGGAGATACTCGGACGTATGAGCAGACCCATAAAATTTTTCCTGTGGAGCAATTGCGCGGCATCAAGATTGGATACGGCAAAATGATTGAACTAGTCGAATCCGGGGGAAGAATCAACCGATTTATCCTCAAAGAGGGACAACGAACGTTTGAGATTCAAACTGCCATTCAGGAGATGAAAGATCGTATCCAAAAGGGCTAGCAGATGGGCGATTAGCTCGAATATTCCGGGGGCGTTCTCTTTAATGAAATGAGTAATAGACTAACGGGCCGTCTTCAGAAGGGATGGTCCGTTTGCAATTTACACTAATTTTTTCGCCCACTTGTGTGTGCGTACACGTGCCATGCTGATAAATACTTTAACGACTTCCTCAATGCAAATGACTGAAAATATCGCCCAAAATGGCAGTTTGAGCCAAAAGGTCACAATAAGAATTAATGGAACACCAAATCCCCAAAGCATACCGACGTCGATTGCTGCTGCACCGAGGGTATCGCCGCCGGCACGCAGGATGCCGTTCATGTTCGTAAAGTTGATGCCGCGCGCCCAGACCACAGTCGAGATCAGAAGAAGCGCCTGCATCGTATATATGACGGCCTGATCAGACAGCATCGGGAACGGTAGCATGAACACACGTCTCAAGACTAAAAAGACCGGGAACATGGCGATCCCCGAAAGAATGACAAGTCTTAGTATTCGAGAGGAGTAATCCTTCGCCTTCTCTATTTCACCGGCCCCGAGCATGTGCCCAATCATGATTCCCCCAGCCCCGCCCACAGCAACGAAGGTGATGTGGAGGATTTCGCTGAGTGTTCCGTAGGCGTTATACGCAGCTGTCGCAGCACGACCGAGTGACGCAAAAGAAATGCTGTAGACGACGTTGCCGAGATGCCATAACTGGTCTTTGCTCAGCAATGGTATCGCCGCTCTGATAAACTCCTTCAGTAGTTTCGGCTCAGGCCAGATGAAGTCTCGTTTGGAGAATGTGATTGGTAGTTTGGCGCGTCGCGACAAAATAATCAGAAGAAATAGCTCTACGGCGCTGCCGATAACGGTGGAGAGTGCCGCACCTCGAATCCCCCATCTCGGGAAACCTAGAAATCCATACACAATGACTGCGTCCATCAGCACGTTGATTCCGATGGATACAGCGGATGCAATCGTCGGGATGCGGGTGTTTCCGGTCGCGCGAAGTATGCTGGAAAGCATCGCAGAAACCATCCAAAACAAAAATGAAAAACTCATAATCGATAGGTAGATTGATCCGGCGTCGCGGGTCGCTTGATCTTTAGCCAGAACGCTCATTAGAGGACCACTGAAAAAGAATCCGATAATAAAGCACGGAATACCGATGAAACTTGCAAAGACCACCGTGGTGGTGAAGGCCTTTCTAACGCCGGTCAAATCCTTGTTCTTGCCCCAGTACTGTGCTGCGTAAATAGCGCCGGCGCTTGATATAGCATAAAGTCCGGACCACATGAGGCCGGTCAATAGATTGGCTTGGCCCGATCCGCCCAGAAATTCATCACCGAGGCCGGCGACAATAATCGTATCAAAAATAAAGACCACGGAGGTCATCAACTGTTGGAATATCATCGGCAACATCAGCGTTTTAAGCTTGTCCGAAAATTCTTTATCTCGAGGTGGAAACAGTTTTGATTTAAGTGATTGGTATATTCGCATGAATTATTCCTCTTATAACTTACGCCAAATAAAAAAACCGGGAGACATAGCCTTCCGGGTTGAAGTTTCTTCTTGAGCAATAATGCAATCAAAAGACCTTCAAAGAAGAGGCGTGGCTGTGTGTGCGTTGAAGTGCATAGGCTTTTGCGCCGATGGGATGTGACTTGGTACGCCGTATTGTAATATTGTTATACAAACCATTCGCCTCCATTCTTTTGATTATTCTCTTCGGATTATAGTTTCGCTCCGACGAGAAGTCAAGCCCCTTAAATCTGAGGCTCTTCACTTATTTCCGTGAAAAGCTGAAAGTGATGGAGCGCTAAATAAAGGTATTTACCTTTCTACAATTCTTCAGTCATTGCGGATATATTCTGGGATACTCACTTTTCCGCACATACCCGCC
>DUPM01000122.1 GCA_012838315.1 Clostridiaceae bacterium
GCGGGGTTTTCTGTGATTAAGAAGCGCTATACGATTTTTTTCCCGAGAAAATCGTTTTTCAAGAAGTTGGTTTCGATTGAAAAATGCCTTTACGGCTGCCCGTTGGGCGGGCAATACTATTTGCGTTGTGTCAAGGATTTACGAGTCTCCGATGAAGAGTGGGCGAGGGGATGACTTCTCGGTCATGAGTCTGGTAAGGCGAAAAGAGAAGGACTATCTGAGGAGCGAATGATGAGCAACGAGTATCGACTTTGGACACGCCTGCCGGTTGAGCAAGCAAAAGATATCTTGACCGCTGCGTGTATCGGACAGGCGGTATACAATCGCGTGACGATTCCGGAGGATATCCCATCCCAAGTTCTTTTGACGCTGAGCGGCATTCGGTTTCTGACGATTTTTATTTTTTCGAAAACGTGTGTTGAAGACCCGGAGTTCAAGAATATTGAGCAGGCGCTTCGCAGGCTTGCAAGACAGGCACAGGGCATCCTCGAGTATCCGAACAGCGGTGCACTCTATTTGTCAGCGAGTGAGAAACGGTCCATGATTTATCCCATTGATAAGGGAGAACCCAACATTTCCATGGTCTGGTATATGGACCCAAAGACGTCACTATCGGGTATGTATGATTTGATTTTGGATGTTTTCGAGCAAGAGTTGCCACACGCTATGCCGCGTAGGTATGGATTAATCGAACCGCCTCAATATAAGTTTGAGGAGACCGGTCGAGCGCATTTTGTAGATTTTCTGACGAATGAGGCGGGCGTTGTCTGGCATGGCAAGCACCCGATAAAGTATGTCTTTGTGTCCAACGCGAGCGGTATGCCGGCATCAACCAACGGTTTTCGATGCAATCGACTGGAGATATTGGTTCCGAGCTCAGTCTATGCAAAAGAGAATTGGCGTATAGTGTTGCATCGTCTTTTTCGAGAAATCGCGAAAAAAGTGCGACCGTTCTACGCGGAGATCATCCTTGGAAGTCAACAAGATACTCGAAGCTGGTGGTGGCGTGGTTTGCCGCGTCACACCGGTGACGCATTGATTATCGGCACGCCGTATATCGAGTGTGTCCCGGGCATCAATCAAATCGGCAAGCCGTTGAATGCTCCGGAAGTTTCGGGCGCTTTGTTGCCCGCCGATACACTCTATTACTTAGATGCCGGAGCGATACAGAAGTTTCGGAAGGCCGCAAGCCGAAAACTCTACGCGCCGGTAGGAAAGCATGTCGATGGGAAAGCCGGATTTCGTCGTCTGATTCGTCAGGTTACAGCCAAGCCCGGTGCGTATGCGAAGTGGTTTCCAATAGAATACGATTGAATAGTACGTCGTATATATTCCCTTGAGTTGACGATTTCCAAAAAAATGTTAAAGTTTTCTGAGAGCTAAACGTTTCGTCTCGCTTGCGGGGGTTTTCTTTTCTATTTTTTGATTACACATATAGGAGAATTATATATATGAAAAAGCTGATTTCGATTGGTTTAATTTTGTTGTGTCTATTTACCTTGATTTCGGGCAGTAAGAAAGAATTAGCTGACGTAAAAGATATCGAAAAGGGTGAGTCGATTATTTCCTCTTCAGCAACAGAGTTGACGGAGCACCCGATTGGTTCTTAGTTGAATTTTTTGATGGCACGACATGCATTGTTTTTCGAGAGTTGAGAAGAAGTCTTTCGATGTCATAGTGATACATTTTTCGTTTTGTGTTGGGATTGACCAAGGATTTACAAATTTGCCCTAAAATTATAGGAGGATACCGCAATATGACAGATATTGCTTTTGATGTTGTTAGTATGACCGGCTTTAATGAAAATGGGGAGAATTATTTCTCCTCCAAGTTATCCAACCGCTTATTCATGTTGGAGTATTTCCCGGATAAGAACATGTTTGCGCTCAGTATGGGTGCCGTTAACGTTCGGGATGAGAAAAGGGATGCATTACGCACAGTGCTGAGAGATGAACTCTCCATTACGGAGGATGAGGTTCATTTTGATTCGCATTATGTAAGCACAATTCTACATATTCGAGACGAGTGGATCGAAGTGCTCAACCGCGCAATCCAATGCATGGAGAAATGGGCCAAGAATCATGGTGTTTTTAGCGGATGCTTCGTTTGTGGACTTCGAGATGATCAAGTCTCTGTGCGCGAGGTGGGTGGGGTTCGTGCGTTTATGTGCGACGCTTGCAAAGCTA
Organism: Clostridiaceae bacterium; assembly: GCA_012838315.1. Lineage (GTDB taxonomy): Bacteria > Bacillota > Clostridia > Saccharofermentanales > Saccharofermentanaceae > DUPM01. The sequence goes on from DUPM01000122.1 coordinate 2,187, forward strand.
AATTAATCAGCCAAAGCACTCAGAAATTGTCCGGCACACTCGATTTGTCCGCAGAAGTACCCGTGGGTAAATCACGATTCACCAGTGGGCTCTTGGCGGCAGTGGTGGCAGGACTTTTGACGTCGCTGGTCCTGGTATTTGTTTTGTGTTTATTCCCATTTCCGTGGATCTTTGGCACACTGGCCGCCGGCTTGGTTGTGAATTCGGTGTACGCTACATACGAACGTAACACGGAACGAATGGACGTGAAAGGATTTTTAACGACATCGATCTTGAGTGCAATATTGCTAATGGGGTCGGTTGCGTTCTGTTATTATCAATTATTTGCAGCAACATTTAAGGAACTGAACGATGCACAATATTCTTCCGCATCAGAAGCATTTCCGGAATTGTTACAAATTCTATCCGGAACCTTTTCATTTTACTTTATTTTGAATCTGATACTTCCGGTTACTCTTGGTTTTGTGTCGTCGCTTGTATTTCGATGGATAAAAAGATAGCCGGCGGAAGGCAAATGTCTGTGGACAATGAATGCAAGCAGAATAGAAAATGAGCCAACACAAGAAATGTACAGCGACGTATAAAAGCGCCCGGGGCTTCTGAGCACGAAGACGAGGACACTTGAATATCGATGTGATGTGATAATTAATTCATTTCTATTACTTAATGTATAGATGCTTGCCAAATGCGGGTAAATGTCATATCATGTCAAAGAAATATTAACAGTCATAATTATGGCAGACAAGAACACTTTTACTCAAGAATGGATCTGTTTTGTGTCAGCTGGATTATCGTTGTGTTCATTCTCACGGACGGGTATCTGAAAGGACTCATACGCATGCATTCCTTTACCGCCTACCACACGGATGTCGGAATCCATAAAAAAATTAATGAAGACAGCCTTTGTATCCAGGTCGCGGAAACAGCAATCGGAGAAGTGGTGTTTGCAGTCGTTTGTGACGGAATGGGCGGATTACAGAAAGGCGAGTTGGCCAGCGCTAATGTTACGAAGGCTTTTGCGGAATGGTTTGAGACGGATTTTCCTGCACTGATTTTTGACCCAGATCTGCATGACAAAACATTCGAGAATTGGGCAGATATTATTAGAACACAGAACCGAATAATCGCTGATTACGGCGCTATAAATAGCATTGTTTTGGGCACCACCGCCACGGTATTGTTAATGCTTGAATCCGGCAAATTTTTCATCGGACACGTCGGCGATTCGCGAGTGTACTGCATCAATCAATCGGTTCAACAGTTGACCGATGACCAAACCGTCGTCAATGAAGAAATTAAGAAAGGTCGGTTGACGGTCGAGCAGGCAGAATCAGATCCTCGTCGCAATGTTCTTTTACAGTGCGTTGGCGCTTCTCCGACGCTAGTTCCTGATTTTTTGTATGGAGATTTTAGTGTCGGAGACTTGTTTCTTTTGTGTTCCGATGGATTTCGTCATGAAATTTCTCTCGATGAGATCACATCGCATTTGAATCCCGCTATTATCAGGGAAGAGGCAAGCATGAAAAATGCTTTGATAGAATTGGTTGAGTTGAATAAGCAACGTGGGGAGCGGGACAATATTACCGCTTTGGCAATTTTGGTTTCGTGAGAGGGGAAGGGTAATTTGACTGCCATCAACAAGGTAATTGACGATAAATATGAAATTCTCAAAATGATCGGCCAGGGCGGAATGTCGAAGGTTTATCTTGCCATGGACAGGCGTTTGAACAAGCAGTGGGCGATTAAAGAAGTGACCAAGAATGATCGTGATCGCAATAACGTGCATGTCGTTCAGAGTGCAATGGCAGAAGCCAATATGCTCAAGCGTCTTGACCATCCGTCACTGCCGAGAATTGTAGATATCATCGAAGATTCTCAGAAAATATATGTCGTAATGGACTACGTTGAGGGCGAGTCGCTCGATAAAGTACTCAATCTCTACGGAGCTCAATCTCAGGAGCAGGTCATCGATTGGGCCAAACAATTGTGCGGAGTTTTGAACTATCTTCACAGTAGTAATCCTCCGATTATTTATCGAGATATGAAGCCGGCAAATGTTGTCTTGCAGCCGAGCGGAAATATTAAGTTATTGGATTTTGGTATTGCAAGGGAATACAAAGACCAAAAGATAGAGGACACGGTCAGTTTAGGAACGAAGGGATACGCGGCGCCCGAGCAATTCGGAGGCAAAGGACAGACGGATGTCCGAACCGATATATATTGCTTGGGTGTGACCTTATACCATCTCGTTACGGGCCGCAATCCTTGCGAGCCCCCGTATGAACTCTATCCGATCAGGCAATGGAACCCGAATCTCTCAGGGGGGTTTGAACGGATTATCCAAAAGTGCACGCAGCTGAACCCCGTGGATCGCTATCAGTCTTGTGCAGAACTTATTTACGCACTGGAAAGATATGAGACCTTCGATGACGCGTACAGAGACAGGCAAAAAAAGAAAATTTTCGTTCAGTCTTTTCTAACAGCCTTTGCGATACTTTTCATTGGAGCGGGGTTCTTTAGCTTGGGACTGAGAGCGCATACGAACAATTTGGATTATGACAATCTCATTCAGCTTGCGGAGAAAACGACATCCGAGGCAGAGATTGAGCGCCTATACATATCTGCCATTGAGATCAAGCCGTCTGCCGCGGACGCGTTTCGCGGACTCGTCGGGGCATATAAGGCGGATGCTGTTTTTTCAGTCCAAGAGGAGGAGAATTTGACGAAGGTGCTGCGTGCAAATCTTTCAGGACTCAGGGAGTCCTCGGATTACGCAGATCTTGCATTTGAAATTGGTAAGCTGTACTGGTACTACTATGATTATGGAAAAAGTGATGCGACGGATAATCAGATTACGCGCATGAAGAGTTCGATTCAATGGTTTGAAGATGCTTTGCGTTTTGATTCCAATAACAGCGATTATCGCCAAATGGCATCAATATATCGAGATATCGGAATGTTTAACCGCGATATTGTCATTAACGTTCAAGAGGCATCGGATAGCGGCAAATATGCCCCATACTTCAACAACATGGTTCAGTTGCTTGAAATGATAAAAAGCGACCCCGATGAAAATGAGATTGTACTTCTTGAGGTATATAAACTTGCAATTTACTCTATTGAGAATTACGCACGCAAGTTTAAGGCAGATGGAATAACGCAGACAAGCATTCAAGAGGCATTTGAGAATGCAAAGCAAGGTCTTGTTTCAGTATCGGTTACATCCGACAAAGCAGATGCGCTGAAAGCGACGTTAGTAAGTCGCCTGGAGACCGCTCAAAGCGCCATTAATAATGCATATTCAGAATAATAAAGGGGGTGGGTAACACGAGCGCGCAAACTTGGCAAACACTGTCGATTATATTTTTTTCGGTGGGTGGCATCTTCTTGATTATGGCTGTGATTACCTTCTTTCGTTTTGGAGTTATGGCTGCAATCGGTGAGCTTAGCGGGCGAACGGCCGCAAAGCAGATCAGGGAGATTAAGCACTCTTCTGCTTCAGTTTCGGGGGGAGCAGCCAGTCCGATTACATATAGTTTCAAAAGTCAGAAACTTGGCGTTACGGCCAAAACATCTCATCAGAGGCCGGGCGCTTTGGCGCAAGATACAGAAAGTACCACCTCGACCAACTCGACAAACCCCTATGCCGCAGGTAGTTTTACCGCAGCTAATGAGACTGCGCTGTTGGGCGTAAGTGGAGCCCGTGCCGATTTAACGACGTTGTTGACCGTTGATTCAGCAATAACGGATAACGAAATCGGGCAACCGGAGACGATACTTAGCACAGCAGATATGACGACTCTACTATCTCCGGAAGAGATGGACACAACGAACATGACGACCATATTACCACAGGACGAATTATCTGAAGGAGATAATCTAGTACAATCGAGCAATTTTCACATTACAAGGTCGATTCTTGAGGTGCACACACAGGAGAGAATTCAATGAGCAGTTGACGACATATAGATAAACATAAATATAAAAGAACGGAAGAGTACAGAGTAAAACTATCAAATCGCGTATTATTTCTATCAGAAACGCAGTGGGGGAAGATTATGAAGATGAATCAGAGTGTTATGAAGAAGAGACAGAATCTTTTACTGAAGAGGGTGGCTGCATTATTAGCAATGGCTATGTTGATGACATTTTTCTTCAACGACTTAGCCTTGGTGGTCTCAGCGGCACCGGTAGAAACGTATACCGTTAATTTGCCGAGTGGCATTGCGGGAAGCGTTCAAGTCACATTAACGAATAATGCCAATGCGGCAGATACCCTCACCGTAACTCCTGACGATAATCAAGCAACCTTCGAGGGTTTAGATGACGAAAAGACATATACGCTTTCTGTTACAGGGATGACGTATTACGAAGACTATGAGCTTGAGACATTTACGGTTGACAGTGATGGAACCTCTATTTTGCTAAGCGAGTTAACTCGCAGAACAACCACTGTGACCGGAAAGCTGCTCATTGATGACGGAATAACGGCGTATAACGGAGATGCGACTGTTATATACTCCGGAGTCGATAGTGCTTCTGGTTCAGTTGAGGTTGATGTGACTGATGGTTCATTTTCGTTGCAACTTGATCTGGGCAGAACCTATACGATAGATATTGATCCGACTGTAGATGATTATGAGACGCTGACGATCGATAGCGTTGTCATTACTTCTAACTTAGATATCGGTGAGCGCATACTGTCACGAAAGACGTTTGAGATTACGATCGGAGACGTCAAAAATGGCAGTATCACTCTAGACCCTGAGGACAATCCTGTGCCGTATGGAGAAGATGTGACGGTTTCTATTGAAGCCAATGAAGGATACCGAATTGAAACTCTGAATATCGATGGTGCGAGTGTTACTGAAGCGGTTGGGCTTCCGGTATATGAACACACATTCGAAAATGTCAGCGCTGAACATAATGTTGAAGCAACCTTTATGGAACAACCATCTACGGTAATGTCTTCATTTAAAGTGCAGATATTTCTATCTCAGAATAATTGGAGTATAGTTTCGGAATTGAAGGATGGCATAAAGGTGACCTTGACAGACTCTGAGAATGATATGTATACCCAAACTGTCAATTTTAACAAAAATAACAACGAAGCAGTATTTGCTAATTTTGTTGATTCAAATCGTTCATATTACCTCAAAATCACGAGTAACATCGGATTTGAAGACTATCTACCAACAAATCCCATACAATTTTCCAATAGTAGTCACAATGTATATAGGGATAATGACCTTGAAGCGTTGACAAGAAAAACAGTAAATTTCAATTTTAAAGATGCAGACGAAAATAATATTAGTGTAGTGGGTTCATACTCTACATCAGGATACGATAGTCGAGGCCCAATTTATTTTTTTTACAGGAGTAGTATTCCAGTCGACAATCTTTTCGCTGGTCAGACTTATACCGTAAGCGTTGATGCCAATGGCTATGAGTCTTGGAGCCAGGAGATCACCGTTAATTCTGGCGACGATGCCTCTGTGGATGTAGAGCTGGAGTTAAAAACTTACACGGTAAGTAAAGTCACTCAAGGCAGTGGAGAAGTCGTTTTTTCAGGGGATGATTTAGGCAAGGAAAGCGTTACGGTTAATCATTTCAATAACAGATTGATAACGGTTGGAATAAATCCTGCCGAAAACTGGGAAATAGATAAAGTTTATCGCACTGAGTTGGGCAAACAACCGGAAGAGGTTAAAGTATATTACGTTGACGGCCAGGCGCGCTATAGTATATACAATGCCCAAGCCGATTACACAATATCTGTAACATTTAAACCGATTACACACACGGTTAAATTCAATTTTAGCGACTCAATAGTCGAAATAGTACCTGAAACGAGTGAGAAC